>JANQFY010000010.1 GCA_028277585.1 Sedimentisphaerales bacterium
CGCCCTGTGGCGCTTCGAAGCGGGGAAACTGGCCGCTGACAGCATCGGCACCAACACCCTGGAGAACAAGGGCGTTGTGGCTGATGCGGGCGCCTTCCAGGAGGGCGCCGCCAGCGCTCGCTTCGTCCGAAGCGAAGGCGACTACTTCGCCATCACCGACGCCAATCTGAGCGATGGGTTCCCGCTCAAGAGCAACGATGTCACCAAGAAGGTCAGTGTGGCCACCTGGTGCAAACTGGACACGCTTCCCAGCACCTACCAGGCCCAATCGCTCATCGGCAAGTTTGACGAGACCACCGGGAAGCGGTCGTTCCTCCTGATAGCGGCGACGGACGCCTTCAACAACACGTACTTCGAGTTGGCCTTGGGGTACAACCTGGGCAATTCCGCCCACTGGGGCCGTCTGACCGATCTGCCGATCCAGCCGGATCGTTGGTACCACGTCGCAGTCACATACAATGATCCGGATAAGAGCTATCGGATTCGTGTCTGGGACGATGCGAGCGAAACGGTCACCGAGAAGGTGGGCATCGCGGACTTCGGATTCAGCACGACCCTCAATGTAGAAGATGTTCCGCTGATGATTGGCAGCTGGTCAAGCAGCCATCACAACTTCGACGGCCTGATCGATGAAATGGTCGTCTTCAATGACGTCTTGACAGCGGTCGAGATCGACAAGGTTCGCGAGGGCACCTACGGGAAACCGTAAGGGTCGCGATTCCGGACCTTGTGTCTCAGGATGTGGTTTCAACTCCCGACCGGCCCGGCAACCGTCGGACCGGTCGGGCTTGGTTTAACGAGGGCAACATGAACACTCGAAAGCACCCAAAGGACAAGACCTCATCAGCCACGGCGGCGCCCAAACCTTCCCGGAGCTTTCTGAGAGCCGAATGGCCTCTGCTGCTGGTGCCAGCCTTGATCCTGGCGGCCCTGGCGCTGCTTCCTGTCGCCAAGCGAGCCCTCGAACACGAACTGGCGCCTTCCCACGATTCACAGGGCAATGCGTCGCAGCTCGATCCTAATGGCGCCGCGGCTAACACGGCCGCACCGGGGCAAGATCTACTCCCCGGCCAGAGACCGCAAGCTCAGACGCCAACCAAGCCACGTCCGGGGCAACCAGGCGTTCTCCCGCCACATCTCGCCAACAGGCTCAAAGGCTCAGGAGGCTCTGGACTCGCGGCCAACGCGACGCTGCGGGATGCTCTGCGACAGGCTCTGCAGGCTCAAGACCACGCCAAGATCAAAGAGATCATGAGAGACCTTGTCGCCCTGGGCGATGATGCAGTCGCGCAGCTCAACGACATCATCACCAACAGCAAGGACGAGACGGCGGTGTGGGCCGCTGAGGCCCTGGCTCGTATCGGAACACCGGCCGCAACCACGGTCCTGCTCGATACGCTGGACTTCGTCGAAGACGGTCCCTACAAAGAGGAACTGGCCAAACGCGTCGCCAACATCAGTAATCATGACAGCTGGACCCTCCTGCTGGATGCGGTCCAGGGCAACGATGATCCGTATGTACAGCGGGCTGCGGCCAAATCGCTGGCCGGGATGGCTGACACGGCTGTCATCGACGAGATCGTCGCACGCTACGACGCTGCACAAACCGAAGAAGAGCGGGAGCAACTGGCTCAGATCATTAGCAATATCAATGCACCGGAGGCCAGCGCCTCACTGCGAACTCTGGCCGGCGATGTATCCTCCCCGCCCCAGAACAGTATCCAAAAAGCCGCGGTCGACGCGATGGCCAATACAGGCGACCCACAGAGCGTCAGTTATCTGATGCGGAAGCTCGAGGCCTCGCCTCCAGGCCAGGGCGGCTACGTCTTCGAAGCCATCACCACGATTGACCAGCCCGAAGCCAAAGCGGCGCTGCTCTACGCCGCCGCGGGGAACAAGGAGGTCTCGGCCGAGGGGGGGCAGGCCGCCGCCATCTACGCCCTGGAGAACTATCCCACCGAGGAGACATGCCGGCTGCTCCAGGAGATCGTCGCCGGCGAGGGCAACGCCGCCGTCGTCACCGCGGCCGCCAGAACACTCGACAACATCCGAAAGACCACGCCGACCATCACGGAAACGACGACCTCCAAGGCCGACACAGGCAGCATGCTGTCTGTTAATCCGCTGAAGAAGTAGCTCAGTCGTCGGAATGCAGCAATAGACTGAGTCCGACCGGCCGTCACGGCCCGGTTGAACGCGACCAGGGATTTCATGCCAACGACCCGGTCGATCCCGATCTTGCGAAGACCGAAACCGACCGGAACCGTGGAGTACGAGCCGGGCAACTCGAAGATGGAACGGGGATCCCGCTCACCCGATTCCTCGGCTAGAACCGCCTTGCCCCCCTAATTCCGCATCAGTAAGTGAGAGCAGATACACACGGGCCCTCCCGAAAAGGTCTCGCCCGCCAAGGCGAATGGGAGGGAGATGACCAGAAAGCAAGGGCATAGCGTCACGTCCATCCCATCGACCGCTTCACCGGCCCTCCTTGCCGCCGATCACGCCCTTTCGCCGTATCGAGCGATCCTCCTTTCGGATGAACGATTCGCTTTATGAGAGATCTCTCGTGAAGAAAAAATCCACTTTTTGCTTGGCGCCTCTACTGTAGTAGAGTACTATTGACCACGATAGACATAAGGAGGTCGTTATGAGCAAGACGAAGACCGAGCTATTCGACAGCGAGTGGGCCATCCTGCAGGTCGTCTGGGAGCGTGAGCCCTGTGCGGCCCCGACCGTCCAGGAGGTCCTGGAGAAGGACAAGGGTTGGGCCTATACGACGGTCAAGACCCTGATGGACCGTATGGTCAAGAAGGGTCTGCTCAAAACCGAGCGAATCCGCAACCTCTACCTGTACCGCGCCGCCATCAGTCGGACCCAGGCCCAGCGGAGCGAGATCTTCAGAACCATCAAGCGGGCCTTCGACGGCGCCCTGACACCCATGATGCAATTCCTGATCGAGAACGAGAAGCTGTCGGACGAGGACTATCGTCAACTGGAGCAACTGTTGCAGAACCGAAGACGGGGAAAACGGAAAAGCGAATAGGCGTCCCGACAGGTCCCGCGGAGGGATCTGTCGAACCCAAGATCTGAGAGGAAGTACCATGAATGAATTCGTGTCATTCGTGAATGCGGCGGGCAGGGTCTTTGTCGGTTTCGTACTGCCCATGTTGATCCAGTCGAGTGTCCTGATCCTCGGCGTGTTGCTGCTGGACCGACTGTTGCGCCGGCGCGTCAAAGCCGTGGTCCGCTACGGGCTCTGGATGTTGGTCCTGGTAAAGCTGATCCTGCCACCCTCCCTGGCCTCGCCCACCAGCCTGGTCGCCTGGATCGGCGCCCGATTGCCGGACCTCTCTGACCCCATCGAAGCCGTGGTGGAGGCGCCGCCGGTGGCAGTTCCCGTGGCGTCGGTTGTCGAGATGCCGATCCCAATGGCCGAACCGGTAATCGCACCGCTCGTTCCGTACCAGGCCGCACCGCCGGCTGCGCCAGAGCCCATCTCCCCGGCGGTCGTTTCAGCGGCGCCGTTAGGTGAGCCGATACCGCCGCTAACGTGGCAGGCGGTCGCCTTTCTCTGCTGGCTGGCCGTCGTCGCCGTGATGCTGGTCGTGCTGATCCAGCGTGCCGCGTTCGTGCGCACGCTCGTGGCCCAGTCGGAGGAACCACCCCAATCGATGACCGACCTGCTCCAGCAATGCCGCGTGCAGATGAAAGTCCGCGCGCCCGTCAGCCTGCGGCTGACGTCGCTATCGGCCAGTCCATCAGTCTGTGGCCTCTGGAAGCCCCGCATTCTCATGCCCCAGAACATGACGAAGGAACTGAACGCCTCTCAACTCAAATCCATCCTGCTCCACGAACTGGCCCACGTCAAACGCGCGGACCTGTGGATCAGCCTCGTTCAGGCACTCCTGCAAATCGTCTACTTCTTCCATCCCCTGCTCTGGCTCGCCAATCTGATGATCCGCCGGGTCAGGGAGCAGGCGGTCGACGAAACCGTCCTGGCCGCGATGGGTGACGAGGCCGAGGACTACCCACGCACCCTGCTGAACGTCTCAAAGCTCGCCTTTGGCAAACCTGTCCTGAGTCTGCGTCTGATCGGCGTCGTCGAATCCAAACGCGCCTTGACAACACGCATCAAACACATCGCCAGCCGCCCCTTCCCCAAGACCGCCAAACTGGGCCTGGCCGGCTTCCTCCTCGTCGCCACCGTCGCCGCCGTCCTCATCCCCATGGCCCAGGCCACGCCGAATAACGAAGTGCCTCCGGCGGAGGTTGAACAAGAAGAGATCCGCGAACCTAGAGCAATCAAGGGGGTGGTGACTGATACACTGGGTCGGCCGCGACAATGCGTCTATGTGGCGCCGCAGGGAAAACGCGTCTGGGATGGGGTGATGAGCGACGTACGGGGGCGTTTCGTTCTGGAGGATGTCACGCCCGATCAGAAGGTGTGGATCGCATATTCGCAGGCGTCTCGGCTCTACGGCGTCGCTCGCATGCCCGAGAGCAGTTCATCACCGCTGAGAGTCACGCTCGATCTGGACAGAGCGGATATCGAGGGGCGCGTGGTCGGCGCCGACGGTAAAGCCCTGGCGAATCGAAAGGTGGAATTCATCGTCACCACCGCCGACGGGATTCGTTTCCCGATAGGCTACCGCCCCAAGACCGACGCCTTCGGCTACTATCTGCACGGCAGAGTCCCCTGCGGCAAAGGCGTCACGATCGAGACCAGGATGCTGGACGCCGAAGACAATCCTACCCCCTTCAGCACAGGACCGGTGAAGGTGCGCGCCAAACAGGGCTTCATTGAAATGCCCCCGTTGGCCGCGGCCCAGAAGAAGATCCAGCCCGACTTCGAACAAAACCTGCGCAACGACGGCATGTTCCATTGCAGCGGGCGCGTCGTCGACGAGAAAGGCAAACCCATCCGCGATGCCCGTATCCGACTGTCCTTCGATATGCCCAATCACATGAGCACGTGGGTCAAGGATGCCATGACGGACGGTCGGGGGCAGTGGCGCCGCGCCATCCCGCCGCAAGCCATGGATCTCCGCATGGGAGTGGATCACCCCGAATTCTACGTCGAAGAGTCGCGCAGCAAGCCGCCCAGAACCGAACTGAAGAACGGGACCCACGTCTTCACGATGAAGCGCGGGCTGGCCCTAAAGGGCAAGGTTGTTGACCAGCAGGGCCGCCCCATCGAGAACGCCTTGGTCTGCGCCGATCGCTCTTATTCACGTACCCCCAGCCCCTACAACCAGATCATTGAGAACTCCACCACGGCGCGAACCGTCAAGGACGGAACCTTCAACATCGGAGGACTCCCTCCCGGATCGAGGACCATCGCGGCATATTCCGACAGCCACGCCCCGACACTTCAAAATGTTGACATCCAGAGCTCCATGGAGGCCACGACGATCGTTCTCGTGAAGGGTAGAACGTATCGGGGCCGGATTGTGGACGCCCAAGGCCAGCCGATCGAAGGCGTGAAACTGGGAGTCAGCAGGTGGCGCCTGGGCAAAGAGCAACGCGACATGAGTCGGCTAGCTCAGACCGATGCACAGGGGCAGTTCTCTCTGACAAACCTGCCCGAGGGCGAGATCGGATTGTACTTCGGCAAGAGACCTTTTATGGGCTTTCACCAGGATCTGCCGGACGATCTCTCGCAGGCAGACGAGATCGTGATGTACGACGCCCCCGTCTTCACCGGGAGAGTGCTTGATGCAGAGACCGACAAACCTGTGACCGAGTTCCGGGTCGTCAACGGCATCAAGTGGAAACGTCAGGACGCATCCTACCACTGGAGTCGATACCGACGCGGTGACATCAAGGATCCCAACGGCGCTTTCAGCCAGCGTTGGGGCGGATACAGCATCTCGTATCCCCTCTCCAGCGCTGCCTGTATCAAGATCGAGGCACCGGGTTACCTGCCCGCTATCGCGCCGCCTCAGGAACTTGACCAGCCATGCAAATCACTCACCATCCGCCTGCGTAGGGGCGTCTCCATTACCGGGACCGTACTGCAACCGAACGGGGCCGGCGCCGCCAAAGCCCAGGTGGGCTTCATCCGACCAGGTGAGAAGGCGTTCATTGACCGCGATCAGTTCTCAGCGGCCGGCTTCACCTACCAGGCGGAGATCATTAGGAAGGCCGATGAGAGCGGCAAGTTTGAATTGCCCCCCACCGAGGGGCAGGGGCTCATCGTCGCCGTCCACAAGTCCGGCTACAGTCAAGCGCCATCGGCTCAGTTCGAGATTGGCTCCAGCATGCGACTGACCCCCTGGTCGCGCATCGAAGGTACTATCGACCGCTCCCAGACGAACGGCGCTCCCGTGGAGGTTGCCCTGTATCGACTCGGAGCCGAGACCGATCGTGACAAACCGGCCATCCGCTGGCTGTTCGACCGCATCTCGCCGACGGGTGACACGTTCGCCTTCGAGTTCGTGCCCGCCGTCCCCCTGAGCGTGGGCCGGATCGATCGATACGAGATGAACGATGCAACCTATCTCAGGCCTGAACCGGACAAGACATACTCCGTCGTCGTGGGCCGAGAGGGTCGAACCGTTGCCGGCAAGATTGTCTGCCCTGACGGATTGCTTGAGAACAAATCGATCGAGCTGACCGATCCCCGCCAAACCCATGCGGTGGCTTTCCGCACCGATGGCGCGGGCGCTCCGACTGCGGGAATCGGCGCGTTCGAGGAGACCTCTTTCACCTGGCTTTGGCAAGACAAGGAGCGTGCCTACACACCCTCGCAGAGTGTGCGGAAGCGGTTCATTCCAGAGATCGATGGCAAAGGACGGTTCACCTTCGCGGGGCTCGAACCGGGCCAGTATGAATTCGTCGTCAACCTCCATGCCCCACTGGGCGAGAACGTTTCATGTGGCCGCGGCGTGCTGGAGGGTGTCGCCGTCAATCAATTCACCGTTCCGAAAGGCGGGAGCAGCACGATCCTGCGTATTGGGGATGTTCAGATACAGCATCTGACCTATCCCGGCGTGGGCGAACCGGCTCCCCTCTTCGAAGCCACGACCTTTGAGGGCGAAACGATCCGGCTCGAAGACCTGCGCGGCAAGGTCGTGCTGCTGGATTTCTGGGCGAGTTGGTGCAGCCCCTGCGTCGCTCAGTTGCCCAAGGTCCAGGCGATCTACGAACAGTTCGGTGAACGAGAAGACTTCGCCATGATCGGGCTGTCGCTGGATTGGGAAACCGAGAGAGCTGAACGACTGCTCGCGGAGAAGCAGTTGCGATGGCAACAGGCCTGCCTGGGTTCGATGGACGAATCGACGGTGGTTAGACAATACGGCATAGGCGGAATCCCGATGCTAGTCCTGATCGACGCGGAGGGTACGATCATCGCCCGAGGGGCCGACACAGAGCAACTGAAGCAACGAATCGAAGATGCCATCAGCAAGACGCGCTGAGCTAGAACGAAGGCATTGATGAGGAATGAGAGGATTGGCGCGATGAAGCCTTGCAGGACCGTTGATCAGTCTATACGAATCGATCCAGACGATCGAAACGAACTGGACCGGCTGGCTGCCGACGCCCAGCAGCGACTCCACCCTTTCATCGGGGCGGCGGTACGGGACCACCATGCCGCTGAGGACGTGCTCCAGGAGACGCTCTTGACGATGCTCGAGGGGTTGCCCGGCCTACGTCGACCCGAGCGGTTCTGGCCCTGGATGTACAGAATCGCCTCAAACAAGGTTCGGGATCACTTCCGTCGACAACGGCGGTACAACACCCTAATGCACGATGTCCCCGGGGACACGATAGAGGAGAGGGCCGGCGCCCTGGAGAAAATGATCGCCGCCGAGTGGACTGACCAACTGTCCCATGCCATCGACGAAATGGACGCGCGCCAGCAACAGATTATCCGCCTGCGCTGCTTCGAGCAGATGTCATACGCGAGCATCGCCAGTCAGACCCGAACGAGTCCGGCACGGGCCCGGATCAATCTGCACCGCGCCAAGACGGTTCTGAAAAAGCGTCTGCACGCCTTGTCAGCCTAACCGACCTCACAGCTTGCGGCGGGCTGCCCGACGCCGGTCCACTTCCTTGAGCAGTCGCTTGCGAATCCGAATCGACTGGGGACAGACCTCCACCAATTCATCCTGTTGGATATACTCCAGGCACACTTCCAGGCTCATGACCCGGGGCGGCCGCACGCGGGCTGCGTCGTCTTTGCTGGACGTGCGAATGTTCGTCAGTTGCTTGGCTTTGCTCGCGTTGACGGGAATGTCCTTGTCCTTGCAGTGCTCACCGACGACCTGGCCCTCGTACACTTCCTCGCCCGGCTTGACGAAGAACGCACCGCGATCGTACAGGGCGTCGAGCGCGTAGGCCGTCACGGTCCCCGTGTCCGTGGCGACCATCACGCCCGCCTGACGCTCCGGAATCGAACCGCGCATCGGCTCGTACCGCTCGAACGTATGGTGCATCACCGCCCTGCCCTGGGTGGCCGTCAGCAGCCGCGCATTGAGCCCGAACAAACCCCGCGCCGGGATCATGAACTCCATATGCACATAGTCATTGACGCCGGCCTTGGAGTCCATCTTGACCATCTCGCTGCGCCGGTTGCCGATCAGGCTCATCACCGCGTTCTGACAGTCGGCCGGGCACTCGATCACCAATCGCTCTATCGGCTCCTGGCGCAACCCATCCTTTTCGCGGATGATCACCTGCGGTTTGCCCACGCAGACTTCATACCCTTCACGCCGCATGTTCTCCAGCAAGATGCCCAGGTGCATGAGCCCCCGCCCTGAGACGACATACTCATCGGCGGTCTGGCCCGATTCGACTCGTAGCGCGACATTGGTCTGAAGCTCCTTGGCCAGACGCTCCTTGACCTGCAGCGCGGTGACGAACTTGCCCTCGCGACCCGCGAACGGACCGTTGTTGACATAGAACGTCATGCTCATCGTCGGCTCATCGATCGCCACGATGGGCAGGGCGCTCGGCTCGTCCGGGCAGGCGATCGTGTCGCCGATGTCCACCGGATCGAGACCGGCCACCGCGCAGATGTCCCCGGCTCGCACGGTCGTCGCCCGTTGCTTACCAAGCCGATCGAACTCGTACAACTGCACCACCTTCTGCTGCGTGTGCCTGCCCTGCTTGTCGATCACCGTGACCGGTTGGGCTTGTTGCGCCTGGCCCGCAAAGACCTTGCCGATCGCTACCCGCCCGACATAATCGGAATACTCCAGCGTGGTCACCAGCATCTGGAGCGGTTGATCAGGATTGGCCTGCGGCGCCGGAACGTGCTCGATGATGGCGTCGTAGACGGGCTTGAGATTGTCGTTGGGCTGGCCCAAATCGGTGGTTGCCCAGCCTTCCTTGGCCGAGGCGAAGAGCACGGGAAAATCCAACGCGTCGTCATTCGCCCTCAGGTCGACGAAGAGGTCGAACACCTCGTCGACCACATCGTCCGGGCGTGCGTCGGTCCGGTCGGCCTTGTTGACGACGAGGATCGGCTTGAGCCCGTGCTGAAGGGCCTTGCTCAATACGAACCGCGTCTGCGGCATGGGCCCCTCGAAGGCATCGACCACCAGCAGGACCCCGTCGGTCATCTTCAGAACCCGCTCGACCTCCCCGCCGAAATCGGCGTGGCCCGGCGTATCGACGATGTTGATCTTGTACTCGTTGCCTTCATCGTCGGCGCACTGGATCGCACAATTCTTGCTCAGAATCGTGATCCCCCGCTCCCGTTCGAGCGGGTCCGAGTCCATAATCAGGTTGTGCTGGCCGCCCGCGAGCTTGTCCAGCTCCTCGTTGCGGAACATCCCCGACTGGTACAGGAGTTGGTCGACCAGCGTCGTCTTGCCATGGTCGACATGGGCGATAATCGCCACGTTGCGTATCGTATCTGCGTACATCCGCCGTATTCCTTCGAAAGCAAAGCCGTCTGAAATCTCATCCCAAGCCCACGGTTCACAACCAAACCGAAGCCACCCCCAAGAAACGAACCAAGTAGTTTACTTAATCCCTCTCGCTTTGGCAACAACGAAGATCGGGGCCATTCGGATAGAATAGCAGCAAGGCGTTACGGAGCGATTAGGATTCGCGATTGACGCCAGATGCTGAACGCCTGAGAATGGGCCTGAGCGTCCAAGCATGTGAGTCACCCAGGGTACGAGTAGTTGGAGAGGGCACACTGATGGGTAGAGTTTCTGCAATCTGCGTGCTGGTATTCATTCTAGCCGAAATGGCCTCGGCTTCCTATATCGAACCGGCCGCAACCGGACATGACAGCCGGATCGATCTTTCCTGGTGTGGTGGAGAGGCCCGGTATCATGTCTATCGCGGCAGTACACCAACCGGGCCGTTTGGGAGGCTAACCGATGAGCCCTGGAAGTTCACCGTGTACAGCGATTTTCTGGGCGAGAACGAGAAGACGTACTTCTATCGCATCACGTCCGTCGATCGTCAGGGAAAGGAATCAAGTTCGTCCCAAGTCGTTTCGGCCCGTTCCTCTGCCATGACGGACGAAGAGCTTCTGACGTCGGTTCAGCAGGCAACGCTGCGCTTCTTCTGGGAGTATGCCCATCCGGTCAGCGGGTTGGCGCGGGAACGGCTGGGCAGTCGCAACACGTGCACGAGCGGCGGGACAGGATTCGGGATGATGGCGATTGTCGTGGGCGTCGAACGGGGCTTCATCGAGCGTCAGGACGCGGCCGCCCATTTGCTCAAGATGGTGCGGTTTCTGGAGACCCGCGCCGAACGCCACCACGGCGTCTGGTCGCACTGGATCAACGGACGCACGGGAAAGACCATCCCCTTCTCGAAGTACGATGATGGAGGCGATCTCGTCGAGACGTCGTTCCTCATTCAAGGCATGCTGACGGTCCGACAGTATTTCGACGGCGCCGACGCGGTCGAGCGAGAGCTGCGTGAGACAACCACACGGCTCTGGGAAGAGGTCGAGTGGGACTGGTATCTGCGCGAGCCGGGCGGCAAGCGGCTGTACTGGCACTGGTCGCCCCGCTACGGCTGGAAGATGAACCATGCTATCGGTGGGCACTTCAATGAGTGCATGATCACCTACCTGCTCGCGATCGCTTCACCGACCCACGGCATCGACCCGGCCTGCTATCATGAAGGCTGGGTCGGGGGCGACGGCAGTGAATACGCCAACGGCAACTCGTACTACGGATACAAGCAATGGGTCGGCTGGCCCAAAGGCGGCCCCCTCTTCTTCACGCACTATTCGTTTCTCGGCTTCGACCCGCGCGGCAAGCGGGATCGGTTCTGTAACTACTTCGAGAACAACCGAAACATCAGCCTGATCAATCGCGCCTACTGCGCCGCCAATCCGGGGCAACACAAGGGCTACAGCGAGCTATGCTGGGGCCTGACGGCCAGCGACACACCGGGCGGATACACGGCGCATGAACCCCGTCGCGACAACGGAACCATCACCCCGACGGCCGCACTCAGCGCCATGCCCTACACGCCCGCCGAGTCGATGGCAACGCTGCGGCACTTCTACCATGTCTATGGCAAGCGACTCTGGGGGCCCTTCGGATTCAGGGACGCGTTCAACCTGGACAAGGACTGGTTCGCGCAAAGCTACCTGGCGATCGACCAGGGACCGATCGTGGTGATGACCGAGAATTATCGGACGGGGTTGTGCTGGAAACTGTTCATGTCCAACCCGGAGATCAATCCAATGCTGGAGAAGACCGGGTGGCGACAAGAGCCGCGGTAGACGCACCGCGACGACTCGCTCAGCGCATTTTCAAGTGGGTGGTGAAGACTTCGGCCGGGGGGCACGGCTCGCAGCCGAGGCAACCGTGAAGCCGCTCAGGTCGGACCTCATACGCTTCGACCAACGATCTGGCCTCCTCGGCCGCATCCTGTTTGAGTTGCGTGATGTACCCCTGCAAGCACTCGCATGACCAGCAGGCTTCCCGCGTGGCCGCCCGCTCCAATTGCTCCAGAAGTCCCCGGACCTGCCCCCCCGTCAACGCTCTTCCCGCATCGGCGCCCATATCGAACCTCCTGAAACCAAAAAGGTCTCAAATCGATGAATCGAGTATGCGCACACCACGATCCCCCTTATTGAGCTATACGAGTCGTCCGCGTCGGAAGTTCGAGTGTTCTACTCGCTCAGGGCATTGAGAATCGTACGTTTGTTGTTTTCGAACGCCAGGCGATCCAACCGGTCCAGCAGGGCCGCCTTGGCGGCCGGTGTGAAACTCGGATTACCAACCAGCGCCAGAAGCACATTGACCTTTGCGTTCTCGAAAGCCAGTCGCTTGAACGCCGCATCGATCAGATGCAATTGGGCTCGCTCGCTGAGCCCTTCGCGTTTCGCGATCTTCTTGAACGCCGCTTCCCGGTCGTTGTCGAACGCCAGCTTGCCCGCCACGTCAATCTCGCGGATGGTGATGTCCTCCGGCTCGACCGACCTGGGTCGGCACGGCACTTCCTCTTCGCTATGGATGACAATGCAACCGGTGGCGCCCAGCGCGGTGAGCATCAGTCCGATAGTAAACAGCTTTGCAGCCATGGTTCTCCCTTCTCGAAACACTACCTCGATTCTGTTCTGATTGCCGGTTCGCACACGTTAGCGGATCGCACCGCTGCCGTCAATACACCGACGCCACGTCTTAGTCGTTGCATTATGGCCCAACATCCGTCACTCTACTAAGGCCGCTGCGTTCGGCATGGTAACGACTGAACAACGAACAGAGAGAAGTGTCTGTACCTCCAGAAGACCAATGAAAGCTCAAAGCATGGAACCAAACTGGCTCAAATGGGCGAAGCAACTGGCCGCACTGGCGCAGGTTGGCTTGACCTATTCCAAGATCACCTACGACATCGAACGCTACGGACAGATCCGCGACATCGCCGCCGAGATGATGGCGCAGGGCTTCGACATGGAGAAGAAGAGCATCATGGGTCTGCTGGAGCGGGAGCAGGGATACGCTACGCCGAAAGTAGACGTGCGCGGCGCCGCCTTTCGCGACGGCAAGATCCTGCTCGTCAAGGAAGCCACCGACGGGGGCTGGACCCTGCCCGGCGGCTGGGCCGACCCCAACCAATCGGCCAGCGAAGCCGTAGCGCGTGAGGTGTTCGAAGAGTCAGGATTCGAGGTCCGTGTCCGCAAGCTGGCCGCCGTGTACGACCGCAACAAGCACCCGCATTTGCCGCTCGCCCCCTTCCACGTCTACAAGCTGTTCTTCCTCTGCGAGATCACCGGGGGAACCGCCACCGAGAGCCATGAAACCACGGGAGTCGACTTCTTCGCTCCCGACAACATCCCATCCCTCTCGGTCGACCGCACGCTGCCCTTCCAAATCCAACGCATGTTCGACCACCGCCGCGAGCCGTCTCTGCCCACCGACTTCGATTGATCATGGAACCCCGTCACGAACTTAGGCACAGCCCGGGGATGACGATATCCCGGGTGGCGACGACCGCATCATCTCGGCCATGCAACCGAATCGATCACCAACTCTGTATGACTACCTGCGGCGCCGGTGTAGTGACAGGACTCCCAGCCCCACGCCCAACAGTCCGATCGCGCCCGGCGCGGGGACGCTGGCGGGATCGGGGAGACCGCCGGTCACCTCTAGACGGTACACAGCCTGCCCATAATGATCGGTCGCAAATCCCAAAGACCATGCCGCTTCGGCGGTCACTCCCAGGACCTCGACCGAGTCGAAATCGCCCGCGAAGATCGAGCCCGCATCCAGCGTAATCAGATCCCAGTAACCCGGCGTAGTCAGCACGGAATTGAACTCGACGCTCAGGTTGCCGTCGAGTTGGGCGGTGCCAGCGTCAATGGCCCCGTACTCCAGGCCTCGAGCGAACCCGTCGATGTCCAACCGCATTTCGCTGCCATCGTCGAGCCACAGTTCACCACCAACGTCCAGCAGACTTCGCGTCAGCGAAAGCTCGCCCGCCGCTGAACCGACGCCGCCCGCCAGACGAGCCACCTCGACGTCGCCGCCCACGGCCATTGTCGAGTCGATCAGGGCCAGAGACCCTCTGGCGAAACTGGAGACGTCCTCGGTTCCCACGCCGGAGTAGTGTCCAATCCGCAACGACGGCGCCGAGCCGACCGTGTCCTGAAGGGTCGCCAAGCCGGTCGCCTGGACCACCGTCTCATCGTAGCCGGCTTCCGCCGCACCATCGAAACACTGCGGACCGCCATCAGACGTCCCACATTACGATGCTATTATTCTATACTATCCATCGCGTGGCAACAAGCCTATTGAGCCGATCGCTGGTCAGATTCAAGCCGATTACCCTCGTCAACTCGCCAGCTTCTGGGCCCTGCCGCAGTGACACGGCATCTCCAGAAGTAGTCCCAAACGGCGCCGATATCTTCCCCCCCGATTCTGATTGACCGTCGCAGACCAGAAGCGCAGGATCGAAGCAGCAAGGTAGGTCTTGGCCTATGCGGTTTCCTGAATCGCCCGGTTCACAACGTTGGACCCGTGCCTCTGAGGAAGAGGTAGTAGAGGCGTCCCTCCTGGTAGGTCTGGCCGGCGCGGTGACCGGCTTCTTCGCCCTGCCCCATGTAGACATCGCAACGACCCGGGGCGCGGATGGCGCCGCCGGTATCCTGGTCGAGCGTGAAGCCCTGATAGGGCGCGAGTCCGCCGGCCTGGGGCAGCTTGGTCGCGATGAATGTCAGCGCCGCCCGAGGGAAGATGGACTTGTCGGTAGCGATCGTCCGCATGGGTGTCACCGGCTCGTTCAAGCTACCGTGCGGTGTCTCCTGGCTGATCCGAAAGAACACGAAGCGGGGATTCTTCTGGGTGTAGCGGCCCACGTCTTCAGGGTGCCGCTTGAAGTAATCGATCATTGTCGCCAGACTCATCCGATCGCTGGGGACCTTCCCGTCGGCGATCATCGCCCTGCCCACACTGCCGTACTCGTGTCCATTGTTGGCGGCGTAGCCCACCGTGATCAGTTCGCCATCGGGCATCCGCAATCGGGCCGAGCCCTGGACATGAGCGATATACGTCTCGAACGGATCGCTGAGCCAGACGAGTTCGGTCCCCTCGAGCATGCCCGACTTCTCGATCACTCCACGGCTCGGGTACGCCGTGATCTGTCCGCCCGCACCGCGCTGGCCCAGGGTCTGACCGTCCGGCCCCTTGACCAGATCGTCGGGCATCTTGTAGAGCGGGTACTGGAACCGCTCGGTGCGTTGGAAGGAGCCCTCAAAGATCGGTGTGTAGTAGCCGGTGAACAGCACAGTGCCCTGATCATCACAGCCGACGGACATGTAGACCTCGAAATGGGCGCGGATGACGCCGTTGAGTTCCTCCGGGCGAATGCCCGCGTCGAGCAGAGTCAAAAACGTCTCCAGGGTCTTAACGACCTGGCCGTGCTTGACATCGCCGTGGGGATAGTGATGCCGGCTGGACGCCTTGTTCAGGTAGTTCAGGCTGTTCTCAATCGCCGGCCTGATACCGTCGAGGTCACGCCAGGCGGCGGAGAAATCCGGAATCTCGTTCGGGTCGGTGATCTTCCGCAGTGCGAGTTGGCCGATTGGCAGCGGCCGATCGTATTGAATCGGAGTCTGCACCACCTTGGTCCGGCAGCCGGCGACCAGAACGACCGCCAGCAGCAGGCTCACGTGTACTCCCTGCCTCATAGTCACCCCTTCGATCCGTCCATCAACAGTCCTGTAACGACTCTGTATCCACCGCATCCTATTAGGCAAATGTCCGACTGAAATGTAAAGAAGAGTTTGTCCGGCCGGGGGTGAAATCACGGTGGAGCCGTCGTCTGGACCCGGGGAGATCTCGACGCGCTAAAACAGTTCATCCCCATTGCCGGAATGACCGATATAATCAGCAACAGCGTCAATGCGCGCTTACCCGGTTAACGGAACCAAACATGCACAAAGAGAAGCTCTATGCCAAGATCGGAGAACTGACCATTCAGTTCGCCACCCTGGAGCACCGTCTCCAGGCCGTGCTGAAGATGCTCATTGGGCAGGACAGCACGCTGATCGGGCCGTTCTTCATCCACGAGTTGAACCTCTTCGTTCTGCTCCGCAAGGTTGGACAAATCGCCCGCTATCAACTCAAAGACGATGAGCGTCTCTTGGCCGATCTCGAGCGCGCTCTGAAGCGTATCAACGCGATGCGGGACATGCGGAATCTCCTCGTACACGGGGAATGGCACATACAGGCCGACTGCCCGAGCTGCCCCGTTCTCGTGCGTGACTTCAAGATGAAGTACGAAGACGATCAGTGGCAGGAACTGACCGAGACGACGTTCACCGAAAAGCAACTGACCCAGTTCATCCGCCGCCTGGAAGGGACCGGCCAGGAGATTGAGCATCTCGTCCGACGCCTCGCTGAGCGGTGACCCGCCACGAGTGACATGCCGATCAGCGTCAGAATGGCTCCTACCCTCTGCTCTGACGGCGGAGCGTAATGAGATTGTAGACCATACGCGAAACAACGGCGTAGACGACCGACACAGCAACCAGCCAGACCGCTGCATGGGTGTATCCCGAAAGTCCTCCGACGACCAGGAGGAGGATCCTGACAAACCGGAGGGAGAACTTCTCCTGCAGCTTGACCGCCCCGTCGGTCAGTCCCTCGGCCGCCGCGTTGATATACGTGGCTAGCGGGATGCCCACCATCGCGATCAGCGCCGCGGCCGGATGCGCCAGACCTCCCAGTAACATGCCGAGCAGAAAGATCAAATCGGCGTATTTGTCAATGATCTTGTCGACGAACGATCCGAACGCCCCGGCTGTCCCGCGCGCTCGCGCGACGCACCCATCCAGCATATCGAGTATACCGTTGGTGAGAATCAGCACGGCGCCGAGAACGGACTGGCCCATCCAGAAAGCCGCCCCCGCGGCCAGCGCCGCAATCAGAGACAGCGCCGAGATGACGTTCGCCGAGACGAACGGCGCCAGTCGCACCGCGACAGGGTCAATGAATCGCTTCTCCAACAGGCGCAGTTTCTCAGTCATGCTCAGCCGTTTCCTCCAAGGGCACCTGCACAGTCTAACCCGAAACAAGGGAAGGGGCGAGTCCAATCTGTTCCGGGAAAGGCGCAGATCAATAGCCGACGCCAGCACATGAACAGGCGACATAGGCGCAAAAGGAAGGCCTGCGACCGATGGTCGCAGGCCCGGATCGTTCTGTTCCGCCGAGAACGGCCCTTTCACTGTGCCCACGAGTGTACCGAGACCGTCACAGGAGCGTCAATTGTGGTGACTACGTATTTTGACCCACTGTCACCGTTTGTGAAGACGTCGCTCGAGAACCTTCAGAGACCCGACCATACCGAGGCGCCCAACGCCGCGACCGCCGCCAGGCCGGCGGCCCAGACCGGAACATGGTGATGGAGCAACAGGAAGACCCCAACCGGGATCAACAACGTCATGACCGTTGTGACCGTCTCGCACACTCTCTTACGTACAAAAAACATCACACACCCCCGTGCACCAGCTCCGATAGCGGCATATCAGCCTCTTGGACAGACGCGCTGCATCAGAAGCAGGGCAAGCGTTCCGACACCTTCTCAGACCCGATAATCTTCTGCTCCCGTCTCGAAAGAAGCTTGAAACGGCGTTGAACGCCCTGTGAAATGCCCTCCATGATCAGAGGAAGGTTGTACCCGATACAGGCGGGGATTGTCAATTGTGGAAACTACGTAATTTGTCCACTACCTCTGGATAGCCGCCCCGAAACCCGTTCGAACGGCCCTACATTGCGGCAAGACGCGCGATGTCACTTCACCACGTTCGGGTCGATCTGGGCCCCCGAGGCCGGGGCGCGTTTATCCGTGTACCACGCGATGCCCTGGTAGGTGCACAGATCAGGATAGTCCTTGATGAAGGTGTTCTTCTCGTTTTCGTCCATGGTGTAGAAGTGCGTGCTGAGCAATTCCGACCAGAACCGATAGACGGGAACCGCCCCTTCCGGCTGGTCCCACTCATCATAGGCGCGGAAGGCGACCCCCTCGTAGGTCCAGGTGTCGGGCTCATCATCAATGAGTCTGTCCCTCTCCAATTTGCTGATCGTGTAGAAGTCCGGCGTTGATGTCTCCGAGGTGAAGTGATAGATCGGTTTGGCGCGCGGATCGTCCTGATTGATGCAACCATAGGACTCGACGCTGCCGTACAACGCGGCTGTCGGAGCGGCGGGCTCGGCCTTCGGTTCGATCGGCTTCGGATCCTCAGGCTTGGGCTCAGGCTGGACGGGCGAAGCCACCGTCGGTTTCGGTTCGATCGCGTCGACCTCTTTGGCCTCCTCAGCCGTCACCACCTCTGGCTCATTGGCGTCAGCTGGTTCAGGCGTCGGGGCAACCACGTCACTACCAACCTTGGGCGCTGACGGCTCAACCGCATTCGCATCCGCGGGCTCATTCGGCTCGACGGCGGTCGCCAAGGTGACATCCTCTACGGGCGTATCGACGGCGCTGGCATCCGCCACCTCCGCCTCAATCGCCGCGAAGTCCACCGGACCGGGCAAGACCAGATCCGACTGATCGGTTCCCAGAGCAAGGCTGTGATGCCCCCCGGCCGCAATAGCCAGAGCCGTCGCGTCGGCCGGAATATCACACTGGGCGTACTCATTGAGTCCCCAGGCAACTACCGTCCCGTCGGACTGCAGAGCGAGATTGTGAAAGGCGCCGGCGGAAATCGCGACGAAATCCTCGCCGCCCGGGACCTCGCACTGCCGAAAATCGTTGCGCCCCCAGGCCGCCAGAGAACCGTCCGGCCGCAAGGCAAGGGTATGAAGGGAGCCGGCGGCCGCCGCCGCGTATCGAACCCCCTCCGGCACATCGCACTGGCCGTCGCCGTTGCCACCCCAGGCAACCAGCGACTGATCCAAAGTCAGGGCGAGACTATGATAGCAGCCGGCGGCTACTGTTGCGAAGTTGTTGCCCTCGGGCACATCGCACTGGCCGTACTCATTCCAGCCCCACGCGACCAGCGATCCATCGGACCGGACCGCCACACTGTGCCAGTCTCCGGCCGCGATAGCGGTGAAGCCCTTCCCTGCCGGAACATCACACTGCTGGCGTTTGTTGTCACCCCAGGCCAGGATCGATCCGTCGGCCCGCAAGGCCAGGTTGTGATACAGACCGGCGGCAATGGCGACCAGGCCCCGCTCCGGCGGAACGTTGCATTGCCCGTTGAAGTTCTCTCCCCAGGCCAGGACGATTCCATCCCGAGTGAGCGCCAGATTGTGATATCCCCCGGCCGCGAGGGCGACGCACTCCTCCTGCACCATCCAGCTCTGCCGCGATCTGAGCGGTTGGCCCCAGGACAGGACCGGATCGGAATCGGCGGTGCCCGCCGCCTCCAGAGCCGAAGCCAACCAACCTGTCAGCAGCGCCAGACACAGCACGGGCAGAACATGAGCGACCCGGATCACATTATTCTTGCGACGCGGTAGACCTGTCGTCATACCAATCATTTTTCACTCCTCCGGCCGCCGAAATCTCGGCAGTTTGCACGCCTTCTCGGATATCGCCACACGATTCCGCCAGATGCCCTAACCGGGGAAACGGTCTGGGATAGCACGAAAAGACGCCCTGCGCGGCGACCGTCCGCAATCACCCGCAATTGCTTCTCCTGACCCCTTCTCCGTCCCAAGGGCAGAACCTACCCCGGGCAATATTCCGAAAACACCCCCTATTTTACCAAATCCAGCAAAAAACTCAAGCCAGAAGCCCATATCCTACCTCTGTTTAAGGCTCCTGTGCGACGATGGAGGGCAGAACAGCCCTTTCGAGACAAGCCATCTGTGGAGATTTCCGCCGCCGGGCACCCGTACCAGACCATCATTCACTTGCCGGCCCGATACCGCTCAACCATCCTCCCCAGCGAGTCGAAGGCAAAGCGGGACGTATCGATCTCGTCCGGCGGTACAAAGAGCAATTCCATTACCTCGCTCTGCGCTGCCTGAATCGCCCCCAGGTCCTTGGCTTTGCAGACGAAGCCGAGATCCATCGTCGCGTAGCGGAGCCCCTTGTAGTCGTAAACATTGGGGTACGAGCAAAGATAGCGTATGGAAGCCAGTTCCAGCCCCAGTTCCTCATGGACCTCCCGCCGCAGCGCCTCTTCGGCCGTCTCGCCGGGATCGGCGAATCCGCCGGGCAGATCCCACATCCCCTTCTTCGGATCTTCAGCCCGCACGACGATCAGAAGTCGCCCCGTCTCGTCCGTAATCAGCGCCGCGACCGCTGCGGCCGCATTCAAGTATAGTTCGAAGCTACAACTTGCGCAAGTAATGAGCTTCGAGCCCACGAAGCGCAGGGCCGCAGCCCCACACTTCGGGCAATACCGAAAGGCACTGCCGCATCGATCGATACAATCCACGTAAGGTCTCCAGTCAGAAGAATCCCCGAGTATGCTGCTAGTGACTGCGCAAGCCATTCTAGCGACAGCAGCGTCGCGGCCCCAGCGAATAATCTCGTGCCCCAGTACCTGATGCCGGGCGCGGCCGATGCTTGACAAGCGCGTGACCATCCGGTACGACCGAGCCAATCAGCTGGTGCAGAGTCATTAGGGGAAGGACAACGATGAGACCAGTGACGATACTACTTGCGATCCTGTGGGCTACGGAATTGGCCCCGCCGTCAGCGAGCGCCGATGTCACTCTCCATGTGTCCACCCACGGCAACGACTCCTGGTCGGGTCGACTGGCCAATCCCACTCCCGATGGAACGGATGGCCCCTTCCGAACGCTCGAGCGCGCCCGCGACAGGATCCGCAAACTCGAGGGCCCTGCAGCGACCACCGCGCCAGTGGCAGTGATTGTCGGCGAAGGAGTCTACACGCTCGATCGGAGCTTCACACTCAGCGAGCATGACGGCGGCGCCCCGGGCGCCCCCATGATCTACCAAGCCGATCGGGACAAACGCGTCATTCTCTCCGGCGGCCCGTCCGTGCCGCCCGACGCCTTCGGCCCTATCGCGGACCCTGCCATTCGCGAGCGGCTCGATCGCAAGGCCCGCAGCCATATCGTGCAGGCCGACCTGCGGGCGCTGCAGATCACCAGCCTGGGCGAGTTTCCAATCAAGTATCAAGGCGCCCCGGAGGTGCCGGAGTTGTTCTTCAACAACCAACGGATGACGCTCGCCCGCTGGCCCAACGAAGACTGGACGACGATCGCCAGGATCGTCGAGCCCGGCGCCTGTCCCCGCATCGGCGACAAACGCACGCACGGGGGCATCCTCGAATACGCAGGCAACCGATCCGCTCGATGGGATGTGGACGCGGGCGTCTGGCTGCATGGCTACTGGTGCTACGATTGGCACTCGGAGGTCATCCGCGTCAAGGCGATCGACATAGAGAAGCGCCAGATCGAACTGGCTGCGCCAGCGGTCTACAGCGTCAAGCAGGGCAATCCGTCGCCCCGACGTTACTATGCTCTGAATCTGCTCGAAGAGCTCGATCGCCCCGGCGAGTACTTCATCGATCGTGCCGCCGGGAAGCTGTACTTCTGGCCCCCGGCGCCGCTGACCAATGCTCGGATCGTGCTCTCGACTCTCAAGACACCGATCATCTCGATCAAGAACGCATCCAACATAAGGCTGCGCGGGTTCATCGTCGAAGCGTCACTGGGCAATGGGATCGAGGTCAGCGGCGGCGCCAACGTACGTATCAATGCGTGCGAGGTGCGCAACATACGCGAGATCGGCATCACTGTCACAGGCGGCGCCAAGCACACCGTCGAAACGTGCGACATCCACGACACCGGCGCCGGTGGGCTCGTGATGAAAGGCGGCGACCGCAAGAGCCTCACACCGGCCGGTCATGAAGCCATCAACAATCATATCTGGCGCTTCTCCGAACTGAAGCTGACGTCGTCTTACGCCCTGCGACTCGAAGGCGTGGGCAACCGCGGCGTGCACAACCTCATCCATGACGCGCCGCACCAGGCTATCGGCATTGGGGGCAACGATCATCTCTTCGAATACAACGTCGTGCACCATGTTTGCATGGCGACCGACGACTGCGGCGCGTATTACAAGGGCCGCAACCCGTCCTGCCGGGGAAACGTCGTTCGCTACAACTTCTGGCATGATATCGGCAGTCCGATGGGGCACGGCAACGCGGCGATCTATTTCGATGACGGTGACGGGGGCGATACCGTCTTTGGCAACGTTTTCTACCGGTGCGGCGAGCCCGGCAAAGGCTCGTTCGGCACCGTCTTCTCTCACGGGGGACACGACAACCTGGCCGAGAACAACATCTTCATCGAGTGCAAGCGGGCGCTCGGATCGGCGCCGTGGAACGATGCTCGCTGGAAGCGCGCCATCGATGGGGGTGAGGATTGCTTCTGGCAAGACAAACTGCTCAGGCAGGTGGACATCACAAAGCCGCCCTACACAACACGCTACCCCGAACTCGTGGGATATATGGATCCACAGCCGGGGCAGAAGCGCGTCAATAGGGCCGAGCGCAACGTATTCTTCCGGTGCAACGAGATACGTAGTGGCAACTGGCAGGTCCCCAACGAGACTAACTGGATCACCGATCGCGATCCCGGCTTCGTCGATGCAGACAAGGGCAACTTCCAACTCAAGCCGAACGCCGAGGTGTTCTCAAGGCTGCGTGGCTTCCAGCCGATCCCGTTCGAGAAGATCGGACTGATCCGAAGCCTCCCGCGCCCCACGCTACCGCCCTCAGTCCGGCCCGACGCGCTGGCGAAACGCTAGAGACAGCCTTTTTACATACATTCTACTTCGTTAGGTCCGCACCGGGCGATACGATCGAGGGAGTGGTCGCCGCGCCAGGCCATGTGCCGCTCGACGATCAAAGCGTCAGTCGATATGCTCGCGCAAAAGGAGATTCACCATGGAATGTGCTCCGAGACTCGCCCTCGTCCTCATCACTACTACCCGGACCCCCTCCGTCCTGGGGTCCACCGACATCCCCGGACCCAACTGACCTGGACGATCGCGCTGCCCTGGGGAGCAACCGAGGACCTCAGCTACACCCACGAAGTTCACGTCCGCTAGCGTTCTGCAAAACGGGACTGGCCTCACCCCTTGTGATGGGCTATAATGGGGTCGCTCCAGAACATAGCTCTGCCACAAGTGAATATGGGGGCGAATGGCTTCGACCGGATGATGGATGGTCAAGTTGCATGCCCAGGACGCCGGTTGGCCTGGTTAATCATCCGGCACCTTAATTTGTAAATGGCAACTCACAGTTGCGCATGGCGGCCTAAAGAGGCCTCCCGTCCTGTCAGACCGCGCCTGCGGGTTTGATAAGGGCGCCAATCAGCGGGCTTAGCCGCATCGAACGTCCGGGGCGATGAGGTGAAACTCAACCGGAATAGCCGATCCCAGAGCCTGTCGCTCGGCGCCGGGTGACGCGAAATCCCAATAGAACGACTAAGCATGTAGACGCTTGTCTTGAAGCATCTCGGGACGGGGGTTCGAATCCCCCCGCCTCCAGTAGGTCTTCCCGTCGGGACTTGTCCTGAGCCGTTTGGGCCCGTCTCGGCAGGAAGACCAGCCATTGCATGTTCCCCCTTACCCCTCTGCTGTGCCCCGAGACGGCTCGGTACCACTCCAGAATGTACCGTCCGTTGTACCGTCGTGGCGCTATCGGCCGGCGTCTGCAACGCCCTCTCGAAGTCACTGTCTCTGATCTGCAAATAGTGGCGAGCGGCGATTGACTGGGAATTGCCGATCCAATCGCACACGACGTGCAGCGGGTGCTCCTCGCAGAGTTCCGTCTCTCTGCTGCTGCGGAGATTCTGGAACAGCCTAGGCCATGGCTCTAGGCCCGCCCTCTTCAGGATCTTCAAGAGCCGCGTCCTCAAATTGACGTTGCTCTGCCTGTACCTCGTGATGACATGCGTGCTGCCCGGTTCAGCCCGTTCGAAGACCTCGCGAAGGTACGGCTCGATCTCAGGGAAAAGCGGAATGACTCGGGTTGCCTTGCCTTCGTGATGCGCGGTCTTGCTCGAGTGGATCGTCAGCCGACCCCGATCCCAATCCACATCGTCCCAAGTCAATGCCAGATGCTCAGAGGGACAGCGAAGGCCCCCATAACGGCTCAGAGCGAAGATCAGACGCCACTGCGCGTCAGGGCAATGCTCGATTACTCGCGACGACTTCTCACGATCAACGAAGAACTGCCGTGACACATTGCTTATCGATGTCGACTTCAAGCCCAGAAACGGATTCACTGCGATCAGCCGCCGTCTGACCGCGGCATCAAAGTACATCTTCGCATGCCCTGTCCGCTTGTGGACCGTCGCCGGGCTCAATCCCTCCCGCTTGAGGTATCGTTGCCACTGCTGGGCGTCGTACTCGTTGACGTCCTGTACGGCCTTCTCCCGACCGAAGAACTCAATCAAGTTTCGGCGACTGTGACCATACACAAGCAAGCTGCCCGCCTTCAGGTCGTCTCGGTCCTCGAAGTATCCGTCCAGGAAGTCTCCCAGACGAACCACCGGCTCAGACTCTTGCTCGGGCTCTGGCGCCGCCTCTGGGGCCGTCCTGGGCTCTGCAAGACCCACTCGGACGAATCGGTCGTAGATCTTCGGGGGGCGTTCCTGTAGCCATGATTCGGCAAGCGGATCAAGGGTCCCGATTTCTTTGGCCCGAAACAACCGTTCGGCCATGGTCTTCGCGGTAGCTAGTTCCTCTTTGTTGACGGCACCAAGACGAATGGTCCGACGTCGCCCGTCGTGGGGATCCGTGAACAGAAGTCGCTTGTAGACCGTGCCGTCTTTGCCAACGTATGTGCCAATGCCAGCCACGTCACTTGCCCTCCAGTAGTGCTTCCAGTTTGTCCCGGACCCATGCCGCAAGCGTCTTGCCGTCTCGCTTCGCAGCCCTCTCGATCTTCTCGCACAACGCCGGCTTCACCCGAAACGTGAGTTGAATACTTCGTGCTTCGCCTTCAGGCTTTGGCCGTCGACCCATCTTCGTTGCCTTCTTCTTTCGCTTGCTCATAAGTGAACCATACACGCACAGATATTGACTGTCAATATATTTTCAGGAGGTCTTTGCGGCCTGAATCCACTTTCGGACATCGACTGGGTCGTACATCTTGCGGCGCCCAATTCGAACAGCCGGCAGTCGGCCTTCTTTTGTCTCACGATACAGTTTTGATTCGCTGAGCCGTGTCGCAGACAAGGTTTCTCTGACAGTCCACAACAGTGGTTCAATCGTTTCGTTTCTGGCAATCATCCGTCCTTGTCTCCTTATCCAAACAATGCAGTCGGCGACGTTGCCATCTTGAAGTAGCCGCCAATCTTGGAGCGCTTCGCCGCCTTCTTCATTCGTTTGGCCTCACGCAGCAACGCCTGCTGTTTGATCCGTGCCTGGGTCAATGTCCTCTGGATATCCTCGTCGACCTTGTCCGCCGTCTCGGCCAGGACGCTCAAAGGTGAACCACTCAACTCCGAACCGCTCTTGCCAAACGCGACGCGCTGCTCGCCCATGAGATCGTCGCCCGCCCGGCCGATGTCGATCGCCTGGAGGAAGCCTTGCTCCAGCGTTTGAGCGGCTCGACGTTCAAGGGTTTTCGCATTATCCCGCTGCATCGACGCTTTCGAGAAATCAGCCAAGCCGTCGAAGACGCCCGACGCGATGTTCAGGCCGCTGGAAATCGGGCCGAGCATCGAGCCGAACCCGCCAGCGCCGCCCCCCGTCGGCATCATCTCGATCTTGCCTGTACTCTGATTGAAAACGTTCATTGCTGACATATGTCACCTCGTTTCAGATTTCAAAGTTGGGGCCGGCCGACGAGGCGCGACCCCTTAGCGAAACGTCTTTCAAATGGGCCGCCCCGCGACCTGAGAGCAGAGCAGCCCCGACGGGCTCGGCACCCGTCTTAACACCTATGCAGCCCCCCAACGTATTTCCCATTTTCGTAAACAGCTCCGCGATTCATAAAGAACAGCTTTTCGGGGTCATCGTCCGGCGACCTGGCGTAGACCTCGGGCGAATGGGGATACGCCGGGTAGCGCTCTTCGACGGCGTCTTCTTGGTGGTCGTTTTCAAGCATCGTAATCTCCTTCAGAATGTCACTTGATGTTCGTTCGCATCATTATGCGTGATGCTATTGCGGCACGTTTTCCCTGATATCCTTCTTCTTGGGGGAGCCCGCGGGATCCACCACGACCTGAGTCTCACCCTCTTTCCGCCGCTCGAGCTGCGCCGCGTGTTCGGCGATGATCGTGTCCACCAGCTGATTCAAGGCGGGCTTGAGTCCCCGTTCCAGCTCAGTGACGACGTCCCAGCTCTCCTCTGCCTCAATTTCCACCTCGGCGTCAATCGCCCCAACCGGAGGGATGAGCGCTTCCATTCGCGCCACCGTGACAATGCCCACCAGTTCCTCCTTTGCGTTTCGCTTCTGCCGGGCTTCAGTGAGTCGCATCGCCACGGCCCGTACTTTCTGAAGCGATTGTATCTTCACGCCACCTGCCCGCGCCTCAGCTTGAGCTTTGAGCAATCGCCCCCTCGCTGTCGTTGGCTCATTTTCCGTGAATTCGTAGGTCGTCATGTCACGCACTCCTTAAACTGATTACTGCTGCGATGTCACTGTCTACTTGTTCGCGAGTCGCGATTCGCACTCGCTCACAATCCTGTCAATCAGCTGATTTACGGCCGGCTTGACTGCCTCGGTCAGCTCCTGAGTTACGTCCCAGCCCGGCTCGCATCGAAGGTCGACCTCGGCCAGGATCGGGCCGCATTCGCCGTGGACCTGCATCTCAAGCGTAGACGTCACGCCGTCACTGGTTTGGCGATCGTTCAATATACGCAGAGACAACGTGGTCACCTTTCTGCGTTGTCTCGCCTCGGCTTCTCGAATTAGCCTTTTTGCGCGCCCGGTGACTGGTTGATACGGTCGCTGTTCGTACTTCATCGCGTCACTCCTTGAATCATAATATCCGTGTCACGCCATCCCACACGAGCAGTTCAAGCGTCGGACCTCTTCTCGCGCCCGATCGGTCCGCTCTTTGCACATGCTTCTTTCCAGTTCTTCTTTGAACCATTCGCCCAGTGATCTGAGGCACGCCGGGCAGATGAGCCTTTTCGTCAGCTGGTGACCCACCGGGATGATTGCCCAATCGCTGGGTGGGCGGTCTGTGTCTCCTCGCGATACCCATTGCTCGTCCTCATGTTTGAATTTACATCGGTCACATTCCCAAATCTTGTGTAGCGACATTTGCTTCGTGCTCCTATCAGGTTTCACTTGTCTCGTTCTTGCGAAGGATCAGACCCTCGCAGTCGAATTTCAGTTGCGGCGGTGTGTCGGCTGTGCGCTGGTAGAAGTTCAACGCCAGTCGCTTACCGTCTCCGTTGCCGTTTCTTGCGGCCAGGATGTGCAAGGTTCGGTTGCTTGAGACCATGGCACGCCCGCACTCCTTCAGCACGGTGACATCCTTGGGGTCGTGCTTCTCCAGCCACAGCACGGTTTGCGTGAACCGCACCCAGGCTGTCGAGCCGGCCAGGGAATCCAGGGAGATTACTGTGCTGCTGCCTTTCGTGGGGTGGGTTGCCAGGACAACGCTAATCCCGCGGCGTCGGGCGAGTCGCTTCAGCTCATTAACGAAAGATGTGTCGGCCTTCCACTGGGAGTCTCCCTGTTTTGCGGCGGTGATCGGGTCCACGACCACAATGCGACACCCCTCCTGCGCCCTGGTGTCTACCCAGGTGAGGATGTCAGGCAGTGACATCTCCGCATCCGGGGAATCCCATATCGCCCGCCCAAGCCTGTCGATGTCCTGTGCGTGAGCGGCATGAATCCTCCGGGCCTCCTCGGCGTTGGCGCGAATCCACTTCGACTTCGTGATCTGAGGTGTGTCACCCAGCTGGGCGAGACATCGCAGGAGGGCATGGTTCACGTCCTCCTCGAGCAAGAGCATCGCGCATCTCAAACCCAGAGTCAGCACCCAGAAGATCAAGTTACCCAGACAGAAGAACGTTTTGCAGACTCCCTTGGGGCCGCACAGTGTCACGACACTACCGGGCAATAAGGCCTCAGTCAGACGGCTGAGTTCGCGGTGCACCCATTCGACAGCGGTCCGTCGACCGTCAATGGTCGCGGCCAACAGGTTGCCTAGTGACGCCGATGGGCTGTCTGTGCTCTTGGAATTCTGATGAGCCCGGGCCGACCTACGGTCCTCATGGAGCTTGCATCCGCGGGGCTTGACAGACGGACTGCGCTGGGCGCTCTCGAACGCCTGTCGCAATTCCGCTTCGGGCAATGGCGGATTGTTGCTGCCGTTCCAGTCGGCCAGGATGTTCCACGCTTCGCCGGCGTCGAGGTCGAAATCGTTCTGGAGCTTCTTGGCGTGCTTAAACGCGGCGTCGTTGCGCTCCCCTTGACTCACTCCAGGGCACTTCGCCAGGTACAGCGCGGCGCGGCCTCGGGCCTCGAGGTAGTTCGTCTTCCTGGCCTCGCGGGGCACCGGTTGCGTCTCCGGCTTCGGAAGGGTCTTGAGCTTGGCGGCAAAGTCGGTCAGGTCGACACGATGATCAGGGTCGGCGGCAATGATTCGGCACGGTACAGGATCGGACTTCACGTTGTCGAAACCGGGCAGCCTCATCACCCGTTCGGCGTTGATGACTTTCCCATCTGAATCCAGCGTGTGCGCCAAGCGGGCCTGTAGGGCGCGGAAGGTCTTAGGGTCGGTCGGCGCCGTGAGTCGCCAGTACGCATGAATTCCATGGCCGCTGTGAACCAGCAACGTCGGCCAGGGGAGCCCCGCGGCGTTGATCCGCTCGAGCACGATATCCTCCATGCGATCGGGGTCCAGGCCGTCAAAATCCGCGAACAGGCAGCGGCACACCTGAACGTTCTCGTCGCCGCTCTTGCCCTCCGCGATACGCGGGTTGGCGCCGACGTAGACGTTCCAGCCCTGCTGATTCGGGGCGCCCAGGGTCGCTTGTGCGTCCGCCAGGGTGTTCGCCTGATACCAGAGCTTGCGACTTTCAGTCTTGCCGTCTCCTCGCTTTCGCAACGTGCGGATCTCAACCCAATCGTTGGGCTCAAAGACGCACTGGACATATTGCTCGATTGGATTCACGGTCAGTTCCATCCCATCGCCCTCCGATGTTGCTCGGCCTCTTCGTCGGTAGCTTCGCGCGTGCCGGGTTCGGGCTCAGCGGTCTTGGTCAACTTGGGCTCCCAGGTAGACAGATACTTCTGCTTCCAGGATCTGACGGGATTGCCCTTGGAGTCCTTCCAGTTGTTGGCGGCGTAAAAATCCACGAATCGCTGAGCGTCGAAACCGGGATACCCTCGGGAGGTGGCATAGGCTCTGACTTCGGCCAGTGTCGGTGGGGTGAATCTCTTGCGCGCTCTCTTACTCTGAATGCTTCTTGAACTATTCTCTCCTGAGGAGCGGGAGTTTTCTTCCGCAGAATCGGGAGTCTTATCGCCTTCCAAAAGTCCTGAGGAGCGGGAGTTTTCAGGCTCGTTAAAGTCCTGAGGAGCGGGAGCTTTAGGAAGGAGCACGGAGTAGCGACTTGCATGCCCGCGACCCGGCCGCCCTGATGTCTTTGTCAGGAGTCCGGCCTCGGCGAGGTTTGCTGTCGCCCGGTCGACGGTGTCCTGGGAAATGCCCAGGTCAGCGCCGATCGTCTTGACCGATGGCCACGTGTAGGAATTCCGCCCTTGACGATAGGCTAGGTATGCCAAGACCAGCTTGTCAGCCGGCGTCAGCTTGGGCCTCACTGTCCGTGCGGCGTCCATCGCGACCAGGAAGAGGGGTTTACTCATCGCGACCCTCCCCGGGCAAGCCCCTCATTGGCGGCACGCTTCAGGAGGGCCCGCTGGACGGCGACGGTGTTGAAGAGAACGCGACCGTGTGCGTTGATGTGAGGAAGGCGACCGGCTTCCGCCTCCGCGATGAGCCATTCCGCGGGGATGCGCAAGACATGCGCCAGGCGGATGGGACTTACAAGTTGTTCTCTGTTAGCAGTCATCACGTAGCGAATGCTACGCGATTCTCTGCGTCTTTAGGGGCCAACTAAGGGCCAATTAGGGGCGGTCCTTAACGTCTCGCTACGGTCCTTCCTGATTCCGTGAGTGCAACACCCTTTCGAGGTGTCGCGGGGTCTCGCGCCACCAGCCCCTTGTCGATTAGACTATTCACAACCCCCTTGACGGTAGTCTCAGACCGACGGAACCTCTTCACTTTCAGTGCCGCAACTACCTGCGGATTGGTGGTCAACGTGTCCCGCTCATCCAAAACGAAGAGCACTTCCATCTCATCGTCGGTCACAGGAACGTTCGGGGGCACAACGTCACGCTCAACCCGCCTCCACGCATCGGTCACCATCGCCGGCCCCGCGGGACTGTCCAGCACGGCGCCCAGATCCATCATAAACCGCCGCAAATCGAAGTCGGGATAGATCGCCTTGAGGTCGTCGAAGAGTGAGCGTTGCCCAGGGGTGGTCGGTAAGCGCCTCGTATTCTTCGCGTACACCCGCCACAAGAGCATACAATCGCGGGCCCGATCCTGTTTGTCTGTCACGTGCTCGAGGATATGGCGTTTGGCCGTCGCCTTTACCGGGCTGTATGGTGTTACCAGATCGGCGCCGATGCCAAAGGCCCCGCAAGGGTGGCAAAGGTCGATCGGTCGCCACTCGCCTTGACATGTCGAGGGTAGGTAGGCGTGATCGGTATCCGATACAGTCATGTGATCATTGGCGCCGGCGGGCGGAAGGTGCCGCTCTTCGGCCAGCTTCCCAATCGCTTCTCCGTACTCCTTCACCCATCGCATGAAGTACTTGCAGCCGTCCTCGAAGAACTCAGGGACCCGGCTCCAGGCCGCTACGATCTCGCGTTTGAGTGCGTCGTCCATCGCGATATCCTGAAAGAACCACCCCCGGGGTTTGCGATGAAAACAGGCCAACGAAATGATGGCGCATTTTCCCCCGGGGGCGGTCTCTGCTCGAATTGGTTGTGCTGCAAAATCGTACCTGTTTCCATCGCACCTTCAAGCCTACATCCGCATTGTCGTGACTGTCAAGGTGTGACGCGAAATTCCTCAGGGCTGGTATCGCCAGGAAGGCAAAAAGACAGCCAGGAATGGGGTCGACTGTATGAACTTGGCAGTAAGAATCTCGGTACATGACATGCCGGGGGAGATATCCCCTGTGTATAGCCTCCGCAGCGGGTGCGGTCCCTTCCAGCTACCTATGCTGCGGGGGCTCATTTCATGAGAGAGTGTAGCTTACCTAACTTCACACGGAGGGAAGTGAGAATATACATATGGCCGCCGAAGCGCAAATTCCCCCGACGGGAGTCCCGGAGCGGGTCCCCTTTTGAGGCCTTCGAATCCCTGAAATAGTCCGTCATGGACCCGAACACCCTGGGTTTTCAGACTGTGAGGGCCGATTCTCTGGAGAACGCGCCACAATGCGGCGCGCGGGCTGCTTCGAGGCCCCGGATCTGCACCGCCTGAGAGCGTCCGGTGCCACAGTTGGAGCACGCGGAGAAGAAAGACCACGTTACCATCCTCACCCCTTCCAAACGCTAAATCGCATTCATAGACCGCATACGCGAGACTGGAGGGGTGATTCTGTCTGCATTCACAGAGTCTGTCTTGCCGTCTTGTGGAGCCCTGGGACTCGGTTTGCCGATGGAAGGAACAGAGACTTACGCGATGCGTTCAATTCAGAAAGGTGCGAGACATGGCAGACGATCAGGTTCAGTTCTTATCCGACGGCGCCCGAAGACTGTTCGAATGGATTGCCTCCCCAGAAAGGCGTGGGCAGCGACTCAAGTTTGAGACCGCATGCAAAGCACTCAAAGTCACCGACCGTGAACTGAAAGCAATGCTCGAGGAGCTGGAGCATTACCAAGGGTTGAACTGCCGCCCTCCGATTGAGAAGATCGAGTATGGAGGCATGTACGCTGAGTACGGCTTCCACGTCAGCATTGAAGCGAATCGAGCCTGGGCTGCCTACCAGGATCTGGAGAGGGAACACGCATGCCCTGAGTGTGGCAAACAGGCACTTGAGAAGGTCACCGTGATTCGCTGTCGGAAGTGTTCGTACAAGCGTGAGATCAGGTAGCCCTACTCAGGGCCCGGGCAATAGTTAACTTGCAGGTTTTCAGGGGGGTGCTACCCGTGGTACCCATTAACTATCGCCCCACGTCCTAGAGCAGAATGGCGGCCTTCTCGCTGCTTCTGTGGCGCGTCTGAGACTGGTCTGAGCCCCTGTGATGGGAGCGGTCTGGTTTCTTTTGCTCATACCGATGCTTTGCCAGTTCTTTTCGCTGGTCTCGGCAAGTGTCGCAATACCGTCGTCGTCTCGGCATGGCCCGACCACATAGACATCGGCGTTTCGGATCAATCTCTGAGGACGTTGGCGCTGGCGTTGAGACCCGCGTGGTTGAACGGTCCTGCACCGCTTCTGCCTGGGCCGTCCTGGGTTCTGTTCGGCCTTCCATGCGGGATGGTGGGAAGACTTGGCCATGCGTTGCGGGCTCGACGGGTGGTAGCCTCAGGCAGTCCAGGCACAACAGGTGCTTTCTACCGGCCGCGTACATGGGCTTCTTGGAGGGCCATCCGTTGCAGCCTCGCTCACCATGTCCAGGGCCGTAGAACTCGGCGCAATCGTAGCACACTTCATGCACGGCGAATGCGTGTTTCAGTTCCTTGCCGAAGTCTCGGAATCGTTGGAGTTTCATCGATTGTCCTCGTCGTAGCTCTGCGCCAGACGGGCGGCGTAGGTTTCCAGTAGTCTGCTGAACTGCCGGCGGTGGAGATCCAGGCACGCTTGGCCCTGCTCGAGCGTCAGGTTGTGGTCAGTGACCAGGTCGATCCATTCGGTTTCAAACTCGTCCTTGAGATTCATCGACTCCCTCGGGAATGAATGGATGCTCGGCGCAGATCTCCGCTGCTTGGTGAATCACTTCGCGCTCCTGCTGCCAGGCCCACGCGGCAATGGCGGCCCACTGCCCGCTTGTCAGGCCGATCTTGTTGGCCAACGCGTAGAGATCTCCCATCCAGACGGTAGGGGCTGGCTCAGTAGTCTCGATCGGCATCGAAGCCCTCCCTCAGGATCGACATGATTCTCGCCTTGGTGGATTCGTGAAGGTCCAGCCAGCGGTCGATGAGTTCGGCCAGATCCGGGTCTGAAGTACCGTCCGCTGTGCCGTTTTCTGTCACTTCGTGCCGATTGGGCCTCTCGGTGAAGAATTCTGCAGAGTTTCGCGTCCCCCCGCCTCCATTGCCCCATATTCTCTTCTTACTTGTTCGCCGTCACCGACTCAACGGGGATGGCGGTGCGCCGCCATCAGACAGAGAGCGGTCTGTGCCGCTCCATCTTCAGATGCGGTCAGGTCACGGCATCATCAGATGCCCCCGGACGCTCGGCGTTTCAGGCCTTCGCCCGAGTAGTCGCGCTTCGGCTGATACCCGTCGAGGGGAATGATGTGCTGATGCACGACGTCGAGAATGTCGGACGGATAGGGGAAGAACGCATCCTCGATCTCATCGGGCGGCGTGATCCAGTTGCGTGCTCCCAGGACCACCGGCGGCGCATCCAGTTCCCAGAATCCGAGCTGTGTAATTTTGGCCGCCATCGTCTGCAAACAGCTTCCCCGTTCGCAAGCGTCGGAGGTCAGTAGAATCCGGCCGGTCTTCTTCAGCGATTCGAGCACGGTCTCATAGTTGAACGGCACGATGCTGCGGGCGTCGATCACCTCGCAGCTCACCTTGTACTTGGCCTCCAGTTCCTGCGCCGCCTCGAGCGCCCGGTAGAGCGTCGCGCCGACGGTCAGAATGGTCAGGTCGTCCCCGGCTTTGCGAACGACCGGTTCGCCGAACGGAACTTCATAGCATTCGCTCGGGACGCCTCCCGGTACGAATTCTTCCGGATGGCCGTAGAGCCGTTGACTCTCGAAGAAGATGACAGGGTCGGTGCCTCTCAGGGCGCTATACATCAAGCCCTTGGCGTCGTAGGGCGTGGCCGGGAACACAACCTTGAGCCCAGGGATGTGGGCCGCGATCGACGTCCAGTCCTGGCTGTGCTGGGCCCCGTATTTGTTGCCCACCGAGACACGCACGACCACCGGCATCTTCAGCAGGCCGCCGCTCATCGATTGCCATTTGGAAAGCTGATTGAACAGTTCGTCGCCGGCACGGCCCATGAAGTCGCAGTACATCAGTTCAACAAGCGCGCGACCTCCCTCTAGGGCGTATCCCACCGCCGATCCGACGATGGCCCCCTCGGAGATCGGGGCATTGAACAGTCGATGATAAGGCAAGGCCTCGGTCAGACCGCGATAGACGGCAAACGCACCACCCCAGTCGCGGTTCTCCTCACCGTAGGCGATTAAGGTCGGATCTACATAGAAACGATCCAGGATCGCCTCGAAAAGCGCGTCACGGACCGCGATGCACTGTGAATCCTTCAGCCGTTGTCCGTTCTCATCGAATGCCGAACGGCTGCGCTTGGCCAGCGCCTTGACACGCGGATTCTCCTCCTTGGGCATCAGCGTTTCCGGCTCTCTGCCCGGCTCCATAGAGTCGACCTTCAGATCGGAGTGCATGGTGCACTCCAACAGGCAGGATTTCTTCTTGAGATCGGCCCGGGGCGACAGCGTGAGATCGGAAGCTTTCTTGCAGGCCGCCAGCATAGACGCGTTGATGCTCTTCTCGATCTGGTCCAGTGCGTTCTGGTCACAGACCCCGGCTTCCAGAAGGCCGGCGGCAAAACGAACGATCGGGTCCTGCTCCTTCCAGGCGGCGATTTCGTCGCGCTCGCGGTAGCTGCTCTGATCCGAAGGCGAATGGCCGCTGTAACGGTATGTGAGCGTGTCGAGCAAGACGGGCCCATCGCCGTTCGCAAGAACCTCCCTCTTTCTCAGAATGGCGTCGGCCACGGCCAGGGGATTGTATCCGTCCACGCGCTCGGCGTGCATCGCTTCCGGGTTCAGGGCGGCGCCGAGGCGAGCGAGGACCTCGAATCCCATGGTCTCCCCGTGCGTCTGTCCGCCCATGCCGTAGAAATTGTTGTAGAAATTCATGATCAACGGTAGGCCGCCTCGGTGTCTTCCTTCCCACAACTGCCGGTACTGCCCCATCGTGGCAAAGCACAGCCCTTCCCACACCGGGCCGCAAGCCGAGGCGGCGTCACCGATGTTGCCAATGACCAGGCCGGGCTTGCCGTTGACCTTCTTGTAGAGCGCGGCGCCGACGGAGATGTCGCCCGAACCACCGACGATGGCATTGTTCGGATAGATCCCGAACGGCGGGAAGAAAGCGTGCATCGATCCGCCCATTCCCTTGTTGAATCCCGCCTCCCGGCCAAGAATCTCGGCCAGAGTCCCGTAGAGCAGAAAGGAAACTGCAAGATCCTTCACCGTACCCTCCGCGTCCTTCTCCACGACGCGCAGGGTCTGGCCGTCGAAGTAAGTCTGCATGATTTCCATCAGAGACGCATCGTCGAGCTTCTCGATGGCCGACAATCCTTTGGCCAGAATCTCCCCGTGACTGCGATGACTGCCATAGATATGGTCATCGATCCCCAAATGAAAGGCCTGCCCCACCGCAGCCGCCTCCTGACCAATCGACAGATGGGCCGGACCGTTGTGAACACACTCGACGCCCTCGTAGGAGCGAGTCAGCTTGATGTCGTTCAGCATCGACTCAAACGCGCGAATAATGACCATGTCCCGATGCATCCGCAGCAGATCCGTGTCGGTGTATCGCTGTCGTTCCTCCTGGATGGTCTGGGCGTATTGGTTTACCGGTATCGGCGGGCACTCAATAAAACCTGGCTTGCGCAACTGCACCGGATCGAGCATCTGGGATTTCGGCATTGTCGTTCTCCCGCAGTCCTTCAAAAACGTGATCGCAAATGGGACAAGGAACTCTCTGTGTTAGAGGGCGATTTCGGCGCCACCTGCAATTGTAATGTCGCGCCGCCCTCATTCAAGGGCGACCTTCGGGTTTGGCCTGTGAATATGCACCCCTTCCGATCGAGAGGCGCGTATCCGCCTTCATCGCTTCGCGTCCGTTCGATCCTCTCTCGGGCCTATCCGCCTACTCACAGGGCCCCAGTCGAATCCAGTACCAGAGCACGTATTCAGGGGAGTTGAGGGGACGAAAGTCGGAAGGAATGTGGATGTGATTGGCCCGGGCGAAGCGCGTTGGGCCCGCCTCGTAGACGAACCCACAGAAGCCCGACGCCTGATCATCGTTGATCCGCTCAACCCAGTGGCTGCGTACCACGCCGGCCGAGCCGATCGAATCGTACCACTGCAAATCATAGGTGATCAGGCCCTGGTCGCCCAACGAGAGAATGACGTCGATACCGGTGACGACCCCTTCGCGGAATGTGTCCGTGCGCAGGTTATGCGGTTCGACCAGGACGTTTTCGAAACGCAACGTCTCGTTCTGACCGGTGATGGTGACCCGCGGGATGATGACCTTGTCGCCGTTCTGGGCGCGGCGCGTCACTTCCTCCCGATAGACCTCGTACACCTCCGCGATTCGCGCCGGCTCAACCTGCATCATGCGAATGGTCATCTTGTCCTTATAGGGGTAGTGATCCATGCGATAGATGTTGTCCTCGACCCACCCCCCGTCGTAGAACGCGACATACCACCAGTCTTCCAGGCCGTTGATCGCCTCGATCACGTGCGTGTTCATGTCCGCGTTCCAGTGATAGTCCAGATCAAGATCACCGAGGGCATCCAAATGAATAAGGATATCGAAGAGAGAGAAACTACCCGGCTGAAAGATATCCGGCCGTACGGTGGAGATGGCCCGCGGATCGAAAGTGAACTCGCCGCCCCCCTCGATCGCTATGGTCCCGGCGTCACGCGGACGACGCTCATCGCGCAGCCACTGTGACGCGAGGATCGCCAAGTCGGACAAGTCCACGCGACAGTCGCCGTCCAGATCACCGGGCAGCGCCTCGTTGCATCCCTGGGCAGGGGTGAAGTTGATGGTCAGCATGGGACGCCTCACCGCGTCATCATTCTCACGCGAATCAAAGCGCTTGCTGGTGCGCCGCTCGTCCTCGGGACCAACAAGAATCCACCCGAACCGGGCGGCCGGATTGTCCAGCCAGTTCTGAACCGTCGCGACCATCTGAGGCGTCGAGCCCCACGTGTAGAAACCGACCCCGTCGACGAGCTGTTCCGCGTCGGCGCTCGCCGCGAAATCGCCGCCGGCATTGGCCCAGGTCTGATCGTCGTAGGAGCGGTGCAACCAGGTAGCATCTCCCGGAGCGGGCGGGACGCCTCCGCCACCGTCGGCAGACGATGCGCCTTCGGACCAACCAGCCAGGACTCGATGCAACTTCACAAGATGGGGCCCGGCCGTGGTGCGCGAGACATGCAGGGTCAGAGTCACACTGTGGATCTCCGAACCGGACGGGATCTCTCGATCGAGGTCAAATGCAAGAAGACTCCGTCGGACGAATTGGCCTTCCGCGTTCTGACCAACGAAGAGGTGCTCCCCGGCCCCGTCAGCCAGCCCCCCCGCCGCGTGCTCGTGGATGGTCACATCGCGACTGGGAACAATCGTGATCACGCGGGCAAAGGCCGGAGAAGCGACCATAGCAAAAAAAAGTGCGTACGAAAGGAGATGGTGGAGATTCATTGGGATCTCTCCTGGAATGGGCTGCGGGAGAAGGGGAACAGATCGAGGCCAGCACATTGGCGACATAGTCACACGAGAAGTGACCTTTTCG
>JANQFY010000027.1 GCA_028277585.1 Sedimentisphaerales bacterium
GCATCGAACCATAGCGACCGCGTCCGACCGGGAGTGGTTGTTGCGCCGGCGAACAGAGTGGTTCCTATTGGTGGTACAATGGCCCGGGCGACGACCGCCAAGCGTTCGAGGAGATCCTCCGCAGAATCGAGCAGAACCACCAATAGGAACCACTCTGTTCGCCGGCGCAACAACCACTCCCGGTCGGACGCGGTCGCTATGGTTCGATGCTGTCGAGCAGTTCCTGGGTTTCGACCGGGTCGATCCCAAGATAGGTGCAGGCGACATCGAAACTGGTGAAGATGACCGCTCTGACGCCGCGCCGCCCCGCCTCGGCCTCCCAAATCCTGGCCTGCTCGAACTCACTGGCCTGGAGCACAGCCGCCCATACCGACAGATGGGCCTTGCAGTCCGGCCCTTCGCGTAGTGCGAAGACCTTCTGCATGAACTCATCGCTGGTCTTGGTGAACTCCCCCGCCCGCGCATCGCTGAACAGTTTGGCACCGTCGGCAATGGAAGCGTCCTGTGCCCGATGCTTCTCGTACGCCATGATCTCCGCACAAGAGGTCTTGCCCACCCATTTCTCAATCACCAGCCTTCCACCATCGACCACCACATACTTGCCCGGCATGCGCGCAGTCTCCTTTCTCATAACTGCCCGACGATGACAGACCTCCTCCCAAACGCTTCGGATCTGAATCGACGAGAACGCTTATCCAGCCGTCTGGACACGGCAGACTACCGCAAATCCATGCTGTCTATTCGATGCTGCCTACCTGAGGGGCGCCTAACCCACCAGATAAAGTATCGGCCAAAACGCCGCTTTTCCAAGACAGAATGTGGGTTATCAGGAGAAAAAAGATGCCTCCAGGCAAACAAAGGGCAAAATACCAACCAGGACTTCAGGGAGACACTCATCCAGCCGATGAAACGCGGTCAGGATCTGGCTTCGTTGGAGGGTTGTACGATGAGAAGAACACAGCGCGTGTCTCTGATCGAGTGGGCGATCGCCCTGCTGATACTGGCTGTCGCGAGCGTTTTGAGCAAGCCGACGCCAGTCTTCTGAGAGAATCGGCCGGAGAACACGTGATTTTTTGCGAAAAAAGGGGTTGCGAAGGTCCGGCGGCCCTCGTATACTCATAGCCAGTTTCGCGGGCGTAGCTCAGCGGTAGAGCGTCACGTTGCCAACGTGAATGTCGTGAGTTCAAATCTCATCGCCCGCTTTCAGGAGTAGCCCTATGGACGGGGCCTCAAGACGCATTCCTGCGTTGGGGAACTGACATAGTATCGACGAGTTACCGGCTAACGGGTAGTTTGGCGTTGGTCGTCGGTATGCTGGGTCTCGCCGCTGTGGCAGCGGGGCCGGAAAACTGATCATGTGGCTAAGGGAGCTGTTTTCCCTGACGCCATTTTTTTGTTGTTCGAACCAAGCCAAATCAACTGTCTGTCTGGGAGCACCAAGATGGAGGAAGAAAAGAAAGACGCAACGACCTCAACGAATGACGAGCAGGCCCAGGAGACCCCGACGGCCAAGAATGTTGTCAGCGTCGAGGATGCCGGCCCCTGCAAGAAGAAGGTCGTCATTGAAATCCCCGAAGAGACCATTAAGGAGGCCATCGACGCCCAGTACACCGAGCTGGGTCGCGAAGCCGTCCTGCCCGGTTTCCGCAAGGGTCGGGCTCCCCGCCGCCTGCTGGAGAAGCGTTTCGGCAAGGAGACCAATGAGCAAATCAAGCTCAAACTTCTGGCCGAAGCCAGCGAAGCGGCGATCAAGGATAACGAACTGGACATCCTGGGCGATCCCGACATCGACTTCGAGAAGGTCGAACTGCCCGCGACGGGCCCGCTGAAGTTCGACTTCGAGGCCGAGGTGCGGCCGGAGTTCGAACTGCCGAATCTCGAGGGCATCCCCGTGAACCGCCCGAAGCTTGAGGTCACCGACGATCAGATCGACCGCGAAGTCGATCAACTCCGTCGCTGGGCGGGCGTCTGGACCCCGCGGGAAGACGGCGCGGTCGAGAAGGACGACCAGGTGCTGGCCGACGTCATGCTCAAACCTGAGCTAACCGACGAGGAGAAGGCCCAGCAGGCCGAAGAAGTTGAGAAGGCGGAAAAGGGCGAGGAGAGCGAAGAAAGCAAGGTCATCGAGGCCGAGACGAAGCTGGACAACACCGAGATCTACGTCCGACCCAACGGCGCGGTCGGCGCCGTCCCCGTCGAGAAGCTCGACGAATTGCTGGAGGGCGCCAAGGTGGGCGAGAAGAAGACGACCACCGTCGAAGTGCCCAAGACCTACTTCCAGGAAGATTACCGCGGGCGCAAAGTCGAGGTCGAGATCGAGATCAAGGACATCAAGTTCCTCAAGCCGGCCGAACTGGACGACGCGTTCCTCCAGCGGTACCAGGTCGACAGCGAGGACGATCTGAGGGACCGGGTTCGGGACAACCTCCAGGAGCAGTTCGAGGGTCGCATCCGCAACGAGATGAGCGATCAGATCTACAAGAACCTGCTCGACAACACCGAATTCGACCTGCCGCTGGACATCGTGGCCCGCCAGGCCGGGACGATCCTGCAGCGCCAGTACATCAATCTGCTGCAACGCGGTCTGTCCCGCCAGCAAGTCGAAGAGCAGATGGAGCAGCTTCGCGCCGGCAGTGAAGAAGAGGCCAACCAGCAGCTCAAGACCTTCTTCATCATGGACAAAGTGGCCGATAAACTCGAGATCGAGGTCACCGAGGAGGAAATTAACGGGCACATCGCCCAATTGGCGGTCCAGCGAGGACAGCGGCCGGAGAAGATGAAGGAGCAGATGGAGCGTGACGGCTCCCTGGCTCAGTTCCGCATGGACGTGCGTCAGAACAAATGTATTAATCAGCTCCTCGAATCGGCCGATATCACCGAGACCGAGCCTGAAAAGGCGGAAAAGAAGACCAAGAAGAAGGCCAAGAAGGCAACACCGAAGAAGGTCGAAGACAAGGCCGAAGAAGAAGATCAGTAGAGGAACATCGCATGGCCATAGAACACCCCGCGAGATACGTCGGAAACTACTCGGACGCCTACAACCAGTACGGCGGCGGTGGGCAGTATCAGCGCTTCCGCCAGATGAGTCTCGACGACATGCTGCTCGAGAACCGGATCGTCTTCCTGATCGGGGAGATCAATTACGCTCGAGCGGCCGAAGTGATCATGAAGATGCTGTACCTGGACAACCTCAAGCGCGGCCGGGAGATCAGCCTCTATATCAACTCGCCGGGTGGGTCGGTGGACGACACGATGGCCATCTACGACACCATGCGTTTCGTGGGCTCGCCGATCGCGACCTACTGCATCGGCCGAGCCCAATCGGGCGCCGCCCTGATCCTGGCGGCCGGCACCGAGGGCAATCGGTTCGCTCTGCCCCATGCCAAGGTCATGCTGCACCAGCCCTGGGGCGGCGTAACCGGCCAAGCCGCCGATATCAAGATCCAGGCCGAGGAGATCCTCAAGGCCCGGGAACTGCTCAACGGGGTCTTTGCCAAGCACACCGGCCAACCCGTCGAGAAGATCGCCCAGGAGACCGAGAGAGATCACTACATGAGCGCCGAGGAGGCCAAGGAATACGGCCTGATCGACGACGTACTCCAGGAAGAAGAAAAAGGCAAGAGTGACGCCCCGGAGACCGATACGAAGGATGAGGCCTCCACGGACGATGCCTCGGCAGAGAAGAGTTGATCCTCTCTGCGAGTGATGGGGGTGTCCCCGCGTCTTTATCGAGTCAAGCTGGACAGACGAAGGAATAACACAGATGGCAGTGAATCAGAATCTAGTGCCTATCGTGATCGAGAAAACCGGTCGGGGCGAGCGTTCCTACGACATCTTTTCACGGCTCCTGAAGGACCGGATCATCTTCCTGGGCGGCGGAGTCAACGACGACGTAGCCAACCTGATCATCGCGCAAATGCTGTTTCTCAGCAACGAGGACAGCAAGAGCGACATCCATTTCTACATCAACTCGCCGGGCGGATCGGTAACCGCCGGGTTGGCGATCTACGACACGATGCAGTTCCTCCGCTGCGACGTCGCGACCTACTGCATCGGTCAGGCCGCCAGCATGGGCTCCGTTCTCCTGTCAGGAGGCCACCCGGGCAAGCGCTACCTGCTGGCCAACAACCGCATCCTCGTACATCAGCCGCTGATTATGGGCGTGCTCGAAGGACCGGCGACCGATCTCGACATCGAAGCTCAGGAGATTCTCCGCCTGCGCGGCCGGATCTATGAGATCCTCGCCAAGCATTCGGGCCAGAGCGTCGAGAAGATCGAGAAGGACTGTGACCGCAATTTCTGGCTCAGCGCCGAAGAAGCTATTGACTACGGGCTGGCCGATCGTATCCTGCAGAAGGCCCCGGAGATCGTCAAGAATGGGGATCCCGAGGAAAGCGACGAAGGGTAGACTTGATTAGGCGATGACGCCGTGGAATCCGTGCGACTGAGACAATTCGTTGTACTGACATCCGGCCTGATTGGGGCGTGCTTGCTCCCCTGCTTCCTGGCCGGCTGCGGCATCGGCAGCGCCCGCAAGAAACCCCACGAGATCAAGGTCCAGCAGATCGCGCGCGAGAAGACCGAACTGATGCGCGACCTGCAGCAGTGCAAGGTCGAGAACGAACAGTTGGCCGATCAGGTCCGGACGCTCTCGGCCCTGCCCCAGGAGACGCGGGTCAATCCCTATCGCCTCAAGAGCATCACGATCACCCGGTACACCAACTTCTACGACAAGGATGACGACGGCGTGCGCGAGAAGCTGATCGTCTACGTCGGGCCGATCGATCCGGAGGGCGATGCGCTCAAAGCGGCCGGCACGGTGAATGTTCAACTGTGGAATCTCAACAACCTCAACGGACAAGCCCTGCTCGCTCAGTGGCAGGTCGAACCGGAGGATCTGCGTCACACGTGGTATGACACCCTCGTCTCCGCCAGCTACCGCCTTACGTTTGACACGCCCGAGGGCCTCGATGTGCTGGCCGAGCCCTTGACGGTCAAGGTCACCTTCACCGACTACATCACCGGTGAGATCTTCCGTGAACAACGGACACTTGATCCGGAACTGAGCCAGTAGTCATCACCTGCCCAAGCGGCTTCGTTTATTGCGAAGGCAATCCGATAACCGCAGCAAACCGCCCTGCCATTTCGCCCTCACGCCGGTAACTGGGAAACACATCGTTACGACAAAGCGTGCAGACTCCTGCGACGTGAATGGCTTCGTTCGGCACGCCCGAGCATCTCAGCGCAGCGACGTTGGCGGTCCATAGATTGAAATGGTCTTTCCCGGCCGGACCAGGCTCAAAGAACTCCGCCGCTTGGCGTCCGATACCCTCGAACGCCGCAGCGCGAACCTCCTGGCCCACCTCGTAGCACTCGGGGCCGGCTGAGGGGCAGATGCAGGCGACCAGATTCTCGGGATCGCAACCGAACTCGACCAGTCGCGCTACGGTTGCCGGGACGATGCCCGCCACCGTCGCCCGCCAGGAGGCGTGGGCAAAACCCACGGCCCGGCGCCGTGCATCGGCCAGCAGGATGATGGGGCAATCTCCGCTCTTGCCCAGCAGCGCCAAGCCGGGCATCTCAGTAATCAGCCCATCGGCGAACCCAGCCTGCCCCCCGGTCGTGCAAGCCAGCGCATCACCGCCGTGAACTTGCTCCAGGAACGCCGCGTCACTGAGCTTCATGAGTTCCGCGATCTGTCGTGCCGCAGTCGGCGTATCGTCTCGCACGAGATCCACATCCGGCCCCTGACGCGTGGTAACCATGTGAGGGACCCCCAGTGCCTGCAGCGCCGCAAACCGACCGACCAGCCAGCCATTGGGCAACGATTCGAACTGGAACCCGCCTTCGGAATGGGCGCCGGATTGATTCACCCCCCGCCTCCCTTAGGTTAAAGGATCAGCCGCAGGCGGCCCAGCCTCACCACCTTGAGAGGATGCTTCAGGTTCGACAGCTCCGTCGTTCGCGGGCGCTTCATCGGCTGCCGCCTCGGGATTCTCGGTGGCGTCTGGATTCTGCTTGGCCAACTTCCGCTGCCGTTTTTCCTCTTTTTTCTTCTTCTTCGCCAGTTCTCGCTGGCGTTTCGCAAATCCGTAATTGTCTCTGGCCAATACGACCTCCTTGGTCAACTAGTCGTGATAGCACCGGTACGGGAATCACAAGGCCTCTGGTTCGGCCCCCGGGCCGGTGTGCACCGTTCATACCGCATCCGGGGCTGGAAGTCATCTCAATTATGACAATTATCCGTTTCCGGTATGTAGCATCCCGAGACCAAAGCCCCCCCTAGGGTCCTCTCCTAGCGAGCGGCGACGTCGTAGCAGAGCAGAAGGTCCTGGTCGCGCAGGTAGAGCTTCTTGTGGGCAATCACCGGATGGGGCCAGGTCTTGGGCTTCCCGAAACCAGGCTGAATGAAGCGTCCTGTCTCCTGATAGCTTTCGGGCGTCGCCCTGATCAGGCCGACCGTCCCCTTGGTCTCGCTGCGCAGAACGAAGTAGCCATCCGCGTAGACCAGCGATCCCTTGCCAACCTCTCTCTTCTGGGCCCACTTCAATTCACCGGTCGCCAGTTCCTGGCAGACCCACCCTTTGCCGTCGCAATAGCCGTAGACATAATCGCCCACGCGGACCGCCCCGCCGTGATGGTTGGCCATGCTCCGCTCGGCGTAGACCTGCTTCGCCTCGAACTTCCCGCCGGTGCGACTGATCTCGAACAGGTTGCAGCCCACCCCATAGCCGCTGGTCACGTACACCATGTCGCCCTGAACGACCGGCGTGGGGATGACCGCCGTCTTGCCCTTGCGCGGTACGCGCCAGAGTACGGCGCCGTCAGGGCTGACGCCCACCACGCTGGCGGCCGTCAGTTGCACGTATTGCTTGGCCCCGGCGATGGTCGCACAGACGATCGAGGAATAGTGAGCCGGATCGGTGAACTCCTTGGTCTGCCAAACCAAAGCGCCTGTCTTTTTGTTCAACGCCACGATCGCACCCTTCTTACCGCCTGGCGTGCAAACGATCTGATCGCCATCGACCAGGATCGACTCGCTATACCCCCAGCTCGGGCGCTTGCCCCCGAAATCATCGGTCAGGTGCTTCTCCCAGACCGTGGCGCCGTCGCCGGTCTTCAGACAGAGCAACTCGCCGTACTGGCCCATCACATAGAGCAGATCGCCATCAACTGTCGGCGTGCCGCGCGGGCCGGTGAAGCCGCCCCAGCCAGGCGCTCCCGCCTTGCCCAGCTTCGTACTCCAAAGGACCTTCCCCCCATCCAGCGCTAGGGCATGGACGTAGCTCATCCGATCCTTCTCGCCTGTTGTGTAGATACGATCGCCCACCACCGCGATGGTCGAGTATCCTTCGCCCAACCCCGTTGCCCGCCACAGCAGTTCCGGCCCACCTTCCGGCCAACTCTCGAGCAGTCCCGTCTCCGTCGAGCACCCATCACGGTTCGGGCCGCGCCACTGGGGCCAGTCCGCACCCAGGCAGGTCGCTGCAATCAGCAGCACCACGAATCCAATCATCACTCTGTTCGTGCGCGTCATCATGAAGTCTCCTCATAGACGTAGTGAAAGTATCAGTTCACCTGAAGTCTACCAGAGCCACTTCGCCCAGAGCAAGCACAAGCCGGAGACGAAACAACGACAATTGATCCCCTCAAAACCCGACGGAGAAACGGGCTACTCAGGTCATCGTGCCGCAGGCGCGGCGTCTCGCTCGATCGGTTCGAGCAATGCACCCTGCACGTCTTCCCACCTCTCCGTGATCAGCAGCCCGACAACCTGACCTCGATTGTTGACGCCTCGGGGAGAAAGAAAGCCAGACCGCCCCAGGTTCGCCTTCAGAAGCCTGTAGCCGGTGTTGGGGTCCCACAGGTACACATCGCGCCGTGCGACGAGGTAACGCCCAGCCACCTCGAACCGGGCCGTTCGGGTATCCACAACGAACTGGCCGACATCGTTGAGCCCTTGCGGAAAGGCATCCGTCACATCCAGCTCCGGCAAGGGCTGCGCCCCTGTCTCTCGGCGCCAACTGGAGATCAGAGCTTCATCGGTCGCCGAGCCGAACCGACCGACGACCAACCCTTCGTTGTTCACGTGGATACAGTCGGGAACAGGGCACAGAAAGCTCGTCGG
>JANQFY010000105.1 GCA_028277585.1 Sedimentisphaerales bacterium
GTCCGTGTCAGCGCCCGGCTTGGCGAAGGGCTGGAGGGCCTCATCGACGCCATTCATTGCATCTGTGGTGTCACGGCCTTCGATGAGAAGACGCCTATCTGTTTCACCGCCCGTCAGCGTCGGGTGCTGGAGCAACTTCAGAGGGTCGCTTCCGCTTCTGAGGCGACATCGCTCACCAATGAGTTGTTAGAGGGACCGCTTTCGGTATAATCAACGTCTATGGCACAATCGAAGCACAAACTGACCCCGGCGATGAAGCAGTTTCATCACTTCAAAGAGAAGCACCCCGACTGCATTCTGTTCTTCCGGATGGGTGATTTCTACGAGACGTTTTACGAGGACGCCAAGACCTGTTCGCGCGTGCTCGGACTGACGTTGACCAGTCGCAGCAAGGACAGTGACAATCCGATCCCGTTGGCGGGGCTGCCCTATCACGCCGTGGATGGTTATCTCAAGAAGATGCTCCAGGCGGGGTTTCGCGTGGCCGTCTGCGAACAGGTGGAGGACCCGAAGACCGCCAAGGGTGTGGTCAAACGCGACGTGGTGCGTATTGTCACGCCCGGGACGCTGACCGACGACATGCTCCTGGAGGACAAGAAGGACAACTTCCTCTGCGCGGTCAATCTGGACGCCAAGGGGTTTGCGGCTGTCAGTTGGGTGGATATCTCGACGGGGCATTTCTTCGTGCAGCGGTTGCCCGAGAGCGACCTGCTGGACGAACTGCAACGGCTCACGCCGGCCGAATGCCTGCTCGCCGATCGGCGGGGCGAACTGTTCGACGACGAGACACGTCGGCTGGCCGGTGACATCGGTCGGTTGACCAGTGCGATCGTGACCGAGCGCCCGGGGTGGTACTTCGATCCCTATCAGGCGAAACAGCGACTGGTCAAGCATTTCGGTGTCGCGACGCTTGAGGGATTCGGGATCGGGGACCACGACCAGGACCTTATCCCGCCGGCCGGGGCGGTCATCGAGTATCTCAACGAGACCCAGAAGACGACGCTGGGCCATATTCAGAGCCTGCGCCGCGTCAGCCGCCGGAGCTTTCTGCAGATCGATCCGACCTCGCTACGGAGTCTGGAAGTACTCCAGACCATCCGGGCCGAGACTCGCAAAGGATCGCTGCTGCTCTGCCTGGACGAGACGCTCACCGGCATGGGCGGGCGGATGTTTCGCAATTGGCTGTGCATGCCCCTCTGTGATATCGGCGCGATCGAGGCCCGTCAGGACGCGGTGGGCGAACTGAGTGATGACGAAGCGCGGCTGACCGACGTACGGAGCCAGTTGTCTAAGATCGCCGACACCGAACGCATCGCCGCGCGGATCAGCACGTTCCGCGCCGGCCCGCGCGACATGCTGGCGTTGGCCGGCACCTTGAAGCGCATCCCGGCCTTGCGCGATCTGCTAGGCGAGTGCCAGGCTGAACAGCTTCGCCAGCTTTCACAGCGGTGTGACAGTATGGACGAACTGACTGGTCTTCTGGAGACAGCGATCGATCCGGATTGTCCCACGCATTTGCGGGATGGCGGCTTCATCCGCGCCGGTTTCTCGGAGGAACTCGATCGGCTGCGCTCGATCTCGCGGGACGGACAGAGCTGGCTGCGCGAGTACCAGAGCCGCGAGGCCGAGCGGATTGGCCTTCCCAATCTAAAGGTCGGATACAACAAGGTTTTCGGGTATTACATCGAGATCTCGCGCGCAGCCGCCGACAAGGCGCCCCCGGAGTACGTGCGCAAGCAGACCATCAAGAACGCCGAACGCTATATCACCGAAGAGTTGAAGCAATACGAGAACGAGGTGTTGACCGCCGAAGACAAGGCGCTGACGCTCGAACAGCGTTTGTTCGAGGATGTGCGCCAGGAGGCGGCCGGCTACGTGGCGCGGCTCCAGCAACTCGCCGAGACGGTTGCCCAGTGCGATTGCCTTGCGTCGCTGGCCCACGTTGCGGCGCGGCGCAACTACGTCCGCCCCAAGATGACCGAGGGAACGCAAACGGCTATTCACGAGGGCAAACACCCGGTCCTGGCCGAGACTCTGGGCTCGGAGTTCGTACCGAACGATGTTGACCTTGGGGGTGGTGCCGGTGACATCGCCGTCATCACTGGGCCGAACATGTCGGGTAAGAGCACCTACATTCGCCAGACGGCGCTGCTGGCGCTAATGGCGCAGACCGGCTCGTTCATTCCCGCCAAGGAAGCTGAGATTGGTCTGGTCGATCGCATCTTCACTCGCGTGGGGGCGTCCGACGAGTTGACGCGGGGCCAGTCGACCTTCATGGTCGAGATGACCGAGACGGCCAATATCATCAACAACGCGACGGACCGCTCCCTGGTGATTCTCGACGAGGTGGGGCGGGGCACCAGCACCTATGATGGCCTGTCACTGGCCTGGGCGATCACCGAGCATCTGGCAACGCGTTTGAAGTGCCGCACGCTGTTCGCGACGCACTACCACGAACTGACCGAACTGGCCGAGTTGTTCGGCAACGTCCGCAACTTGAACGTCGCCGTGCGGGAGTGGATGGATGAGGTGGTCTTCTTGCACCGCATCGTCGCTGGCGGGACCGACAAGAGTTACGGCATTCACGTGGCGAAGCTGGCCGGCATCCCCAAGCCCATTCTGACTCGCTCTCAGGAGATCCTGGAGGAACTCGAATCGACCTTCGCCAAGGAAGCGACGGGCGAGCACCTGGCCAAGCACAAGACCAAAGAGCCCGACCGTGATGCCCTGTTCATCCAGAAGCAGAAATCCGTCCTGGACAAACTGGCGTCGACCGATGTCAACCATCTAACGCCCATCGAAGCGATTAACTTGCTCAGCCAGATCAAGGCCGAGATCGCGGCGAATCATGAGATGGGCAAAGGTTAAGACAAGGAGTGCAATATGAGAAGGCGTGTTGTGATTTGTGCGTTGTTGGTGTCGTGCTTCTCTGTGTTGGATGCCAGTGCCCAGATTACGGAACGGAAACGCCCGGCCGAGTGGGACAATCTCGTTCTGGGCGGCCGGTTTATGGACCGATTTCTGCCCATGCCCGTCCAGGGCCCATTGACCAGCGAGACCTGGGGCGCCGACAACGTCAAACCTCGTTACATCGAGAACGGTCTGGAGGACAACGAGTGGTCCTACTGGGGAGGCAACGCGCTGCTGGGTGACGATGGCAAGTACCATCTCTACGTTTGTCGCTGGCGGGAAGACGCCGAACGCGGGCACATGGAATGGCCCCGCTCCAGCGTGGTCCACGCCGTGGCCGACAACTCGTTCGGGCCCTATCAGGTCAGGGATACGCTGGGTCCGGGCCACAATCCCGAGGTCTTTCAGCTTCAGGACGGCCGATACGTGGTCTATCTCATCAATGGCTACTACATTGCCGACAGCCTGAATGGCCCCTGGACGCGTAGCAAGTTCGAGTTCAACAAGCGGGATCGCCGCATCATCGAGGGACTGTCGAATCTCAGCTTCGCCCAACGTGAGGACGGTTCCTATCTGATGGTCTGTCGCGGCGGGGGAATCTGGTTCAGCAAGACGGGGATCAGCCCCTACAACCAGGTAACCGACCGGCGCGTCTATCCGCCGGTCGAAGGGCGTTTCGAAGATCCCGTGGTCTGGCGCACCAACGTCCAGTATCACCTGATCGTCAACGATTGGCTCGGGCGCATCGCGTTCTACTTGCGGTCCAAGGACGGTATCCACTGGAAGGTCGATCCGGGCGAGGCCTATCTGCCGGGCCTCGCCGTTTACGAAGACGGGACCAAGGTCGACTGGTTCAAGTACGAACGCATCAAGGTCCTGCGGGACGAATACGGTCGGGCGACCCAGGCGCACTTCGCGGTCATCGATGTGCTGAAGCACTCGGACAAAGGCAGTGACGAGCACAGTTCCAAGCACATCTGCATCCCTCTGACGGTGGGGCGACTGCTGACCCTCCTGGACAAGCAGAAGATTACGGCCGATACGAAGACGATTCGCGTCAAGGTCGCTGCCGAGAAGGGTTTCGATCCTCATACGGATATGGACATCGATTCGCTACGCTTCGGCGCCTCCGAAGAGGTGAACTTCGGTCGAGGCTGCAAGGCGATCAAGACCGAACGATCGGGCAAGGACCTGATCGTTACATTCGACGGATCCGGCAACGGCATTACGAACGGCAACTTCGCGGCCAAGCTACTGGGCAAGACGAGTGAAGGCAAGCTGCTCTTTGGCTACGCCCGTCTGCCTTGGGTTGACTATCTGGAACCCGCTCTGTCGGCCCGCATGCCGCGTGTCACCAAGGACGGCGCCGCCTTCAAGATGGCCGTCGAGGTCCAGAACTTCGGTCAGGTCGCGTCGAAGCCGGCACCGATCCGCGTGGCGATCTGCGGGGATGATCAGGATACGCTTGTTGCCAGTGGGACGGTCCCGGCGTTGAACTCGTTCGAAAAGGCGACGGTGACAATGTCCTGCCGCGAGCGATTCCAGGCCGGCCAGTCCTACGATCTGAAGGTGATCCTCATGCCGGACGGTCAGGACCCAGTCACGCTGCAGGGCAAGGCTGCACTCGTGAAATGAGGTCCGACTGCGTCATTCTCCGCGGGCGGCGCCTGGTATCGACGCCGCCCGGGAGTAATCGTGCTTGCGGAAACGCCTTTGTGCCGAATGGTGCCTAGGCCGCCGGCTTGGCGATCTTGCCCTCGTACCAGGTCCTGGCTTTCACCGTGCACCAGCCGAAGGCCAGGCCGATGATGCAGGCCACGATCTCGGGGATCGCCAGATCCACATACCAGGCGTACTTGCCGACCTCATCCGGCTTCGGGACATAGGTGAACAGCGCGAAGAACACGCCGGCGCCGATGAAATAGGCGGGAACAAAATCGCATCCTGGGATGCGCTCGACGCAGATGACGGCGATCACCACGATGAAGACGGCCAGATAGAGCCCCCAGAGCGTCGTGTCGCTGTTCAGGGCGCTGAATGCCCCGGCCAGTTCGAAGATCGCTACTGACGCAACGATGCCCCCGACGTAGCCGATGATAGTCTTGCCCGCCATCTTGACGGTGCAGCCTCCCAGGAAGTACATGGCCCACGCCTGAAAGGCGATCCAGGTGATCAGGCCGGGGCCGCCCACGGCAACGGCTTCTTCTGTGAAGGGCACGTACCGGGCGATGAGCATCATGGTGAAGGCCTGGAACGCGATGAATACGGGGATGGCGATGAACTGTTTGAATGGCATGCTGGGCTCTCCTTTTCCTGTCGTCACATCGTTTAGGCCGGCTGGGGCCCACCGCTATCTTCACCGATCGATTCGGCTGTTATCAGAAATAGAAGGAATTTTACTATATAGAAATGTGTGGAGAGGGCAAGCAAAAACCCTGGCAAGTGAAACACACGTGCGTGTGCCATGATATAATGGGAGGTGCCGTGTGCGGGGATCCCATTTGTCGGCATTCTGCGAAGGTTCCGCGGCCATCGCGGTACGGGCCGATCGGCAGGTGGGGTGCCTGATCGAGAGAAGGAGCGTCCCGTGAATCCTTCAAGAACCTGGGGTGCGGTTTTGGCGGTGGTGCTGTGTCGTCCGTGTTTCTGTCTGACGGGGGCCCCTTTGTTCGAACCGGGCAAGGAATACCAAGTCGTCACGAACGACGAGGCGATCGGCAAGAAGCGTTTCAATCTCTATGTGCCGCGCGATTACACGGACGATCGCGACTGGCCGGTGATCTTTCGGTACAAGGGGCGGGGCGACAAGTACAACCCGATCATCTGCCGAGGAGGGCGGTCGGCGACCTGCGATCGCGGCGCGATCATTGTCGGCATGGCCTATGTCGCCCCGCAGAAGAACAGGATGCGCCCCGGCCAGTTCGCCCTCTATCTGCGCCGTGAATTGCAGAGCCTCGACGCCGTCAAGCAGCGGATATCGAAACACCTTCGTGTCGACGACACGCGTCTGTTCATCTCCGGCTCCAGCGCCGGCGGTTGGCTCGCCTCGCACCTGCTGGAGTATCGGGCCCAACCCTGGGCGGGCGCCATGATCTTCGTGGCGGGCCGTCACGATTCCGCTTCCGTGCTGACCAATGAGCCCAGCGTGCGCGCCCTGCGCGACATGCCCGTGTTCTTCGGCGCGTCGCTCCCGGGGGCAAGCCACGGCGCCAATTACCGATGGGCCGTGCGCGGGGCGACGCTGTACCAGCAGCGTGGCGCGATCGTGACATTTCAGACCTATCGCAAGACCGGCTGGCTGGTGTGTTCTCCTTTGTTGCGTGACTGGGTCCGCGCCTTCGTCATCGATGGCAAAGGCGATACGCCCGACGAGAAACGCGCCAGAGCGAATCGCCTGACCCGCAAGACGCCCGGGCAGATCGACAGTACGGCGATTATCAAGGGGCAAATCGCCCAGGTGCAGGGCAAATCACCGTCCCAACTGACCGCCGCGGATCTGTTGGCGGTCAAAGAGCTGTCCCTGACGGGACGATACGTCTCGGATATCTCGTATCTGGGGCGCCTGCGCGACCTCGAATCGTTGGACCTCTCGTTCACGTACGTCGAGGACCTCACGCCGTTGTTGGGCTGCAGGCAACTGCGCCAGCTCGATATCTCCGACACGCGCGTCAAGAGCCTCAGCCTGCTGAAGAGCCTGCCCACGCTCGAGACCCTGACGATGTGGAACCTTTGGATCGACCGTATCCATGTTGATGAACTCAAGCAGCACTTGGCCGGTCTGAAGGTCGTGGACTACCAGTGGGACCTCTATGAGAAGGACGACATCGGTCGCGTTGTACCCAAGCGAGTGGTCCAGATGGAGTAGGGGCGGCCGGCTTGGGCGGTTCAGTCTTGCCGGGCAGTTTCCAGACGACTCAACGCCGCGAGATAGGGCAGGCTGTGGGCGATGTACGCTTCGTCGTCGAAGAAGCGGGGCAGGTCGGTCTCGGCCGAGGCCGGCGCGATCCTGAACTGTCGACTGGCGGAGAACCCGTTACAGATCGAGCCGGTGATCTTCGTCCAACTGCCCCGACAGCGGGCGCCGATCCCCGCAATCATACTGACCGGCACGTATCGAGCCGGGTCGCCTTCCTTCAAGCCGCAGTTGAGTCCCGCGATCCATTGCAGGTTCCCCACGGCGACCGCTCGGAATCGATCGTCCTGGAACATCTTCTCGAACTCCAATGCCAGCGAGGCGGCGAACGCGTAGATGTTGTTGTGCCCGTGATACCAACTGCCGAAGTAGAGCAGCCCCTCGTCGCGATAGTAGCCGGCCGGGAGGATCAGGAAGGGACTCCGCTCGCAGGCCGGCAGGAAGTACCCGTACGCGAAATCCCGTACGCAACTGCGCCAACGGTCCGCATCCGGGTGGTCGGGCCAGAGGGTGATCATCTCGATCAGAGGAATCAGATAGTGAGGGTAGTGACCTCCCTTGTTGTAGATGCGCCCTTCCTTGCTCCATGCGCCGCAGTGGATGTTTGCCTTTTCCGTGAAGCGCTGTCCTCCAAACGCCGTGTAGTCGTCGTAGGTGTAGAAGTGCCCGTAGAACGGGCCCTCTCGTTGTGCTTTGGGCACTTGGCGTTCCATGACTCGTTTCGCGTAGTGGATCGCTTTAGCGCGGTACGCGTGCTGTCCGGTCTGGGCCAGTTCCACGCAGGCGCGCATCATCATGACCAGGTCCCGCGTCATCCATCGGCCGACTGGCGGACCGGCGCCCTCGGGCGCGCCGTGGACGTGAGGATAGAACACCTGCGCCTCGGCGTTGATGACGGGGCCGCGCTCCTCGACCCAGGCGAACGCGCGTAACGCGCGAGCGAGAAGCTCGTCACGGTTCTGAGCGTGCCGCGTTGGCAAGAGACGCCCGACGCGGGCGAAGATCATCGCGGCCTTCGCGACGTTGCCCGTGACGACGTCCCTCTGTCGATCCTCATGCACGACCGCGCCGTCGCCCAGATCCAGCGACCTGGCCTTGTTCTGCAGATGCGCCAGGTACTCGCAGCCGACGAGGATCTGGTCAATGAGTGCGTCACGATCGGACGCCGTGATCAGCGGCAGATCCGAGGTCAGGATGTCACAGAGTCCGTCAACGGCGACGGCGTGACTGCTGAATTCCTGCAGATCGCTGCCGCAATCGCGCCATCCCTTGCCCGTCCGCGCCTGCTGGGCGCGGGTCTCGAGGTAATCGAACGCGATCGTGCGGTAGCATTTCGACCAGAGCTTTCGGGGACCCACCTCAATGGGATCGCTGATGATCGTCGCGCCCGAACGGTCCTCGATCCGGATCGTGTACGTTCCCGCACGCTTGAGAGACGAGAAATCGGCGACCCACCAGTGGCATTGCCATTTCTGACCCCAGTGACGCAACGGGCCTTCGAGGGCCATCTCGCCCTGTGCATCAATCAGTGCGAAGGTTGCGCTAGGGGGTATGGCATCGGGCTGATCGGCTCGCACGATCGCTCGCATGGGATCGCCCAGGTCGTAGCCGACCTGAGAAGACATAATCGCCGGCTGACTCAGCGCGGTTGTCGTCATCAAGGTGAGCACGGCGCCAACGAGCCATTTCCTATGCATGCGAGTTCTAATCCTCTCTCAAGATCAGTGGTCTTCGGCTGGAGGCGCGGCGGCGAATTCCACATAGTCGAACAGGGCGTGGTTGTCCTGGGTGGGGATGTGGTCGCCCATGAAGGTCAGGTTCTCCATGCTGCAATGGATGGTGAAGGTGACCTCGTCGCCAAAGGTTGTTTGCAGTTGCTTGGCCCGTTTGCCATTGACGAGCCACGTGATCAGATAGTTGTAGTCTTCGCCGCGACGGATGTCGATCGAGACGGTGTGCCACGCGTCGCGTCTGACAAGCATCTGGCTCGAACTGTATGGATGCCCCTGGCAGGTGCAGTAGCAGACGAGGTCCGTCTCGCTCGCGTTCAGTTCGCGGCGCAGGGCCGCCTTGCCGTACCCAATCTCGAAGTCCACCTCGTGCCGATCATCCCGGTACAGGAATGCGCCGATGCTGGCCTGGTCGCCCGGCCCCATCGCCGGGGCGTAGAGATGCCACGTATAGGTTCCGGCCCCGAAGCGCTCGGCCGTGCGCACCTTGACGCGGTCGCGGGTTTGTCGTCGCGTTGAGATGCACAGGACGCCATCGACGATCGAATAGCTTCTAGGGCTCTCACCTTGGGAATCGTCGCGCCAGTCATCCAGATCGCGGAACTCCCATCGTATCCTTCTCGTCTCGTCTTCCTGCGCCAGGCCCATGAGCGCTTCCAGCGTCGGCGCCATCCAGTCGGCGTCCCATCGGTGGGTGACGTTCAGGCTGTCGTCGTAGACGTGCCGTATTTGCAGTTCGTCGAGCAGGGCGTGCATCCCGGCGGTGTGCGCCTCCCAGTCTTTCTGTCCCGTCAGGACCAGACGCGTTTGGTCCTGGAAGTGCCGCTTCTGCCGGGCGGCGAGCAGGTCGGGGCGGTACGCGTCTAGTTGCTCGAGTGTGCCGTAGACCGCTTCCATGCGGTGCCGGAACTCATCCAGCGACATCGGGGCGTCCCACGCCGCGGCGAATCCGAAGAACTCGGGATACGTCAGAATCAGACTAAACGCGCCCCAGCCGCTCTTGCTGAACCCGAACAGAAGCCTGCCCTCAGGCGCGCCAATCGTCGCGTACTGGTTCTCGATGAATGGGACCACGAATTCCTTGAGATAGCTCGCCTGGCGCGTATTCGGATCGGTCGCATGATCGCCAAACCAGGGCTCCTTCTCAAAGCCCATCTGCACGATGATCAGGCCGTACCGGTTGTGCGCGTCCATCTGCCGCAACACGTCCAGCCCATAGCCGTATCGTTGCTCGAAGCCCTTTTCGACAGGCAGCACATACAACACGCGATGCGGCTCGTCCGCCCGGTACCCATCCGGCAAAAGAACCCGAATCTCCTGCACCCCATTCTGATAAGGCGTCTCAACCCGATAGACCGTGACACCATCCTCGATGACAGCGCCGGCAGGCGACGCTCCCCACACCTCTGTCGCGGACAAAGCAGCCAGCAGCGCAAGCGAATTGATCAGTACCGATTTCATAATTGACGACATCCTAACTGCAAGCGCTGCACCTGACCAGGGATCTGGAGAGATTAGCCAGGTCGGCACGCCTTGTCACTCCAGCCCGTCAAGGAATGCACGGATCTGACGTTCGGTCTCCGCCGGCTTGTCCTGCCGCACCAGATGCGTCGCGCCATCGATATGGACCAGCTTGCCGTTGGGTAAGAGGCCGGCGATCTCCAAGTGCTTCTTGCGGTTCTCCTCGGCGGCGTCCGCCTTGAGGATTAGCGTCGGCGCGATGATCTTCGAATAGATCTCGGTGGGCGGCTCGCCCATCCCGTCACCTTTGAGGACCTTGACGACGTCTGAACTGACCAGCAGTTTGGCTTCCGCCCAGTGGTCGTACTCGAACTCGGACCAGCCCGGATGCCGCTTCGTGCGAGCCAGTCTCATCAGGGCGGGTTTGCCCATGGCTCTGTCGGCCTCGATGAGCTTCTTCCATTCCGGGATGTTTACCTTCTTGAGGTACTTGAGCATCTCAGCCAGGGCGGGGTCCTCCATAACGACGGCCCGCGGCAGATCGGGGTAGGTCGCGGCCGCCTGGCCGACTGTGCCGCTACCCATCGAGTGGCCCACCAGGATCGGCTTCTCGATTGCCAGGGCCTCGATCAAGCCCACGAGATCCTCGACGTGCGTCGCGATGGTGTAGGGGCCTTCCGGTTTCTCGGAGAAGCCGTGTCCCCGGGCGTCGTACATGATGACATCGTAGTCGTCCTGCAGTCGCCCTCCCAGGGACGCCCAACTCAGGCCGTAGTCGGTAATGCCATGCGCCATGATCATTACCGGCTTGTCCGCGCCGCCCGTGCGCCAGTAATGGATTCGAACCCCATTGGCCGTCACCGATGACGATTCCCAATCGGTGTAGGGCACCGGCGCGACCTTCTCGGCACCCCTTCGACAACCGGCTGAAGCCAGAACTATTGCGACAAGAACGAAGATACGCTTCATGATCTCTCTCCTTTCGCATTATACGTCTACACCGACTGCATTATGTGCAAACGGTATACCGAGGGCCAGGAAAACATCGTCTGCTGAGGTGTGCCTGGAGATCGCGCCTGTGAGATCGGGCCAATTCTTACGTTGTGATCAAGGGGGCTTCGGATTGAGAAATGGGGCTATGTGGGGCTTTGAGCGGGATTTATGGGTTGCGTGGTGAGGGAAATTGCCCTAGAATCCCGCGTTTGACGGAAACTAGACCTGAAAGGAGTTCACTATGAAACACGACGTTGCTGATATGAAACTGGCCGCTGGGGGGAAGAAGCGGATTCTCTGGGCCGACAACGATATGCCTGTCCTGAGGGCGATCCGGGACCGTTTTGCCAAGAGCAAACCCTTGAAGGGCATGAAGTTCGCAGCCTGTCTGCACGTGACGGCCGAGACGGCCAACCTGATGCGGACCCTCAAGGCCGGCGGTGCCGACGCCGTTCTTTGTGCGTCGAATCCGCTGAGTACGCAGGACGACGTAGCGGCCTCGCTGACGAAGGATTTCGGAATTCCGACCTTCGCCGTCCGGGGCGAGAATCGCACGACGTACTACAAGCACTTGCACGCGGCCCTGGACCACAAGCCGGAGATCACCTTCGACGACGGGGCGGACCTGGTCAACGAGCTGCACACCAAGCGGAAGAAGGACGCCGATCGCATCATCGCCAGTATGGAAGAGACCACGACCGGCGTGATTCGGCTGCGGGCGATGGCCAACGAAGGCAAGCTGAACTTCCCGGTGATCGCGGTCAATGATGCCAAGAGCAAGCATCTGTTCGACAACCGCTACGGGACGGGCCAGTCCACGGTCGACGGCATCATCCGGGCGACGGACTACCTGCTGGCCGGAAGTAACGTGGTGGTAGCGGGTTACGGCTGGTGCGGCCGTGGTTTCGCGATGCGGGCTCGCGGGATGGGCGCGATCGTGATCGTGACCGAAGTGGACCCGATCAAGGCCCTCGAGGCGGCGATGGACGGCTTCCAGGTGATGCCGATGTCCGAGGCCGCCAAGGTCGGCGACTTGTTCGTCACACTGACGGGCAACAAGCACGTGCTGCGGCCGGAGCACTTCCGCCGCATGAAGAACCGCGCGACGGTGGCCAATAGCGGCCATTTCGACGTCGAAATCGACATTCCCGGCCTCAAGAAGCTGGCCAAGAAGGTCAATCGCAGCGTCCGGAACCACGTCGACGAGTACGTGATGACCAAGACCAAGAGCCTGTACCTGCTGGGCGAAGGGCGTCTGATCAATCTGGCGGCCGCCGAGGGGCATCCGGCCTGTGTGATGGACATGAGTTTCGCTACCCAGGCCCTCCAGGCCGAATACGTCCTTAAGAAGGCGGGCAAGCTGAGCGTCGCCGTCCACGACGTTCCGCTGGAGATCGAAGAGCAGATCTGCCGATTGAAACTAAGGACCATGTCGATCGGGATCGACAAGCTGACGCCGGAGCAGATCGAGTATCTGGCGAGCAGCGGTGAAGGTACGTAGTCGCCATTCGCGCCGTCAGGCCGATGCGAATCGGGCGTTCAAGACGCTATGGAAGACAAAGAGACGGAACAGACGCCGAAGACGCCCAAGTCTTTTCTGGCCGTCGGGCCCACGCTGCACTATAGCCACGCGAACGTGCAGCGCTGCTGGCTGCTGGCGGTTGTCGCCTTCGCGATCGCCTGCCTGTTCTGGTCCCGGATCGTGACCGGCACGTTCTGGGCGTTCGACCTCGAATCGCAAACGGCGCCGCCGTTCTGGCGGCTGGATCACACGGCCGTCAGCGGGGCGAGCATCTTCGAGTACCCCTGGCAGATCGTCGTTCTCGGGCTGCTAATGGGGATTCTGGCGGTTGTACCCCTGTTGATCTCTCAGTTGATGAGCTTCGGGCACAGCTTCATCTTCGTTCTCAGCGTCTTCTTCCTGGCGAATCTGCCCGGTTTCGCGCTGTCGCTTCTGGTCAGTTGCTTTGCGGTGGCGTGCCGGCCCTTCCGGTTTCGATCGCGGATCATCGGGATCGTTTTGTGCACGGCCCCGCAGCTATTGTATTGGGGATTCCTTGGTTCGGCGCGAGGTGTCGAGCCCCTGGAGTGGGGCTTCTCCTTTGCGCTCTGGATTTGGGCGTGGATTGTCGGGCTGAGCATTGCGGGTCTGGTGTTGGGGATTGGCCATTACACGCGGTATCGGCCGGGCCTGAATTGGATCTTCGCTACGACGACGTTGCTGCTGGCCCTCGGCGTCTTCGAATGGCGGATCGGATTCGACGAACTGGACTATCAGTTCTACATCGCCGACAACAATCCGGAGGAGATCGCCGAATTCCACGATCACAGTTTGCGTGACGCCTTGGACCGCACGATTACGGATCGCGGCACCCGCAAGACGCTGGCCGGCTTCTTCTTCTCGGCCGATCCGATCCCGCTGCGGAAGGAACTGAAAGAAGAGATACAGATCCAACTGAGCTTCGATCGCTGGCCCAAGTGGTTCGACGTGCCGGACGAACTGCAATACCAGCGCAAACGCGAATGGCTCAACGAGCAGTACGATCGTTTCATCCACCCGCCCAAGTCCTGGTGGATGCCCGAATGGCTGCACCAAGGCATCACGGAAAGGCGTTCGAAGAGTCGCCGGATGCCGATCGCAATCTACTACCGAGCGTTACTGAGCGAATACAGCCCCGATCTACCGCGGATTCTCCGAGATGAAGTGCTGCATTTCTACAGCGATTATCCCCACGAGCGGGCCGGTGAGATCTGGTTCGGGCTATACCGGGACTTCAGTTCGGCGCCTGAGTCGGCCGAGGCTCGCTGGCGGATCGCCCGACACCTGGGCAGTCGAGCCCGTTTCACGCAGGCCGGGACGTTTCTCGACCAGGCGCAGAACCTCGTCGAGGCCGAATTGGAGCGGCGTGAGAGCGAGCCGAGTTCCTCCGACTCCCTTCTTAGCGCGTTCCGCCCTCCGGCTGGGACGGTTATGACGACTGTGAGGCTCAGGGAGTTGCAGCAGCGTATCCACGTGCTGCAAATGCTGCTCAGCGAAGCGAACGCCCAGGGCAGCGAGGGCGCCCCCGAGCGCCTGGCGAGATTCGTCATGCTCAATCCGTACAGCATGGAATACGGGGCGCAACTGGAAACACTCCTGGGGCTGACCGGCGACGAGGACGGGCTCCGCGACAACATCCTGCTGGCCCAGGCCAAGCTCATTCCGGACGACCAGCATCGGGCCGAACGGCTGAGCCAGTTGAACCGCGAGTATCAGAATACAGACGGCGGCATGCAGGCGCTCTATGAGTTGACCCGGCTGAAGATTCGGCTCTACCAGGCCGAAGAGGGGGACGATCGCGAGAAGAAGAGGCGCCTGCTGGTCGAGGCGCGCGACATGTTAAGCAGCTTCATGAATCTCTACCCGGATAGCTTCTACGTCGAGCAGGTGGCCCGCAACCTTGAGGGATTGCCGAAGTCTGAGTAGTCGTCCGGCCCCTGTCCTTTGGTTTGACTTTCTCACCGCGTCTGTTAATATGGGACCTAGCAGGTCCCCGGATCATGGGCCGGTATGCCTGCGTGGATGGATACGGCAGGGGAGCTGCTTGATGGTGGAAGGTGATTTGGGGCGCCGCCTGTGCCTGGTCGTGGGGGGAAGGTCGCGCGACGGGCTGGTCGCGGAACTGCGGCGCATCACAGTCGATTACCAGATGCGTGTCGTTCGGTGTGAGAGTGTCTATACCGCAACGGCCGAATTGGTTCGCGAAGGGGCTCAACCGGCGCTGGTCATTGGCTCACTGCGGGAACTGGCGGCCGAGCAGGGGCGCTTCTTCGCGCTGGCGACTCGAAACCGGGCCCGCTGTTGCGCCGTCCTGGATCGTACGGAGCCGGCGAAGCCCGACACGCTCTTAGTGGCCGTGCGGGGCGGCGCCGCAGTGGTCGCGGATGTCGCTGATGTCCGGTCCGTGATCGACGGCTGGCTGGGTGAAGGGGCAAGGCGCCCGGCCGGACTCGTCCTGGCCGATGAGGAATACCGGGCCACGGAGGCCGAGTTGAAGGCATTGTTGGGACAAGAGAGCGATGACCAGGCCGGCTGAATCGACATCCGCATGGCACGGCGAGGACCGCATCCTCCTGGTTGGTGACGCGGGCAAGGCCTTTCTGGACATCGATCAGGCCGATCGGCACGCCTGTGACGTTCGAACCAGTGCGCTTGATGCTATCGAGACAGCAACTCGGAACGACTACACCACCGTGGCGATCGTAATGGATGGGCTCGTCGCCCAGTTGCGGGCCGTGCTCCAGGGTGTGCGGCGTGGCACGACGGCCCGAGTTATCCTGCTGGCGCAGATGTACGAAGAGCCGATCGCCCGGTGTCTGGCCCGTGAGTCGGGCGGCGAAGCGAGACTCGCAGATGGCTACTGGGTCTGCCCCACGACGCTGGCGAGTTTCTGTCGCGGGATTCGCGCCGGGACGGGGCCGGGGGCGCCCGCCGACGGAGCCTACGCCGCGATGGAGGCCAAGATCCGCCAACTCGAACGGTTGGCGACTACCGACGATTTGACGGGGCTGAAAAACCGCCGCTATATCTGGGAGTTCGCCCGGCAGGTCCTGGATCGAGCCCGGCAGGACGCCGGCCGTGTCACGCTGCTGGTCTTCGATATCGACAATTTCAAGCACTACAACGATGTCTACGGGCATCCGACCGGTGACGAGATCCTCCGCCAGGCGGCCTTGTTGATGCAGCGGTGCTGCCGACCCCACGATGTGGTGGGCCGCATCGGAGGCGACGAATTCGCCGTCGTGTTCTGGGAGGACCCGTCGTGTCCGGCGCTGGAGGGACGTTCCGAACGCCGCTCCACCGAAGCCGAACACCCCACCGAGGCGATCTCCGTCGCCAAACGCTTCCAGAACGAATTCGGCAACGCGGAACTGGACCTGCTGGGGCCCGAAGGGCATGGCATCCTGACTATCAGCGGCGGACTCGCCAGTTTCCCCCGTGACGGCGCGACGATTCAGGAACTCTTCGAGCGGGCCGACGGCGCTCTGCTCGACGCCAAACGCAGCGGCAAGAACCGCATCTATCTCGTGGGCGAACCGAAGAACAACATCGCCGACATCTCGTGAATCTCGCACGGCGAGCCAAGACGGGCCAGCGTCATTGAACGGATATCAATGGAACTAACGCCATCCATGCTCCTGGGCGCCTACTGCCAAGGTTGGTTCCCGATGGCCGACGACGATGGGACCATCGGCTGGTACGACCCCGACCCACGTACGATCATCCCGTTGGACGGTTTTCACGTCTCGCGCTCGTTGGCCCGTCGTCTGCGGCAGGAGGTGTTTGAGGTGCGCTGCGACACGGCTTTTCGCGAGGTCATGCTCGGCTGCGCCGCGCCGGCGCCGGGCCGCGAGACGACCTGGATCAGCGACGACTTGATCGAGATATATTGCGATCTGCACGAGTTGGGTTTCGCCCACAGCGTCGAGACCTGGCGCGACGGCGAACTGGTGGGCGGCGTCTACGGCGTGAGCGTTCGGGGGCTCTTCGCCGGCGAGAGCATGTTCAGTCGTCGCACGGACGCCAGTAAGGTCGCGCTGGCTCACCTCGTCGAGCGGCTGAACGAACGAGGCTACCACCTGTTCGACGTCCAGTTCACCACCGATCACCTGAATCGTTTCGGCGCCCTCGAAATCCCCCGCGCCGAATACAAAGACCGCCTCGCCGACGCCCTGACCTGCGACGTGACATTCGATTCGTAGGCGCGACGCCTGTGCGGGCCATGTATCTGGACAGATCGCCCTGAATCTGGTAGACTCATCATGCAAGCTTTTTCGGGATACCGTGATCGGGGGGTGCCAAACCATGCGGAGAGAACTCAGCCATATTGTCTTGATCGCGACGGTTTTCTTGCTGGCCGTTGTGTCGATCTCTCCCGCCAAGATCATTCGGGTCGATGACGACGCGGACGCTGATTTCGGTACGATCCAGGCGGCGATCGACGCTGCTGAGGATAACGACACCGTCCTCATTGCGCCGGGGACCTATACGGGCGACGGCAACCGGGACATCGACTTCAAGGGCAAGGAGATCCTCGTTCGCAGTCAGGACGGCCCCGAGACGTGCGTTATCGATTGCCAGAGCCCCACGAACTCCGGTCTGCAGACCGTCCATCTGCAGCGTTATCGAGGTGTTCACTTTCATAGCGGCGAGGGCTCGGGGTCCATCCTTCAGGGGGTGACCATCACAGGCGGATCGGCCCCCGGAAATGAGCCGGGGGGCGGGATACTCTGCGACGGCGCCAGCCCTCGGATTGTCGATTGCGTGCTTCGGGGCAACCGGGCGCGCCGCGGCGGAGGGATAGGCCTTGTCAAATCCGCCGCGCAGCTGGAGCGCGTCACCATAGTGAACAACACGGCCGCCGATGGCGGCGGTATTGGCTACGGATACAATCGCCTGGATGCGTCCACCGCCTTGTTCGTTCGATGCGTCGTTGCGGGCAACCACGCGGAATACCATCCCCGCTATGGCGGTGAGGGGGGCGGCGTGCTGGTGGAGGGGTACGCGCGCTTCGTCAATTGCCTCATTGTCGGGAACCGTGCCGGGTATCGAGGTGGGGGCATTTCCTCTCGGATGTTCGAGCAGTCGTGTTCGTTCGAGAACTGCATCGTCTGGGGGAATGAACAGGGCCTTGAACTGTACGGCGACGGACATCAGGTTTCCACATCCTCATCTCATGGCGCGATCTACGTGAGCAACACAGTCATTCAGGATGAAGGGCAGGGCGAACACATCAGCGATCCGGAGCAAGGTCTTCATGGAAACTGGTTCTCTTCGGACCCCTGTTTCGTGCAGCCCGGACGCTGGGAATCCAACGGGACTCCCGATAGCTGGCTCGACGACGTCTGGGTCGATGGCGACTACCACCTCCAGAGCCAGGCGGGGCACTGGGACTCGGACACTGCGGGTTGGGTCGTCGATGACCTGACCAGCCCCTGCATCGATGCGGGCGATCCGAACAGCCCGATCATGTACGAACCATTTCCGAATGGCGGCGCGATCAACATCGGCGCCTACGGCGGCACCCTGGAAGCAAGCAAGTCCTACTTCGGCACGCCACTGTGCGAGACGATCATCGCCGGCGACATCAACGGCGACTGCAAGGTTGATTTCGAAGACCTGGCGATCCTGATGCGCCATTGGCTCCAGAGCGCGGGGCAAATGCCCGATTGAGTTCTGTAGAACGAGCGTGCCCGCTCGTCGTTTCTTCGAACGACTAACCCCAAAGACGTCACGTCATCATGCGAAGTCAGCAGTCGTGCAGGGACGCACGACCTACGAGACGGACCAATGGTTCTGGAAGACAAGGTCGCAAAGTGGCGACTGTTCTGCGCGATTTTGACTTTACAGGCCGGCGGTGCCGGGATACACCTGTGACGTGTGATTGCGTCAGGGGAGATGACGCGTAATGACGCGGGTTTTGTTTGGGAGAAACAGCGCCATGTTCAAGCCGGTTGGCATCCTGATCGTTGTCGTGACGTTCGTT
>JANQFY010000107.1 GCA_028277585.1 Sedimentisphaerales bacterium
CGCGGCGACCTCCGACGGTCTGGCGTCCACGGCCCCGATTGAGATTGTCGGGTACTTCACCGCCTGGTTGCTGGGCGAGACGTTAATTCCGCCCTACGCCAATCGCGCCCTGGCGTCGCAGACGACGCGGGTCTCCCGCTATGGCTTCGTGCTGGGCGGGGGCTTCAGCGTGATCTGGTTCCTGGTGATGATCGCGTTGGGCATCGTGGCACGCGGGATCATCCCGGCCGGCACCAACGAAGACCGTGTCCTGCTGACCCTGCTCAAGACGATCATGCCCGCGGAAGGCTACATGCTGCTCCTGGTCGTGTCGATTTCGGTGATCATGTCCAGCCTGGACTCCCTGCTCAATGCCGGCGCCGTGGCGTTTACTCAGGACATCGTTCGCCCGTTGAGGAAGCTGCCCGATACGAGGGCCCTGGACGTCGGGCGGACGGCGACGGTGGCTATTGCCGCGGCCGCCGCTGTCGTGGCAGTCGCGGTCCCGAGCATCATCAAGGGGTTGCTGGTCTGCTACACTATTTGGGCGCCGGCGATTTTGCCGGCCGTTGTGCTAGGACTCTGGTTGAACCGGCCCAGGCCTCTGGCCGGTCTGCTCTCGATGGTCGTTGGTTCGCTCGTCGCGCTGCTGTTCCAACTGCCCGCCTTGAACGCCACCGGCGTTCCCGCGATCCTTCCGGCGCTGGCCGCGGCACTGCTGGCGTACTTCGTCGGTCACGTACTCAGTCGAGAGAAGGGAGCGTAACCGATGGGAGTGGTCCTGCTGATCGTCGTCCTCCTGGCCGCCGTTGCCACCATCGCCAGCGGCGTCTGGGTCGCCATCGCCCTCATGGCCGCGCTGAGACACCGCCCTGGCGTGCAAAGCAGCGATCCATCCCATTCCTCTCCCCACGCCGACAGCTCCGACGCTTGAACGGCCGAGGTCGTTCTGCTACAGTAGGAGCGGATCGCGCGAAGGCGCATGCATCAAGCGGAGGTGGATTTCAGAAGAGCAGTACTGTTCCATCGAGACCGGAGAGGATCATGGAATACACGGTTGAGGGATTACGTCGTCGGTCGGTTTCGGATGATCGACCCCAGCAAGGCTCCCCGGTCTGGCGCCGCATCGCAAGTGTGGTATTGAGCTTGTTCGGTCTGTTCGCTGCCGGTGCAGCGCGTGCTGTCGAAGCAGACCCGGTGGTTCCCGATGGGACAACGACGTATGTGCTCGTGACCGGCGAGAGCTTCATAACTGATTCCGAATCGCAACAGACCTATGCTGTCGAGGGCTCGTTCGATTTGACGGTGGATCTCGATACGGGGGAGGTGGTGATCTCGCAAGCCGACCTCAGGGCGACGGCTGCCGAGGTCGATGGCGTCTGCATCGATATGGACGCGCTGTTCGCTCTGACGACTCTGGAAGGTCGAATCCGGGCCGATGGAGCGATTGAGCTTTGGGGCACCGCTTTCGCCGGTCGCCGCGTCGATCTGACGGTGACTCTCAAGGGTGACGCGCTACAGCTCGCAGGCGACTCTGAGAGATTTGGGCGTTTGAGCAGCGGACACACACTGGAGGCGCTGGCCTGGAGACAGTACGGCGGCGAGGTGACTATTCCCGATGGCAGGAGCGTCTACACCTTTCTCCCCGACGAGAGCACATTGCTTCAGGTCGGTGGTTTCTTCGGTATACACCGGACGGACCCTCTACACGGGTGGTTCGAATTGGCCATCGATCTCGAGGCGGGGACGGGTTCATTCGCCTCGATCAACGCCAAGCCCATCTACGATGATTCGGGCGGCGGCGGAGCCGGCGAGCCCAATTCCCCCTATCTCATCTACACGGCCGAGCAGATGAACGCCATCGGCGCCGAGCCCAACGATTGGGGCAAGCACTTCAGCCTCATGGACGATATCGACCTGGCTCCCTATGGGGAAACGAGCTTCAATACCATTGGCGCCGATGTCAACACGCCCTTTACGGGCGTTTTCGAGGGCAACGACCACGTCATTTCGAATTTCCATCATGTTAAAGAGGGCACGGACCATACAGGCTATCCGCCGTGGGACACGGAGAATGTTGGTCTGTTCTGTGTGGTGGACGACCCCAATGCGGTGATTCGGAATATTAGTCTGGAGGATCCAAACGTGTACGCACCGCGGAGCACGGCGGTCGGGACGTTGATCGGCTACCTGCGACACGGAGCATTGGCCAATTGTCACGCAATAGGCGGGCGCGTCTCGGCGTTCGGCCCCGGCGGAGGTTTGGTGGGACGCAGCAATGGAGCAATCACTGTGTGCAGCGCCAGCGCCGGTAGTGTCACGGGCAACTCCAACTTGGGCGGCCTCGTCGGTCTCAACTCCGGAACCATTAGTGCTTGCCAGGCGACCAGCGACGTTGACGGAGGCATCGCGCTGGGCGGTCTTGTGGGAATCAATGGCGGCGACATCATAGCTTGCCAATCCACGGGGGGGAGGGTTTCGGGGTGGGCTCATCTTGGTGGTCTAATCGGCGCCAGCGAGGGCGGGATTGCAGACTGCTATACGACCAATGACGTTCTCGGCGTCGCTAGCGTCGGCGGCCTGGTCGGAGATGCTGGTGGGACAATCCGGAACTGCTACGCGGCCGGGGTCGTCAGCGGCGGCGAAGAGGTCGGGGGCCTGGTAGGCCGTCGTTATCGGGGGCAAGTCGTGGCGAGCTTCTGGGACACAGAGACCACCGGACAGACCGAGAGCGCCGCTGGCCTGGGGAGAACGACGCTGCTGATGCAGACAGTCACCTCCTATCTGGAGGCGGGGTGGGACTTTGCTGGCGAGGTCGAAAATGGCGTTGATGACATCTGGTGGATGCCGGAGGAGCCCGGCTACCCAAGACTGTGGTGGGAACGCTCGGCCGACGAAACACCCAAGTGATAATCGCGTGGCGGGCAAGCGAGACGCAGGATATAATCGGCCGCCGGGTCAACGGGTGGTAATCTGTTCGCTCGATCCCCAATGGACGTTTTGAATGCGACTGCTTAGGAGGCCGATATGGGGTCCGTTTCACGCCGTGCCTGTTCTCTAACGCTCTTTGCCCTAATACTGGGGCCCATTCTGCCCTCGGGCGGCCGGGCGGCACCGGTATCTTCCGTCGTGCCAACCGAGCTGCGCTGCGAGTATCTGCGCGACCCTATGGGGCTCGATGTCACCCGGCCCCGTCTGAGTTGGAAGCTCAGTGCGATCGATGAGGATGCGCGGGGCCAGCGACAGACGGGCTACCGCATTCTGGTGGCTTCCGAAGAGTCGCAGCTTGATGAGGGCAAGGGCGATCTGTGGGACTCGGGGGCGGTAGCATCGCATGAGTCGACGCATATCGTCTACGAGGGCAATCCCCTCAGATCTGGCATCGCGTGCTACTGGAAGGTACGTGTCAAGGACGAGAAGGGCGCTTGGTCCCGCTGGAGCGAGCCGGTTCGCTGGACGATGGGATTGCTGGAGAAGAGTGATTGGACGGCTCAGTGGATCGGCTCGGATCGAGTGTTTCGGCGCAAGCAGGGTTGGCCCCCGGTGGACAATGATGTGCCCGATCCCTGGCTGCGCAAGAGCTTCACGCTGGGGGGCGTTCCGCAGCGAGCGTTCGTCTACGTTGCGTCGGTTGGCTATCATGAGTTGTACGTTAACGGCAAGAAGGTGGGGGATGCGGTCCTGAGTCCCAGCGTGGCGAACCACCGCAAGCGAGCCCGCTATGTGACCTATGAGATCACGGACCACCTCCGGAAGGGCAGGAACGCGATCGGGCTCTGGCTGGGGGTTTCATGGTCGATCTTTCCCCAGTACAAGACCGCCGACAAACCCCAGACGCCGATTGTCCTGGCTCAGGCCGACATTGATCTGGCGAACGGCGAGACCGTGCGGATCGGAACCGACGACAGTTGGCGGACGCATCCGAGCCCCAACACGCTCTTGGGCGTGTGGGATTTCATGCACTTCGGGGGCGAGTTGTATGATGCCAACAAGGAAGTTCCTAGCTGGTGCGAGACCGACTTCGACGACTCGAAATGGGAGTTCGCCACCATCTATTCACCGGCGCTGCAACTCTCGGCCGAGATGATCGAGCCCAATCGGCGCGTCATGAAGGTCCATCCCGTCACGATCGAGACGGTCAAGCCGAACGTGTATCGCGTTGATTTGGGCACGACTATCGACGGCTTCTTCGAGATGGACTTGCGGGGCGATCCCGGTGACGTGATTGAAATGAGGTTCTCGGAACGTTCCACGATGGACATGACGCACCGGCTGCACAGCCAGTACGTCATCGGGCCAACTGGCAAGGGGACCTTGCGCAACCGATTCAACTACTTCAACGGACGCTGGGTGACGGTCGAAGGGCTGAAGTACAAGCCGAAGCGCGACGACATTCGCGCCTTCATGGTCCGGACCGATTACGCGCGAGCGGCGGATTTCGAGTGCTCGAACGAACTGCTCAATTGGATCTACGACACGACGCTGTTGACCTTCGAGAATCTGAGCCTGGGCGGCTACGTCGTCGACTGCTCCCAGCGGGAGCGCATGGGCTACGGCGGCGATGCCCACGCGACGACCGAGTGCGGCCTGAACAATTTCGGCCTCGGCGCGTTCTACACGAAGTGGGCCCAGGATTGGCGCGACGTCCAGGGTGGCGACAGCGCCTGGGGCACCGCGGGCGACAAGGCCGCGACCAGAGATGCGGTCGAGAGCGGCAATCTGCCCTACACGGCGCCAACCTACTGGGGTGGGGGCGGGCCCGCCTGGAGCGGGTTCTGTGTGACCTTGCCCTGGGAGATCTACGAACGCTACGGCGACACGCGCATCCTCCGCGAGAGCTTCGAGACGATCCAGCGGTGGCTAGCCTTCCTGGAGAGCAAAGCCAAAGATGACATGCTGGTACGGTGGGGCGGCAAGTGGGACTTCTTGGGGGACTGGCTCTGGCCCGGCGCCGAAGGCGTCAATGGCGACACGATCGAAACACTGTTCTTCAACAACTGTTTCTGGATCTTCAACCTGCAGACGGCCAGCCAGATCGCAGCCGTGATCGGCGAGGACCAAGCCGCGGCTAAGTATCGCGCCCGGGCCGATCAGGTTCGCCGGGCGGTCCACGCCAAGTTCTTCAAACCCGCTGAGAACAGCTACGTCAACGGTTTCCAGGGCTATCTGGCGATCGCGCTGCTGGTGGATCTGCCTCCGGAAGCGTTGCGCCCGGCGGTTTGGAGGCGCCTCGAAGAGGAGATCCTGATTCGGCGCAAAGGACACATCCACGCGGGCATCACAGCCGGGGCGTTCCTGTTCAAGGCCCTGCTTGCCGCCGACCGCCAGGACCTGCTGTTCGAGATGGCCAGCAAGGATACCTACCCGAGCTGGGGACTCATGCGGCGCAACAACGCGACGGCGATCGCCGAGTCCTGGCCTATGGATAAGTCGCTTTGTCACAGTTCGTATCTGTACGTCGGGACCTGGTTCATCGAGGGGTTGGCCGGAATCAAACCGGACCTCGCTCATCCGGGCCTTCAGCACTTCATCGTCAAGCCGGGGATTGTGGACGATCCCTCGCTCAAATGGGTCAAGGCGCATCACGACTGCATCCATGGTCGAATCGTGAGTAACTGGAAGATCGACGACGACCGCATCCTGACGATGCAGGTGACCGTTCCACCCAACACGACGGCGACGCTCTTTCTGCCGACGACCGATGAGAAGACCGCCACCGAGGGAGACCGAATGCTTGGTGAAGCCAAAGGCGTCAAGCGCCTCGGTGTTCACGACGGTCACCTGGAACTCAAGCTCCAACCCGGCCGATACGAATTCAAGTCCAGCTTGGCCCGTATCAAGCGGCTGTGAGGCCGTTGGTGTATCCCTATGTTTCCATGGGGGCTTTGGGGGTTGCGATCGTTCGATTTGGCTGCTTCTGGGGAAAGAGGGCAAAAAAAGGTGTGTGTCCTGGGCGATATTTGTTAGTATGAGTTACGGACTGGTCCGGGAATGCTTGATGGCCATTCTCGCCGGGGGGATATCGTTTGCAGCTTCACGCGATCTGGGTCGGGTTTGAAGGGACGATAGGATGCAGAAACGGCGGGCGTTTACTCTCATCGAATTGCTGGTGGTCATTGCAATCATCGCGTTATTGATGTCAATTCTCATGCCTTCCCTCAGTCTTGCGCGAAAGCAGGCGCGCAGTGCCGGCTGCAAGATGAACCTGCACAACTGGGGGTTGATCTGGAGCATGTATTGCGACCAGAACGACGGGAGATTCCCGGTACCGACGAGTCTGGGTTGGAAGCGAGGCACCTGGATCGTTGCCTTGCGCAACGAATGGGACACAAAATCCGACATTCTGCGCTGCCCCTCGGCGCTGAAACGGCGCCCGGACGGAAACGCCTGGGGTGGTTCACAGTATAGCTATATTCAGGGCACCGGCGATAGCGTAAGCACGCGGGACCCGCGGGAGCGGGAGGAGATTTGCAGTTACGGGGCGAACAACTGGCTATATGATTTCAAGTCGGGCGTCACCGCGATTCAGGGACGACCCACCGAGTGGAATTGGCGCACCAAGAGCACGCGCCAGGCCTATCAGGTGCCTGTCTTCGTTGATGCGATGTGGCGTGGCGGCGGGCCTTACACACACGGTGCCGGAGGTGATCCGCCGGACTTCGAGAGTCAGTGGTCAGGGTATGCCGCGGAGATGAAACACTTCTGTATCGATCGTCACAACGGATTCGTCAACGTTCTTTTCATGGACTGGTCTTCACGAGCCGTCGGCGTTAAGGAATTGTGGACAATCAAGTGGCACAAGACCTTCGACACAGCCGGCCCGTGGACGTCGGCCGGCGGGGTCAATCCGACCGACTGGCCGCAATGGATGCGCCGCTTTACGGACCACTAGGCGGTTCGGCGACAAAGCAGGAACCGAGCCAGTACTGAGCGAAGTGCTGGAGGTCCAGGACGTCGACAGAGCCGTCGGCATTCAGGTCGCGGGTATCGTCGCCGCTGGTTGCGGTGCGCCAGGCGGATGCCATGACGGCGAAATCCGCGAATGTGATGGGATTGCGCCCATCCAGGTCGGGGCAGTACGGGTCGCATAGATCCCCGATGCCATCTCCATCTGAATCCCGTTGGGTCGGATTGGGCCGGCCCGGGCAATTGTCGGCGCCGTTGGCGATCCCGTCGCCGTCTGCGTCCTCTTCTCCCTGAACGGCAACCGCGAATCCACGCCAACTGTAAGCCCCGTGCTCGTTTTGGATGTTGCCCTCGGCGTCCGTCGTGCGGGCGTAGATCACGTTGTGGCCCAGTTGCAGAGTCTCCCAGGTGTACTCCCAGTGCCTCCAGACGTTGGGGGTGAACTCGCTCAGCAGTTTCGCGGGTTCCCAGGTAGTGCCGTCGGTACTGACCTCCACGCCGGTGATCTCCACGCCGTCGCCCGCCATGACCATCCCGCGAATGGTGTGCGTTCCCGGCGCGAGGATCTCGAAGTTGTCGGGCCAGAAGATCCGGGCGTGCGGCGGGAAATTGGCGAACGCCCAGTTGGGGCCGGTTACTTTCACCTCGATGCGCTCGACCCATTGGACCCAGTGAAAACCGCCCGCGCCGGGGACGACCAGTCGTAGGGGATAGCCCTGGTCCAGAGGCAATTCGTGTCCGTTCATTTCATAAGCAAGCACGATATCGCCGCGCGCCATGATCTCGCTGAGGTCCAGATCGCCCAAGATGTATCCATCCAGGGCATGAACTGCGATCGATCCAGTTGCCGGGATGCCGCCGGCGGCCTGAAGGAGATTCCGCAGAGGAACTCCCGTCCAGTTGGCGTTGCCCACCCACAGCAGCGGGCCCTGAGACCACGCGCACTCCAGGGTCGCCATCTGTGTCGCGGCCCGGAACTGGCGGAGGCCTTCGAGATCCATAACCAGGGGTGTCTCGACGGCTCCATCAATCACCAGTCGCCAGCCATCTGGAATGGGCGGGATGCCCTCATGATTGAACACGAAGAACTCATCAATGGGGGTTACAGGAGGGGGATCGAGGCCATACACCGCCAGTGCCTGGGTCAATAGGATCAACCCGGTCAGAAGGGACGCTCGTATCGCCGAAACCGATATCGGTTGGCTGACTCTCAGGTTCATGCCGATACCTCCTCGCCTGGCGGCAGGTCGAACAGGCTTCCCCGGACCCCACAGGTGCACCGATTCAGATACGCTGGATGGACAAAAAGGGTTCAACTCTGGCAATATATCCGTTACAATAACCGTCTTTGCTTTAGGAGTTCGACGCGTGTAAGAACCGGCGCAGTCCAGCTTGACCGTGACGAGCCGATGACGCCCTGTATTCAGCGAAAGGAACAGCCCATGAGTCAGATCAACCGCCGAACATTCCTCCAGAAGGGTCTGCTGGCGACCGCCGGGTCGTATGCGGCTCTGTCCTCCTCGTCCCATCTGGTCACGCGCGTCCTCGGCGCCAACGATACGATCCGTGTCGCCGTGGCGGGCGTCAACGGCCGTGGCAACGGTCACGTCAATCACTTCCAGCAGAAGTTGGAAGGGGTCAACGTGGTGGCGCTTTGCGAGCCGGATGAACAGCTCTTGACCAAGCGCGTTGCGGAGTTCAAGAAGCGGTACGAAGTGGGGGATTCGGCCATCAAGGGCTATACCGATGTGCGGGACGTGCTGGATCGCAAGGATATCGACGCGCTCGTGATTGCCACACCCAACCATTGGCATTCGCTAATGACGATCTGGGGCTGCCAGGCGGGCAAGGACGTCTACGTTGAGAAGCCGGTGAGCCATTCGATCTGGGAAGGTCGTAAGATGGTCGAGGCGGCTCGCAAGTACAAACGCGTCGTGCAGGCGGGAACGCAGCAGCGTTCGTGCCCGGCCGTGATCGAGGCGGCCGCCGACATACAGGCGGGCAAGTACGGCAAGGTCAAGTGGGTGCACTGCTCGAAGTTGGGCGCCCGCGGCACGATTGGCAAGGTCACCACGCCGCAGCCGGTGCCGAGCCACATCGACTACAATCTTTGGGCGGGCCCGGCCCCGATGAGCCCCGTCATGCGGAAGCGATTCCACTATGATTGGCACTGGCAGTGGAATTGGGGCGACGGCGAAATGGCCAACTGGGGCGTCCACTATCTCGACGACCTGCATCACCTGCTGGGCTGGAAGGATGTCCCCACAAAGGTGATCTCGGCGGGCAATCGGTTTGCCTGGGACGACAACGGTGAGACGCCCAATATGCACTTCGCTCTGATGGAGTATGATGGGGTGCCCGTCGTGGTGGACATTCGCAACCTGCCCGACCCGAAGCGGCGGGGCGGCAACGGCGGCGCGGTTTATCTGAAGTCGCGCGGCGGCAACTACATTCAGTGTGAGGACGCGGTCATTCGCCTTTCGCGTGGTGGCGGCGGGGCCTATGACAACGACGGCAAGCGGATCAAACAGTACAAGGGCAACGCCGGCTCGGAACACGCCCAGAACTTCATCGATTGCATGCGGTCGCGGCGTTGGCAGGACCTGGCGGCCGAGATCGAAGGCGGGCACCAGAGCACGGTGATCTGTCATCAGGCTAATCTCGCCTGGCGGGCGGGCGCCGAAGCGCCACTCGACGAGGTCCGTGAGAACATCAAGTGTCATGAGGACGCACTGAACACGCTCAATGACATGCTCGAGCAGATGGACGGCAATGGTGTCGATCCGGCCAAGACACCGTTCGTGCTCGGGCCGCAACTGACATACGATCGCAAGCAGGAGCGTTTCGTCGGGGCTAATGCCGAGAAGGCGAACAAGTTCGTCAAGTGCTCCTACCGTGAGCCTTTTGTGGTGGCTGACAAGGTCTAGTTGACAGTCTCCCAACAGATAGCGTGGAAAGGCACGGCCTGACGGTCGTGCCTTTTTTTTGTGGCGGTTGCACTGTGATCCAGAGACTTCCTCTTTCCAGGCCGAGACTTGTCCCCACGCAATGCGTAGGGTATGCTCGCAGTTTCTCAGATGGCTTATCGAGGCTGAACGGACAGTGTTTGCGGGAGTGTCGACTATGGAGTGTCGTTTGACAGGATTGATCGCGGCGGTGTGCACGCCCTTCGGGGACGACGGGACGCCGAATCTCGATTGTGTACCGGCGATGGTGGACTATCTGGAACGGGCCGGCGTCACCGGGCTGTACATCTGCGGGAGCACGGGCGAGGGCGTGTCCCTCAGCAGCGAGGAGCGTCGCGGTGTGGCCGAGGCATATGTCGCCGCCGCCCGGGGACGTCTCAAGACCATCGTTCAGGTCGCGCACAATTCGCTGATCGAGGCGCGGCAACTGGCGGCCCATGCCGCGCAGATCGGAGCTGATGTGATCTCGGCCACGGCGCCGTCTTACTTCAAGGCGGATTCGGTGGACGTGCTGGCCGGTTGCATCGCCCACATCGCCTCAGCCGCTCCCGAGTTGCCATTCTACTACTACCACATCCCGGCTCTGACGGGCGTGGCGCTGGACATGGTCGAACTTCTGCCCGTTGCGGCCGAGCGCGCCCCGAACTTGGCGGGGATGAAATACACCGCGCCGACCGCCCACGAGTTCCAGGCCTGTCTCGAACTGGATGGCGGACGCTTCGATATGCTTTGGGGCTGCGACGAGATGATGCTCAGCGCTCTGGCTGTCGGCGCGCGCGGCGCTGTGGGGAGCACGTACAACATCGCGGCGCCGCTGTACTGTCGCCTCATCGAGGCGTTCGAGAAGGGCGACCTCGTCGAGGCGCGTCGGTTGCAGTTCCTTTCGGTTCATATGATCCGAGTCATGAAGCGTTATCCCTTCCACGGAGCACTCAAGGCGATCCTGAAGATGCTCGGGATCGACTGCGGTTCGTGTCGCCTGCCCTTGCCTTCCCTGGGGTCGACCCAGGCGACACATCTGAAACAGGAACTGGAGGCGCTGGGGTTCTTCGACTGGGCTCGACCGATCTCTTGAATCCTCTCTCCTGTCGTTCCAAGTGACATCTGCTAATGGACGTCGAAATGAAGCATCGCACTTTCGCTCGGATGTGTGTCACGTTTTTCCTCCCGCTGGTCTCACTCTGTCCCGCGGCTGGTTCCGAAGCCGGGCTTCGCTGGGAATCTCTGCCTTCTCTTCCGAACGCTCTGGGGCTGGGCGGTCCATTGGTGGGCGTCCACAGCGACGCGTTGATCGTAGCCGGCGGCGCGAACTTCCCGGAGCCGGTCTGGGAGAACGACAAGGTTTGGCGCGATGACGCGTGGGTCCTCCTTCGCGACGGCGCCGGTTCCTATCAGTGGCTTGATGGGTTCAGGCTGGATCAGCCCATCGCCTACGCCGCCTGTGTCAGTACGCCGCATGGCGTGGCTTGCTTGGGCGGAAACGACGGGGTGGCGACGTTCGACCGTTGTTTTCTGCTGACTTGGGATGCGAACGAGAAGCGACTGGCTCAGGAGCCATTGCCATCGCTACCGTCGCCATGTGCCTACGGCGCTGCCGCACGGATCGGGGAGACGATCTACCTGGCCGGCGGACAAAGCGGGGCGGGGCTGGACACGGCGCTGGCGAGTTTCTGGCGGCTCGACCTCTCCAAGCGGGGCGACCCATCCGGCGATTTCCAATGGGAACTCCTCCCGACCTGGCCTGGCCCGGCGCGAGCGTTCAACTTGACGGTCGCGCAGCACAACGGTTTCGATGACTGCATCTATGTCATGAGCGGTCGCTGCACCAACGACGCGAGCCAAAGCGACGAGATGGCGGGGCACGCCGCGACGGCCGATATCTTTGTACTGCAAGATGTCTACGAGTTCAA
>JANQFY010000139.1 GCA_028277585.1 Sedimentisphaerales bacterium
TTGAACTCGACCCGCCTGTCTTTGGGCGTCGCCGACCAGTAGTCGCCGTGATGCAGTGTCTTCATGTAGAAGTCCGGCTGGATGCCCGCCTTCTCCACCGCCATCGGAACCTCAATCGAGTGCCCGCCGATGCCGGCGATCAGGCCCTGTCTCTTGATGAACTCCACCGCTTCGCCCAGCAGGTCGACGCGTCCCCCCTTGACGAAGCTGTCGCCCACCCCGCCCTGAACGTAGGCGCCCACCGCGCCCTGGTCGATCGCGTGCTTGATGTTCGTCGTCACGTCGTTGACCTTCGGGTGCACCTGAGCGATCCACTGGATCGTTCCGCCCCGCTCCTGCGCGTACTTCCTCAAGGGTCGTGCATCGCCGGAAATCATCGCGTTGACGCCGCTCTCCTCGGCGACCTCCAGCGTCTCCATGATCTTCTCTCCCGTGGCGTACGCCTTGAACAGGTCACGCAGATACAGCAGGTCGCGACTGTGCGACCAGCCGCTGAACTGATTGCCCCCAATGATCAGCCGGCTCACCTCGACGTCGCCGATTCTGCCCTTCGGCATCCCATCGTCCGCCATTCCCAATCTCCTTCCAGCAAACTCATCTAGCAGGCGTCTTGCTCGCGATTGCAGTCTAACACAGCAGCCCTACCCCAGCAAGAGCGTGCATAAGCCAGCACCGTCAGGCGAGTCCGCTGAATCGACGGTTTTTTCTTGGCCCCACGAGTCCGATCCGCTATACTAGAACTGTTAAGTGACTCAGGTCGCACGACAGCAGCGAGATAGGACTTCTGAAGCGGCCCGGGTGCGGGACATGTTTGCGCGGCGAGAACGGATGGCGAGCGAGAACCACGGAGAGGAGAACCGGCTCAGCATTTAGAGACATTACTATCCACTTAGTGAGGAGGGAAACGTCTATGAACGCTGCACGTCTTGTCTGTACAGTCACCTTGTGTGCGGTCGCCCTGTCGGCGGCCGAGGAAATCCAGACAAATGTCCGCACGGCGGGCAATCAATGCAATCCAACAGTGTCGCTCCGCAACGACGGCGGATTCGTCATCGCCTGGAGCAGCTACTTCTCAGGCTCGGGAAGGTCGAACGATATCATAGCGCGGCGATTCGATCCGAACGGGATCCCGGAGACAGAGGACATCCAGCTCAACGCCACCACCGAAGGGAACCAGACCGAGCCGGCACTGGCGATCAACGATGCAGGATCCATCCTGGTTGCCTGGCAAGGGCCCGGCGGGCGTGAAGAGGAAGACATCTATGCACGCCTGTTCGACCCCAACGGTTCACCGCTCACCGCCGAACTGGCTGTCAACGCCGATCCGAACGGACGGCAGATCTACCCTCGCATGGCCGCGGGCGCCGATGGCGCCTTCCTCGTTGTCTGGGAGAATCGCCCTTCCGACGAGACCTCAGGCAACACAACCATCCGAGCCCAACGGTTCGACCCCAATGGCGTACCGGTCGGGGACGGGTTCCAAGTCTCCGGGGATGTGCACGACTGCCGCTATCCTGACATAGCAATGAACGAGGTCGGTGACACAATCGTCGTCTGGATGGAGGATCGCACGCGTAGGAGCATTCACGCCTGTCGGCTGGACCCGAACGATGCAGGCCCCTCAAGTCCCTTTGAGGTCAACACCGATGAAATCGCGTCAATCACCCGCCCTGCCGTCACCATGAACGCCGCCGGCGCCTTTGTCATCACCTGGGATGGCGATCCGAATCGCGCGAGCCTCGACGATATCCACGCCCGATGCTACGACCCCAACGGCGATCCGTTGTCCGACCCCTTCGTGGTCAATGCTGTTCGCGAGGGCGCACAGCAGTGGCCCCGAGTGGCGATCAACGATGCGAACGAGTTCGTCGTCGCTTGGCAACATACGCATGAGGATCCGAACCTGGCGACCGACATCTTCGCCCGGCGTTTCGACGGGCGGGGCCGCCCCCTGAGCGACGATGTCAGGCTCAACGGGTATGTCGCCGGCAAGCAGCGATATCCCGACATCGCGATGGCTCCCGATGGTTCGTTCCTGGCCGCCTGGGAAAGCGAGGACCAGGATGGATCCGACTACGGCGTCTTCTCCTGTTTCCAGCCGGCGCTCATACCGACCGAATCCGATCCAAACGAAGTGACCGAAGGGCCCTAGACACGCCGTCTCAGGCAAGCGTATGGCTCTCCAAGCGCCGATGGCGACACGGCGTCCCAGAAAGCCCTGGATTTTGCCGCCGGGCCGGTTATGCTAGCGATGTGCACGGCCCGTGACGTCACGGGTCGGGGTATGGACGGCGATAGACAGCGCTGGAGTGCAGACATGAATCGACCCTTCGCGGCGAACCACGTACTCGTTCTTCTCATGGCTCTTCCGATCGTCGGGATCATCACCGGACAACCCGCGAAAGCCAAAGCAGATACGGCAAAGATGAACGTCGCGCCGAATCCCTCTTTCGAGGCCGACCTGACGAAGATCGAGACGAATACCTGCGTTTTCGGCGGATGGTTTCCCATCGGCATTGTAACCGATGATGGCGCGAGTGAGATCAAGATCGTCGACAACGTCGCACGCACGGACGAGCACGCCCTGCGCATCACCCCCAAGCCTAAGCGAGTGACGGGCGTCTTCTACTACAGCCAGTACAATGGCGGTGAAGAGGTCCGCACCAACATCACCAACAAGGGCGTCAGTGGCGCCAGGACCATTGCCTTTCGCCTGGACCAGGACATCCTCTCATGCGACGCATCGGTCTGGGTGAAGAAGGCAGCCGACCAGGCGATCACCCTGAAGGCGATCTGGTACACACGCCGCAACCATGTACCGTTCATCAAGATCGCCGAAGAAACCGTTGGTCACCCCAGTGAAACACGGGACGGCTGGACCCGATATACGATCCACGCCATGCGGTGTCACACGGCCCGGCAGATGCAGATCGCGATCGAGACGAAAGGCGATCAGCCTTTCCATATTGACGATGTTCAAATCACGTTCAATCGCTACCCCCATGCGGATATCTTGATCGATCAACTGGGTTACGAAACGAACTCCAATGCCAAGGGCGTTATCCTGCAATCGTCGACGGCACTGCCCCGTCCTCCTCGATCGTTCCGTCTGATCAATCTGGATGACTACTCCAGAGCGTTCACGGGCCAATGGAAGGCGCTGGGGTATCTGCGTGAATGGGATCTCCACCATTGGACGGGCGACTTCTCGACCTTCCGCAAGCCCGGCCGCTACGTCGTGGAAACGATCGTTGGCGAGACGCCTCAGTATTCCCCACCGTTTGAAATCAGCGACGATCTCCTGGTTGCCCGCACGAGCGAACTGGCCTACCGATTCTTTTATTACCAGCGCTGCGGCGTCGCCATTCCCGGATTCCACGCCGCCTGCCACCTCGACGACGCTCGGATGCCCGACGGAACCCATAGGGATCTCTCCGGCGGTTGGCACGACGCGGGGGACTACAACAAGTACAATGGCTACACGCCCGAATCGGTCTACGCTCTGGCGTTCGCCTACAGCCGGCGACCGGACTTCTTCGACCGATTCGACAGCGACCAGAACGGTCGAGCAGACATTCTCGATGAAGCGTTCTGGGGCGCCCAATTCCTCAAGAAGTGCATCAACGCCGAAACCTTGAACATGGTGGGAACACTCAGCTCGGGTTACGGCTACTGGGGCGCCCCGGAAGACGAAACAGACAACAAACCCAACACGGGAGACGAGCGCCCCGTGCGTGACGACCAACGCAGCGCCGCCCCTTGCACCCGAGGCTTCGCACTGCTCGGCAAGTACGACCCGGAATACCTTACTCTGGCCGAGACACTCTTCCAGAAGCACGGCGGAAGCATGTCCACACTTCTGGCGTTCCACAGCACGACGAAGGAGAATACCTATCGACAAGCCGCTAGAAAGCGAGCCCAGGCACTGCTTGCCAACGGCGGGAACACAAGCAGTTTCCGTGAACTGGCGGAGTACGCACTGGCGTTCCCTGACGATGCTCTGGTCGCGGCGATCAAGCCCATCGCCGGCCAGCGGCTGAAGGAAATCCAACTGAGTTGCGACAACCCCTTTGAGATCATCCGGCGGCATGACGATGACGGCACATTGATCTATTTCCGACGCTATCGCGACGTCAACAATTGGCACGTGGGAGAGAGCCGCGAACTTCTGGACGCCGCCTACGAGGGGATCCTGCTGGACAAGCTCGGGTTCGCAGCAGGACGTCAGATCGCGGAGAATCAGGTCCATTGGATGCTCGGCCGCAATCCGTACGGCATCTCCACCATGGAAGGTGTCGGAAGTGTTTTCGTGCCCCAGTATCACCACCGCTACAACGCCATTCCGGGCAACCCGCGCGGCGCCGTCCCGGGCGCCGTGATCAACGGCATCACCCGAGCCTGGCCCGACCAGGACCGTCCCTGGTTGGACCTGCACCCTGAACCGCGAGCCGACTACCAAGCCAACGAACCCTGGCTGCCGCACAACAACCGCTGGCTGTTCCTGGCCGCCATCTGGTGAGACGGCGCAATGAACGGCCGGACAGCTCAGGTCAGTTCACGGAAGAGATTGCAGCAATTCTCGCAGATCGATCCGGTCGGCACGCTGCCGGTGAGCATCTGCAGACGCAGTTGGCGATAGCGATTGTTGAACCAGATCTCTCGAAAGCGAGTCTGCCGGACATCGCCCAGGGGCATCTGGCCATCGAAATCCATGCAGCAGGGAACGACGGTGCCGTCGGCCAGAATGCAGCCATGTCGGAAAGGAGCCGCACAGGGACTGTAGCCATCGCCATCGGTGACCCCGTCGACACGCCGATCCTTGATCGTGTGGTGCCACATCATGTATTCGGCCACGTGCACGTCGTCGACGCCGCTGTCCTGCCATTCGTCAATGAAGCGATCGAT
>JANQFY010000152.1 GCA_028277585.1 Sedimentisphaerales bacterium
GTCGTTTGGCGAGGGCGGTCAGCGCAAGTGACATGGCGAACGAGCCCAGAAGCAATGCTACGGCCATTACAATCAGCATGGTTTCCTCGAAACCACCCCTTCGAAGGGGCGGTCTTCTATCTCTCGTGGGTCGCCGATCTCAGTTGCCGCAGCAGTTTCTCTCTGACCTGACTGAAGAACGCTCCGTACGACTGTTGGCGATAGTCCGGATAGGTGTATGGTAGGGGACGCCAGGCGCCCTTGTCAAAAACAAGTGTGACTTCGGCGTACATTTTCTTGCCGATATAGATGCGGTGGGAGAAGTTCTTGGTGGTTGCCAGCACGAGTTTCGACGGCTCGATCAGGCCGGGGTCGAGGTTGATCGGTCGAGGGAATTCGCTGGAAAGGGCTTGCGCCAAGTTCTGCTCGATCCGATTGGTCTGGTGCTTGATATCAGCCAATGTCCCGGGATCGGCCGGCGCCTCCAGGCTCAGGAATTGCCTCAGGATATGGGGCCCTGTCTCATCGCAGTAATACGTCGTGTCGGTGAATGGCCAAATGTCGCTGAGCAGATCGGCCGGCCCCAATTCAGTGGTCAGTTCCTCGCGGGCGGCAGCCAGAGCGGATGCGTCCGCCGCGAGGATGCCGATGAGTATCTTGCCCGGTTGGGGTGTGTTGAGTTCCCACATGATGCGGCACCTGAATCCTCTCCGTAGTTAGCGCCGGGACCTGCCGTCCGTTAGTGGCGTCCATGGCCGAATGCGGTTCTCACAGCGCTCCATCGGTCAGCCATGAGACGGCCGAACCGAGAAAGCCCAAGAGGTTTGGTCTGCGCCTCTTTCGACGATCGTTGTGCGCCGGGCCGTCCCCAGATGCGAGATCATTGGGAGTCTCCTGCGCTGTTGCGACGAGTTCGGCCGGACGCGCCGCGGTGTTGGCGCGTGAGGGGCTGCGAGTGTTACGCGAAGCCTTGGCCAATTGCGTCTGATTCGGGAGTGCCTTCGGCTTCTCGCGCAGGTGGGCGAACGGACCATATCGTTTGTTGACCTTCGCCCTGACGTGCTCCAGGATGATTTCGAAGTGCTTCGTTGGCTCGATGCGTTTGCGTCTCTCCTTGCGGCTGGGATAGACAGCCCGCAAGATCTTGAATCGCTCCCATTCTCTGGGTTCGATCTCATGTTTCAGGCTGAAGCCGTAGTCTTCCAGGAGCTCCAGAGTGGGCACCGGGCAAAGCCAGGGCTCCGGATCTCCACAGCCCGTGACGTCCGGCACGAGCCAGGGGGTGATCAGCCCGTCGTCAAGTCCGACGTCGAGATGTCTCTTGGTCATTGTGACGCGGATGAACGCGCCGACGAACCATCGGTCTCTGACGGCCTCTCCCGCGTCGTGGGCGGTCTGCTTGGACCGTACGCCAAGGCGGCTGAACTCTTGGGCGATAAGCTCAGTCATCGCGTCGTTGTAGCTCAAGTCGCGCTGTCGCACCGCCATGGCCCCGATATAGCTGCCCAGGGCGTTGGAGTAGTTGTCCTCCCAGGAGAAAGCTGAGTTGTACTCTGGATAGAAACCGATCGCCTTGAAGCCGTGCCAGGTGAGAATCTCGTGCCAGACGCTGGCGGTGTACGCCAGGTACGCCCCCATGCGGACGGAAACCTCACGAGCGATCTCGTGCCTGGTTTGGCGATCAAGATATCGCCAGCCGGGTGGGTACTCGAGCTCGACGTAGTGTCGCGACGGCTCGAACATCTTGAAAACGAACTGGCTTTGATTGTCCGCCAGTGCCTCGCGCAAATGAAACGCCAGATAGGCGGTCCAGTCGGCGATCTTCCGCAGGTGGGTCAGGTCGATGTGCCCGCCGTGGCAAGTGTAAAGGATGCCGTTGCCTTCGTTCCGCCGACCCGAGCGATAGGCGTGTGTGCCAAGATCCTCAGGGCTGATGTAGCGAACGCCCATGGTCGGACTGGGCAGGCAGGCGATTCGAGCGCGGGGGGTCTTCTTTGCCTGGCGCGCCGAGAGAAACTCCGCCTGCGCCGAGCTGCTCATCCAGCCGAGCACAATAGCGCCAAGCAAGACCAATCCGAGATGTTGTCTCCGGATCATGGGATTCTATCACCTACCGACGTCGGACCCTCAATTGCACATTACCTGCCAGTGCCTATTGTATCAGATTGGATGATGAAATGCAAAAACCGACGGGCCAAATGGGCTTTGGGAGTCACCCATCGTGGGGGAAGGAGGCCTTCTGGTGGAGAAAGCCGCTATTGATGGAGGTGATTGGGCCGGTGGGTGTCGCCCGGAAAGGCCGAAGGCCGCCCAGCAGAGCGGCCTTCGGTGAATATGGTCTACAGGTGCCAATGCGGTCTAGACGTCGCAGATGCGCGCCGCATAGGTCAGGCCTTTGAGCGGGTCTCCCTTGGGGACGAACTCATGAGCCACATAACCGGCATAACCGGTCTTGGCGATCGCCTTCATGATCGCCGGGTAGTACAGTTCCTGGGTGTCGTCGATCTCGTTGCGACCCGGGTTCCCGCCGGTATGGTAGTGACCAATGTAGTCCTTGTTGGTCTGCAGCGTGCGGATGACATCGCCTTCCATGATCTGGGCGTGGTAGATGTCGTAGAGGATCTTGACGCGATCGGAACCGATGCGCTTGCAGACCTCCACGCCCCAACGCATGTTGTCGAACATATAGTCCGGATGGTTGACCTTGCTGTTGAGGTACTCCAGCACGATCGTGACCTTCTTTTTCTCCGCATGCCCCACGATCTTCTTCAGCGCCTCGACAGCGTTGTCAATCCCGACGTCGTCCGGAATGCCGCGCCGGTTGCCCGAGAAGGAGATCACGTTGGGAAAACCCGCGTCGGAGGTCGCGTCGATCGCTTCACGCAGCTTGGCGAGACACTCGGTATGGAACTTCTTGTCGGCCAGTCCGTTGGGCAATGAATGGCTGTTGACGACCGAACAGACCAGCCCGTGCTTCTTGACGGTCGCGAAGTCGCCGGGCCCGAGCAGGTCGATCGCCTTGATGCCGAGGCGTTTCGAGACCTCGCAGAGTTGGTCCAGCGACCACTTGCCATAGCACCAGCGGCTGACCGCCTGATTGATGCGGCCCTTCGTGGCGACGCATTCGATTTTCTCCAGTTCCATGGCGTCGGTCCTCCCAACCAAGTGTGATGCGACCGCACCGGCGGCGATCAAGGATGTCTTCTGCATGAGACTTCTTCGGGATAGATTGTTCGAATCCATTGGGTCCTCCTGTTCGGGTTGAGGCCAATTCGTCCAGAGGTCGCTCGATGCTATTTTTCCAGGTTGCTCTTGAGCGACTGAATCAGTTCCAGGACTGTCTGTGCGGCCCCTTCGATTGGCGTCTTAGCGCTGTCCTTATCCGTCCTCAGCTTGACCTCGACGTTACCTTCGGCGACTGATTTCTTGCCGACCGTGACACGAATGGGGATGCCGATCAGGTCGGCGTCCTTGAACTTGACTCCGCCTCGCAGGCTACGGTCGTCCAGCAGCACCTCGACGCCGGCCTCGGTCAGTTGGTTGTAGATCGTCTCGGCGGTCTGAGCGATCGTTTCATCGTCCTGGTTCACCGGTGTGATCAGCACCTCGAACGGGGCGATCGAGATGGGCCAGACGATGCCGTTCTTGTCGTGGTACAGTTCGATCGCGGACGCCATGATCCGATTGATGCCGATCCCATAGCAGCCCATCAAGCAGGGGGTGTCGACGCCATTCTCATCAAGGAAGGTCGCCCCGAGCTTGCGGCTGTACTTGGTCCCGAGCTTGAAGACCTGCCCGACCTCGATGCCGCGTTTGAAGAGCAACGGCTTGCCTTGATAGGTGTCGCCCTGGACGGCGTTGCGAACGTCCGCGACGACGATGTTGTCGCCTTCGAGCGGGAAGTCCCGGCCGGGGACGACGTTCTTAGTATGGTAGTCGGCCTGGTTGGCTCCGGTGACGCCCACGCTCAGAGCCGCCACGGCGTGGTCGACGATCAGCTTGGAGACACGGTCCGCCAGACCCACGGGTCCGGCGAAGCCCACCTTCGCGCCGGTGACCTTCTCGATCGTCGCCTCGTCGGCCAAGTCGGCCGCGACGCCGCCCAGCACCTGGGTCAGCTTCTCAGGGTTCAGTTCGTGATCGCCTCGGATCAGGACGGCCAGCACATCGTCATCACAGGCGTAGATCAGCGTCTTGATCATCTCGGCCGGCTGGGTCTTGAGGAAGCCGCAGACCGCTTCGATCGTTCCGACGTTCGGCGTATGCACATTCTCGGGAGTCGGGATTTCGCCGTCGGCGGTTTGTTTGGCCAGCGGGTCGACGGCCGCCTTCTCCAGGTTGGCGGCGTACGCGCCGTCCTCGGTGTAGACCGTCGTGTCCTCACCCGATTCGCACGGGACGGTGAACTGGTGCGAGCCGGAGCCGCCCATCTCGCCCGTCTCGGCCTCAACGATGACGTACTCGACGCCGCAGCGCTGGAAGACGCGACAGTAGGCGTTGTACATCGCCATGTACGATTCGTGCAGGCTCTCTTCGTCCGCGTCGAAACTGTACGCGTCCTTCATCATGAATTCGCGCGAGCGCAGGACGCCGAAGCGGGGGCGGAACTCGTCGCGGAATTTCGGGCTGATCTGGTAGAGATTGATCGGCAGTTGCTTGTACGAGTTGATTTCGGCCGAGGCGTGGAAGGTGAAGACCTCCTCGGCGGTCGGGCCCAGCACGTTCCACCGGCCGTGACGGTCCTGTAGGCGGCACATGGTCTCGCCGTAGTCGGCGTCGCGACCGGTCTGTTGCCACAGCTCGCGCGGCTGCAGACAGGGCACCATGATCTCCTGGGCGCCGGCCCGATCCATCTCCTCGCGGACGATCTGCATGATCTTTCGCAGCGTGCGCCACCCGAGCGGCAGGTAGGTGTACGTTCCGCTGGCAACCTTGCGGATCAGGCCCGCCCGGATCATCAGTTGGTGGCTGGGGATCTCCGCATCGGCGGGGACTTCTTTGACCGTCGGCACCAGTATCTGGCTGTATCTCATCTAAGACGCCTCACAGACTCACAATTTCGATTGTCAAGAAGGGCTGTTTATAGCCCAAGCGACGGCGTAATTCAAGGCAATTCCGCGGCTGGGAAGGGGCTTGTCGACGTGGCGGTCTTCGTCTATCTTGAGGCTTCGGCGATCCGGCCCGCAGATTTGTCGCTTGGGCGGACGGTGTAGAGTGTCAATCTGACTTCGGCGTTCTATGGAGGGAACCTGGTATGGTGTGTTCAAGACGACGAAAATGGCACATGTGGCAGCACGGTCCGTTGCGGATGCTGTGCATCACGCTTGGTATAGTCTCTTTGGCGACGCCGACGCTTGGTAGTGTCTTGCCCCTAGTCAGAGTCAGAAACGTCCGACGCGTGTTCCACAACGGCGAGCACAATGCCTTCACCGATCTCGTTCGTTTCAAAGACAAGTTCTATCTGGCGTTTCGCAGTTGCCCGGACGGGCACATGGTGCATCCGACCGCCTCGATCATCATTCTGAGCAGCACCGACGGGCGGCGGTGGGAGCAGGTGCATCGCTTCAGCGTGCCGAAGCGGGATACCCGCGATCCCCATTTCCTGGTGTTCAAGGACAGGCTCTTCGTCTACACCGGGACCTGGTACTGCGGTGACAGTTCACCGAAACGCTCAGACTATGATCTGAACCAGCATCTGGGCTACGCCGTGTGGTCCAGGGACGGCGCCACTTGGCAAGGTCCGACCATGCTCGAAGGGACGTTCGGCCACTACATCTGGCGAGCCGAGACGTTTGACGGCAAGGCGTATCTCAACGGGCGGCGCAAGCAGGGCTTCGCGATTCCGCCCAGGGGCGAAGGCTCGATGGTCGAATCGGCTCTGCTGGAAAGTGACGATGGTCTGATCTGGCGCACCCGGACGTTGTTCCAGGAAGTCCGGGGTGACGAGACCGCCTTTCTGTTCGAACCGGACGGGAGCATCATCGCGATCGGTCGGCGCGGCGGGGACAAGGCGCAGCTTCTGAAATCGCGCCGGCCCTATACCCACTGGCAGCGCAGCGAACTCGACCGCTACATCGGTGGGCCGCTCCTGACACGGTGGGGCGGTTACACCGTCGTCGGAGGACGCAAGAAGCTGCGTGACAGAGACTACAAGACCTCGCTGTGCTGGCTGGTCGACGAGCGGTTGACCGAATTCGCCGAACTGCCCAGCGGCGGCGACAACTCCTACCCCGGCTTCATCGAACTGAGCCGGACTCGCGCCCTGGTGTCCTGGTACTCCTCCCACGAGAAAGACGCCAACGGTAAACCACTCACCGCCATCTACCTGGCCAAACTGGAATTCGCGGAATAGCCGCCGGGGGTCGTCACCGAATTGGGTCACCTCTCACATCGCCCCGAACATTGCCAAAAGGTAATGTGAATAGCCGTGTCGGGCCGGTCGAAACTGGTATAACAGAGTCTATGCGAATACTGCTTGTCGAAGATGACCTTGGGATCGCCTCATTTGTCATCAAGGGGCTGAAGGAAGCTGGATACGTGGTTGTGCACGTTGCCGACGGCTCGGCCGGCCTTGACAAACTGCTCAGGGATGCGTTCGATGCGGCGATTATCGACATCATGTTGCCGTTGCTGGATGGCCTCTCGATGATTCAAAGAGCCCGCCAGAACAGGGTGACGACCCCTGTCTTGATTCTGAGCGCCAAGGCCTCGGTTGATGATCGGATTCTGGGACTGCAGAAGGGAGGTGATGACTACCTGGTCAAGCCCTTCGCATTCTCTGAACTATTGGCGCGCCTCCAGGCCTTGATTCGGCGGGCCCATCGCATTGCCGAACCGACGACTCTGACCGTCGGCCCCCTCCGCGTCGATTTGATTCGTCGGAAAGTGAAACGGTCCGACCAAGCCATCGAGCTGCAGCCGCGCGAATTCGCCTTGCTCGAGTATCTGATGCGCCACGCAGGGAGCGTGGTTTCGAAGACCATGATCATGGAGCACGTTTGGGACTACAATTTCGATCCTCAAACGAACGTGGTGGAGGTCCGGATCTGCCGCCTGCGGGACAAGATCGATCGCGATCACGCCGACAAGCTAATCCACACCGTCAGGGGGGTCGGCTATGTGCTCGAAGAGAAAGCTTAGCTTCGGGGGCACGGTGACGTTCCGACTGACTCTGCTCTATGTCGTTCTTCTTGCCCTTCTGTTGATCGCAGTGCTGATCCCGATCGACTTCAGTCTGAGGTCCATCATGATGAGTCGATTGGACGCCAGGATAGCCGGCAAACTGGGCGATTTTTCTTATTATGGCAGTCTCCTGGAGCGGAAGCCCGAGGAGGGGCCCGGGATCATCAGTGACAGCATCACCTGGAGCGCGAGCAATGAGGGCGAAGGCAAGGTCCTCTGGGTGCTGCTCTCGGCCCAACGCGAAGTGGTCGTGTCTTCTGATATGGCATCGTGGCAGAATGAGTTGCCCGGTATTATCGACGGTGTGCCCGAACTGCCCTCCCGGGCGGACTTGCCCGATCCGTTGCCGGCCAGATTGCCTTGCGACCCCGCCGTGACTCTGCTTGAGACCACCGGCGTCAAGCAGATGGCGGCGCTGAAGACAACCGCGTTGCTTGACCCCCAGCGGAACGCGCGTGTTGCCTACCTGCGTTATTCGAATGGGATGATCATGGTGGGGGTCTACAGCCTCCAGGATATCAACAGACTAATGGGGCAGTATCGGCGGGTCTTGACATTGGCGTTTGGTATCGTCCTGGTCGTCGGGGGAGGACTGGGATTCTTCATCGCCCGGCGCGCCATGGCGGGCGTGCGACAGGTGACGCAGACGGCGCTGAGTATTGGCAAGGGTGACCTTGGACGCCGTGTAGAGCCTGAATCCCACGGTCACGAGATTGCGGAGATGGCTCTGGCTTTCAACGGCATGCTGGACCGCATCGAGGCTCTGATTCGCGAACTGGGCGAGACGACCAACAACGTCGCTCATGACCTGCGCAGCCCCATTACGCGGATTCGTGGGCTGGCTGAAACCACGCTGGCGTCTCATCCCTCAAGCGAGGACCTGCACAATATGGGCGCCGAGGCGATCAGAGAGTGTGACCGCCTGATAGAAATGATCAATACGATGTTGGAGATTGCTCAGCTCGATTCCGGACTCTCGTCAACCGGGGACGCGCGTGTTGACATGGTCGAATTGGTGGATCAGGCTCTCGATCTGTTCGGCCCCGTGGCCGAGGACAAACATCAGGTTCTGGAACTGGCCCATGATGAGCCGCATCTATGGGTGCAAGGCAACCTCAACGGCCTGCAACGCATGGTGGCCAATCTCCTGGACAACGCGATCAAGTTCACTCCCGCCCAGGGCCGCATAAACGTATCTCTGACCGCGCAGGATCAGGCGGTCGTGTTGCGAATCCAGGACAGTGGCATTGGCATTGAACCGGACAGACTGCCCCACATTTTCAAGCGATTCTACCGCGGCGACGAAAGCCGATCGACTGCCGGCAACGGCCTGGGCCTCAGCCTGGCCCAAGCCACGGCTCGATCCCACAAGGGCAGCATCGCTGTCATTAGCGCACCCGGGCAGGGCAGCACGTTCACCGTGACACTTCCACAATCCTAGCTTGCGACGGTTCTTGGCTTGTCCATTCTCAGGATCATTGGCCTTGAATTACCGAATCCACAATCACCGGTTGGCCGCCAGCCATGCCGGCTTGGCCATTATCCACGATCGCACAATTCTCGATGATGGGCTCGCAGTACAGGGGGGCTCGCCCACCGATCTTGGTATGCATCTGGATGCCGGCCTGACCGTTGGCTGTGATCAGGCAGCCAAGCAGATGCGGGGCGCTGCCCTCTGACAATTCCATGCCGTGGGTTACGTTGTCCATGATACGGCAATTCCGGAAGATGGCATCTGTGGTCACTCCCGCAACGCCGACTGAGCCAGCCCGCAACGTCAGACCGGCTATTTCGCATGCCCCCGTACGGCCGGTGAGGGTCAGAACCGGTTCGTCCACATCGGCCTGGATGATGGTCCCACCGACGTAGTAGGGATCATCAGGATCCACCGATTGCAGAGTTATGTCCTTCTCCAGGGCGAAACTCTCATGATAAACGCCCGGTTCCACGACAAGCGTGTCGCCTGCCTTGGCATGCCTGATGGCGCACTGGATGGAACGGAATCGTTGTTCGCTGCTCAGGTTGTGAATCGGCCCCGTCGCGTCTGGAAGAACCGCGCCGGCGTGGACCCAATACAGATCAACGTTCTGCGGCGCTGACGTTGTTCCTGTACTGCGGGCAAAGAACAGGTACTGACCATCCGGTGACAGGAACGGATTCCATTCGGAGTCCTGACTGCTGACCGGGAGCCCCAGATTCAATGGCTCTGTCCAGGAGTCATCCTCATTTCGGTAGCTGATGTAGAGGTCCTGATTGTCGCCCCGGTCCGAGGCAAAGATCAGATAGCTTTCATCCGGTGCAATATAGGGATTGAGATCTCGTCCTCCTGTATTGATGGGATAGGGGAGCCTTTCCACATGGCTGTACTCGCCCGCCACGGGAACGGATCTGAAAATCGATATCAAGCCGTTGCGCAACGAACCGAAATAGTGCGTGCCGTCCCACGTGCAGGTGCCGGCATAATCGCCGGCGGGCGAATTGAGTGCAAGCTTGGTCGGCTCACCCCAATCGGCCCCCTCACGCTCACACATCCAGATATTGACATCCCATGATTGGCTGGGCCGTCCGGAACTGAAGAACAGACGCCGGCCATCCGGCGAAGGGTAGATGCCCCAGTCGAGGTCCCATCCGGAGAAGGGGGCGACCGCCGGCGTGGTCCAGACGCCGTCCTTTTGATATGTCACCATCACCTTGTTCGCGGTGTAACTCGTGCTCGAAACCGTGAAATAGAATTCTCGTCCGTTCGGTGTGATGCTTCCGTTGAATTCGAAGCGATTGGCCAGTGTGACGATTCCCGGGGCGAATACCTCAGGTTCAAGGCCCGGCGGGTTCTGCCCCAGGTAGGGGCCCTCCGGGATCTCTTGAGCCGAGCCCAAAGAGATCCAAGCCATGCGCAGCAGCACTCCCAGCAGTTTGCTCGACGTTCTGTGATCAAACATGGTCAGCCTCCGCAAAGATGATATAGTTAGCATGCAACGGCGTATCCGTTATCCAAACTGGACCAACGCCGAACGGGCTCTACAGTGCTCTCTGGTTCCAGCGTCTATTAGTCTAACCAACGGACATGACCGGGAACTGACGGGAGCATTACCTTTCGATAATGTTGACGGGGAGTGAACTGATGAGAGTAGCGTCGAAAGGAGGTCCATCGGGCGGCGGCTAATCTAGTCGGCGCTGGCGGTATCTCTCTTTGTCTTCATCGCGCTTGCCAGCCTGAGGATGAGAGTGAGGCATGACAGAGCCAGAGCGGCGATTCTCAAGGCGGTCGACATCTCAATACCGCACACTACCCACTGCGGCGCGCCGAGTTTGATCAGAGTTGAGGCCACAAGACAAAGAAAGACCACGGTCAGCGCCGCGTAGACCCGTTGCCTTCTCCGGACATAGAGCACGAGCGCCGCGCAGAAATGAATGCCGAACAGGATCAGTAGGAGACGATTCACGCGATTCGCACCTGACGCTACTCTCCCTTGTTTTCAGACTGCCGATTCGGACCAGATGGTTGAACTAACCCAAACGCAGTCAGTGCGTTGGATCTCGTCACGCCGTGTTGAGCGGGCACGTGTGCTGTGCCCACAAGCTACTGCGCCTCGATTCGGATCGTGTGCCGGACGGGTTTAAAGGCGGCTCTGATGGCGGCCGCCAGCGGGCGGCGGACCTTCTCGGTCAGGACGGCCGTCGTGTCCATATCCGTGCGGCCTTCCGGCCCGTGGAACAGCGTCTTAATCTGACGGGTCTCGTAGGCCTGCTTCTTGGCGACCGCTTCATCGACGCGGGCAAAGGCGGCGCTGAAGGGATTGGTTTCGAAATCGGCTGCCAGGTTGACGCCCTGAGCCAATTGAGCGGCCGAGTAGCTCCGGGACGGTTCGCCCCAGGTGACGCGATAGCGACCGGCCGGGGCACTGCGGACGATCAGGACGAAGCGATTCAGGTCCTGATCGAAGGGGACCAGGGTCATGCCGGACCGGATGCTGCCGTCATTGTCCACCGGGCCGGTGGCGCAGAACGGATACCGACTGCTCTCGATCTGAACTTCATGCGTGCCGGTCGACAGAACGCGATGGCCTTCCGAAGCGGTCGCGCCGGCCTTGTCCCAGTCCATGGTGACCGTCGCGATGTCCCCGTCCAGGCCCATGGCCTACGCCTTCCTCAAGGCCATGGGCCTGGACGGGGACATCGCGACGG
>JANQFY010000267.1 GCA_028277585.1 Sedimentisphaerales bacterium
CGCCCCGAAGGTAGCCCAGGACGAGATCGCCGCAATCGTGCGGATGCAGGCCGAGTCGCTGCTCCCGTTGCCCCCTTCGCAAATTGAGGTCGCCTGGCGGACCAGCCCTTCGACGAACGGTACGGTGGATGTCACCATCGCGGCCGCCCGCAGCGATACCCTGCGGCGTCTGGCCGGCGAGGCGGACGTCTTCAAACCCCAGACCATTCTGCCAGCCTGCGAGGGAACGGCGCGGACCTGGCATGAGCTGTTTTCCGAACGCGAACGCCAGGCGCTGGTGCTCAGCCTCGGGGCGCGCAGCACGCAAGTGTGCCTGGTGCTTCACGGCTGTGTCACGAACGCGGCTGTTCTGGATACCGGCCTGAACGATCTGGGCTTGCTGACGGGCGAAGCGAACGAGGCGCCCGAGTCCGCTCCGGTTATCGAACGCTTCGCCCAGGACATGCGGGCGGTTCTCGAATCGTTCGCCTGGACCGATTCAGCGGCCTGGCCCATGCTGGTTCTCTCCGACGGCGGTCCGGAAATCGATCGAATCGTGGCGGCCCTGAATCAGGCGGGTCTCAACGCCAAGGCCAGCGTGCCCAAGCGCGAGGCCCTGGGGATGCCCGCCGGACTGGAAACGGGGGGCTTCTACGAATACCGGGCGCCGCTCGGCCTGGCGCTGATGGCGCTGGACGGCACCGCTGAGACGCTCGATCTCTACGAACGCTTGACGGTCGCCGAGGAGGAGAAGAAGGCGCGATCCGCCTGGTATTCAACGACGTTGGCCGCTGTGGTCGCGATCGTCATGCTTCTCGTGCTGATTGGGACCTGGTGCGCGGTGGATGTGATCAGCGAAAAGCGGCTGGGCGAGTTGGTCAACCAGCCGGAGTTCGAAGAGGCGCGTCAGCGACAGGTTCTGCTGAGAACCGTCGCCCGCCATCGGCCGGACCTGCTGGGCCTGCTGACCGATATCAACGAAGGAGAGAACAACGGGATCATACTCGACAGTCTGCACTTCAAGAAGGGTCAGACCATCTCCCTCATGGGGCGAGCGGGCAACATGGAACAGATGTGGATGTTCCAGGACAATCTGCGCCAACGGAAGGGGATCAAGAACGTGCTGATCTCCAATAGCGCCAAAGATGCCAAAGGCAAGAAGATCACGTTCACCATGGTCTTCCACTATAAGACGTTTACGAAGAAGGAAGCGGTTCTTTAGAGGGCGGCGATAACCAATCATGGCAAGAAAACTGAACCAAAGAGAGTCACGGATGATCGTCATCGGCCTGATCTCGGCCGTCGCGATCGTGGCGCTGCACTTCGGTCTGGAGGGAAAGGACCGCTGGGACAAGGTGCGCAAGTCACTGCAGGAACATCGCAAGAAACTGCAGGAGGTCGCCATCGATGAGCAGAAACTGGCGGGCCTGCTCTCGATTGTCCCCGTGGCCGAAGCCCCTGTCCTGGAGGAAGAACAGAAGTTCCTCTTCCGTGACCGACTGCACGAGCAACTGAAGAAGGCCGGGATCAAAACCGAACCCTTGACCATTCTGGCCGCGCGCAAGAAGAGCAATTTCCCGTACAAGATCTTGCGCATTCGGTGCCGGGGCAAATGCAAGTTCGAACAACTGCTCAGCTTCCTGGCGACCTCGCGGGAGAACCCGTATCTGGTCGGTATCGAAGAACTGCGCATCGAGTGTGACACCAAGAAACCACCGGAGCAGCGTAAGGATGTCGATATCGATTTGACCGTATCGACCTTTGTCAAACTGCCCGAGTTGAAGCCCAAGAAATAGAAAGCGATCTGGCGCCATGGATCTGGATATCATACGAAGAGACAAGAACGGGTCGGTCCGCTTTGGGCTGGTCGCCGCGGCCGTCCTACTGGCTTCGCTGGCCGGCGCCAAGGTCGCCAACTGCGTCGTGGAGCCCAAACGGGTGGAGAGTCTGATCGCCCACGCCACGGCGTGGAACGAGCAGGACCCGAACCGGATCGCGCCCTATCTGGAGGGGATGCGCGAGGTGGCCGACGCGCTGAAGGAGAAGAACCTCTTCATCAAGGCGCCGCCGCCGAAGCATCCGGTCAAACAGGTCGACGGCATTCTGGGCAATGAAGTGCTGATCGCCAACAAGTGGTACAAGGCCGGCGACAAGATCGGAGAGGCCAAGGTCGTCTCCGTCGAACCCACGCAGGTCACGATCGAGTGGAACGGAAACACCAAGACGTTCGCTCCACTGGCGGCCGCCAGCAGTGGTCGACCCTCGGGGCCTCCACGCTCGGCTCAGAAACCCAAGTCACGGCCGAAACCGGAGCCATCGAACGCGAAACCGGAGGCGAAAGCGGCTCCGGTCGTGGTGACTGAAGCGCCCACCGAGGTCGATGAACTGGCGTGGATGGGCATCAATCTGCCTCCCGCGCTGCGGGCGAAGCTCCTGGAGAAGTGGAATGAGCTGTCGGATGAGGAGAAAGCCGAGGCAAAGGAACAATGGAATAGCATGCCGGAGGACCAGCGAGAGCAAGCGCTTGAGCAGATCGCGCAAATGGAGTAGTCAAACAGCGTAGGCGTCATGCGACGGCGCCCCGGATCGTGATATGAAGATTGAGCTGCCCAAACAAGACAGAAGCCCATTGGCCGTGATATTGCTGGCGATCGCCGCCTTGCTCGGCGCCGGGGCACTCTACGTCATCGCCGAGCATGTCATGGCGACCGCCCAGGCGGAGTTGGCTGTTAGCCGGGCGGCGGGCGCTTCGGCCAGCGATCCCAATGCGCTGGCGGCCCAGACCGAGCAGGCCAAGTCCACGGCCGATGCACTGAAGGAGAAGAATCTCTTCACGCCGAAGCCTCCCAAACAGAATCCGATCAAGGAGGTCGCCGGGATTCTGGGCGACGAGGCGCTGATCAACGGCAACTGGTACAAGGCCGGCAAGAGCGTGGGCGACGCCAAGATTCTGGCGGTCGAGCCTACGAAGGTGCGGATCTCATGGAACGGCCAGGAGACGGAACTGGCTCCGATGGCCTCACAGGGCGGCGGGGCAGGCGGGCCCGGGCGTCCGCCTCCGGGAAGACCGCCCTCCATGCGCCCGGGCGGACCCCCTTCAGGTCCACCGGGAGGCGCCATGGGCGGACGGCCGCCCGGCCTTTCGCGTCAAGAGCGCGCCGAGACGAGAGCAAGAGTCCGTACTATGTCGCCGGAAGAGCGACGACAATTCAGTGAGCAAATGCGCGAACGCATCAAGGCTTCCAGGCGTTAGCGACATCGTTAGGGAAAGGTCAGAAGCATGAAGCATATCAATGTCATTGCCTCAATCATTCTTGCCGCCGCCGTGCTCTTAGCGGCCTATGCGATCGGTCGATTGATTCGGCAGTCCCGCATGGACAAGCCCGCCCCTGAGACGGTGCCGGTGGCGAGCCCGAACGATGTCCGCGAGTTGGAAGCCGTGCGTCCGGGACCGCCGGTTAGCCCGGCCGACGAGCAGACCAAGCAGGAGGAACGGGCCCAACTCAAGGAACAGAGAGCGGCCAAACTGGCGGAGATGGAGAAACTGACGGACGAGGAGAAGAAGCAGAAGCGCGATCAATGGCGTGAGCAACTGCGTTCCAAGCGCGGCGGGCCCACCCATGTCCCCCATCTCTCGCCGGAAGAAATGGAGCAGATCAAGAACCAGTTGGCCGGGATGTCGGAAGAGGAAAGGCAGAAGCTTCTGGACAGCCTGCGCGACGGCGCGAAGCGGCGCCCTCGGGTGACCGTCAAGGAATCGACCGATCCGAACAAAACCGACTAGAGCCAAGCGACACGATAACGCAATAGGCGACTGAAAAGAGGAGATACAAGTGGAACGCTCGAAACTATTCCTATGGATCCTGGTCTTCGCGATAGCCGGTATCATTGTCTGGCGTGTCGGCTTTCACAATTCCGATTCGTACCTGCCCGACATCGAGCCCAAGGCGGCCGCTGCACCGTCGGAGGCAAGCACGCCCGAGCCCAACGCGCCGACCGACGACGATTCGGCCGGCGCGTCCGAGCCGAACACTCCTCCCGAGGTGAGAGAGTCGCCGAACCCCGAGAAGCCCGCGGACTCCGAACGACCGGATCGACCGGGACCACGAAGAGCGCCCCGGGGAGAACCGAAGAAGCCGGACGAGAAAGCGAATGGCGCGGGGGACGATCCCAACGCCGCCAGTGAATCCGGCGAGCCCATGGAGGCGGTGAACCTCAAAGACGTCGAGATGAAGAAGATCATCGACAAGATCGCCACCTGGACGGGCAAGACTGTGATCCCCCACGAAGAGGCGATGAAGCAGAAGATCACCATCTATGCACCGGACAAGCTGCCCCGCGCCAAAGCCCTCGAGAAGATCTACAGCGCGCTGCGTATGAAGAACTTCGTCGCCGAGGAAGTGGATGACACGATCTTCCTCAAACCGATCGCCGATGCGAAACTGGGCATGGTCCCAACTGTCGGGGCCGATGAACCGCTGGCCGTCTTCGAGAATAAGGACAAGATCGTTCGCAAGTTCTTCAAGCTGGAGAACTATCCGCCGGCGCAGATGGGGCAGATTGTCCAGCCCCTGGTCGGCGAGTATGGACATGTCAGCGCCGACGAAACCACCAATACCCTGCTCGTGATCGATACCGTATCGAACCTCATGTCGATCCAGCGGATTATCTCCCAGTTCGACGTTTCCGGGGCCGGTCAGACGGTCGAGGAGTTCTTCGAAATCAAGCACGGCGATCCGGCAGAGATCGTGCAATTGTTGCGTATGCTTCTGGGCGAAGCGCCGCGCGGCGGCAGTCGCAGCCGGGGCAGTTCTTACCGAGGTCGCCCGTCGTCGCCATCGCCTTCGCGTGGGGGACCGCCGAACAGGAAGGGATCGTCGGGCAGCGCCACCTCCGTGGTGATTGGATCAGGCGATGTACCGCTCGTGCTCATTCCCGTTCCGAAAGCCGGGTGGATCATTGCTCGCGGGGCGCCGGACGATGTCAAGCAGATCCATGATTGGATTGAGAAGCTTGATCGAGAAGAACCTGTGCCCGCTGAATACGAGACAATTCCGATTTCCTATGCCAACACCCGCGAAGTCGCCAGTCGTATTGAGGATGCCCTGCGTGACATGCCGGGTACGGAACTGACACCAAGCATTTTGGTGCGTCCTCTGGAGCAATCGCGACAGATCATGGTCTTCGGACGGGCCGACCTGCGCGACATGGTCAAGAAACTGATCCAGGAGATCGATGTTCCGACGGGTATCTTCGAGACAGTGGTCTTCGACCTCGAGCACGCCGATCCGGAACAGATCAAGGAGAACATCGACAGTCTGTACGGAGAGCAGGTGCCGCAGTACGATTCGTATTACTACTACCGTTACGGTCGCGGCAGCCGCGGGCCGGATTCGGATACGGTCAAGGTGATCGCCTTCCCGACCATGGGGCAGGTGACCGTAATCGCCTCGCCGGAGAACATGCGAAAGATTGAGGGACAGATCGAGGAATGGGATGTTCCCCTCGATGTCGACGCGGTCAAACCGCGCATTATCGAGTTGAAGAATTCCGATCCCGTCCAACTGGCCGAGCTGTTGACGAAGCTCTTCAGCGAGGACCAGGACGGTTCATCGAACTTCTTCCGAATGATCTTCTTCGGTCGCGGCGGCGACCAACGTAAGAAGATCGTGGGACCGCTCTATGGACAACTCACGTTCGAAGACGTCCCGGGGACCAAGAAGATCATTGTGATCAGCAAGATCCCCCAGGCGTATGACGTGGTTGAACAACTGATCTACGATCTCGATCGCCAGGAGATGGCGGAGATTCCCAGGGTCGTTCAATTGAAGTACGCGGACCCGGAAGACCTGTCCGAACGGCTCAACGCCATGTTTAACGAGCCGGGGACACGCGCTCCGATTCGACGACGCGACGCCGGGCTGGGTGACTACTCGATGGAAGAGCCCTCCAACAATCAGCAGAACAACAACAATAACAATAACAATAGCGGAGGCAATGCCGGTGAGTATGTGCCCTGGTGGTCGACAGGGGCCCGGCGGACTATGGACGAAGAGCCGATCAGCAATGTCATCGGGCGCGTCCGCTTCATTCCCGATCCGCGCAGTAAGTCGATTCTGGTCCTGTCCCCGCCGGAGTTCCAGGAGAGCATCGAAGCAACGATTCGCCTGCTGGACGTGCCCGGCAAACAGGTGATGATCAAGGCGATCGTCATCGAGGTGGACCATCGCGATGTCACGTCACTGGGAGTCCAGTTGTCCTCGAACCCGGCCGATGCGTTCGGCACCTTGGGCGAAAACGCCGCCACGGCGCTGGGTACGCTGAGCGTACTGGAAGAGCGTGGCTCGGCAACGTTGGAAGTGGGGACCAACATCACCGGCTTGTTGGACTTCCTGATCAAGACCGTCAACGCCCAGATCCTCAACCAACAGACGCTCTGGACAGAGGACAACGAAGAGGCGAGTCTCTTCAAGGGTGACAAAGTCGCCTTCCAGACGGATTCCTCCGTTTCCGAGCAGGGCGGCCGGGTGACGACGAGCTTTGAGTTCGAGCGGGTCGGCATGACCCTGGCGGTTCGCCCCAGCATTACGCCGGACAAGAGCGTCGATATGATCGTCAATCTCTTGCTGTCCCAATTGACCGGCGATTTGATCAATGGCCAGCCTACGCGACGGGAGATGGAAACCACCACGAACATGATCGTGGAGGATGGTCAGACCCTGATGCTGGGCGGCATTCTGTTCCAGGAAGACAGCAAGACGGAGAGGAAGGTCCCGCTCCTGGGCGATCTGCCTCTGATCGGCGGCGCCTTTAGACACTACGATGTGAGCAAGGCGAATTCGGAACTGATCATCTTCATCACGCCTTATGTGGTCGATGACGGCGAGGAATTGCCTCCCGAGACGCTCGAAGAGATCAACGCGCCGAAGCGAACGCTAGAAGAGGTTCAGGGCCAGTTGGATCAAACGGCGGCCGAAGTCAAAGAGAAGGTGCAGAAGAAGAAGTAGCTAGCATCGGCTAGATGCTGGTTCGGTCAAGCGCAAATAGCAGCCGGCGAGAAGGTCCCAAGGACCTTCTCGCCGGCTGTTTGCTTTCTCGTGAGACCGAACGCAATCAGGACGGAGCGACAATCTTCTCGCGCCCACCCATGTAGGGTCGGAGCACCTCAGGGATCGTGATCGATCCATCGCCGTCCTGGTACAGTTCCATCAGAGGAATCAGCACACGCGGCGACGCGATGACGGTGTTGTTCAGCGTGTGACAGAAGAGGTTCTTTTTTGTCTGCGCGTTTTTGTACCGCAGGTTCATGCGGCGGGCCTGGAAGTCGTAGAACTTGCTGGCGCTGTGCGTTTCGCAGTAGTTCTCCCGTGATGGCATCCAGGCTTCTATATCGTACTTCTTGGCCTGCCCCCGGCCCAGGTCGCCCGTGCAGACAGCGACGACACGGTAGGGCAGCCCCAGGGCCTGCATGACGCCTTCGGAATTGGCCTGGATCTCCTCGTGGAACGCGTGGCTCTGCTCGTCGCTATTGGGACCAACGATCACCTGCTCGACCTTGTCGAACTGGTGGATGCGATAGAGGCCGTACGTATCCTTGCCGGCCGCTCCGGCTTCGCGCCGAAAGCAACTCGAAAGGGCGACGAACTTCAGCGGCAGTTCGCGTTCCGCGACGATCTCGCCCATCCGATAGGCCGTCAGAGGAACCTCGGCTGTTCCAGCCAGACTCAGTTCGTCCTTCTCCATGCGGTAGGTCTGCTCTTCGGCGCCGGGATAGTAGCCCGTTCCCTGCATCGCTTCATCCCGCATCAACAGCGGCACGGACATGGGCGTATAACCCCGCCCGATCATGAAGTCGACCGCAAATCGCAACACGGCCCAGTGCAGCAGGGCTCCGTCACCTTTGAGGAAATAGTTGCGTGTGCCGGCCAGTTTGACGCCGCGTTCGATGTCGATCATGTCCAGCGTTAGGCCCAACTGGACGTGGTCCTTGGGTTCGAAGTCGAACTGCCGGATTTCGCCCTCTTTGCGGAGTTCGACGTTCTCGGTATCATCTTTACCGACGGGAACCTCCCCGTCGGCCGGCTGGGCCACCTGGAGCATCAGGGCGTCGAATTCCGGCTGAAGTTCTTTGACCTGATTCTGGTACTGCTCCTCCTCTTGCTTCAGGCGCGACAGCGTTTCGAGGGCGGCCTGCTTCTCGGGGCCGGAGAGTTTCGGGATGGACTTGCCCGTGCGGTTCTTCTCGGTGGCAAGATCCTGGAGGCCCGCCTTGGCTTGCTTGAGCTGCTCATCCACTTCGAGCAATCTGGGAATGTCGGCGGCGATGCGCTTGTCCTGTGCCGCTTGGATATAGACGTCGGGATTCTCGCGCAGTTTCCTGATATCAATCATGATTCGGTGTCATCCTCCGCGAGTCGGCGGGCGCCCTGGGCGTCTGCTCCCGGCCAATCGCTGCTATTCGTATCTCTTGATGATCACGACGTTGTTCTGACCGCCGAAGCCGAACGATTCGTTCATGGCGATGTTAACCGGCATTTGACGCGGCTCGTTGGGCACGTAGTCAAGATCCAACTCCGGGCTGCGGTCGTTCAGGTTGATCGTGGGCGGCACAACATTGTCTCGGATGGCCAATATACACGTGATGAACTCAGCCGCTCCGGCCGCTCCGATCAGGTGCCCGAGCATGCTCTTGACGCTGCTGGCCGGAACCTGCTTAGCGCGTTCCTTGAAGACAGTCTTGATCGCAACCGTTTCGATCGAGTCATTCTCGTGCGTGCTCGTGCCGTGCGTGTTGATGTAGTCGATGTCCTGATAGGTCAGTCCGGCATCGGCCAGGGCGGCGTGCATTGCCTGGACGGCGCCGCGTCCCTCCGGGTGCATGTCCGTGACACGATAAGCGTCCGAACTGCTGCCGTACCCCACGATCTCGGCCAGAATCTCAGCGCCGCGGCGCTGCGCCGACGTCAGTGACTCAAGGATCACGATTGCGGCGCCTTCGCCGAGGACGAATCCGTCGCGGCTGGCGCTGAACGGCCGCGAAGCCGTCTCAGGGCTGTCGTTTCGCGTGGAAAGGGCGGTCAGTCGGTTGAACCCCGTCAGGCCCAGCGGATGGATCATCGAGTGGGCGCCGCCGCTGATCATCACATCGGCATCACCTCGGCGAATCATCATCGTCGCTTCGCCAATCGCCTGGGTGCTGGCCGCGCAGGCGGTCAGGCAACTCCGCACGGGACCGCGAGCCCCGGTCAGGACGGCCAAGTGGGCCGTCGCCATGTTCGGTTCCTGCTCCAGTTCGTGGGTCCGAGTCAGACGGGCCAGGCACTCCTGCGTGCTCTGTTCCCAATCCATCGTCTGCTCATCCGTGTCCCAGCCTCGGATGATGGAGGCGAAGAACGCCTCATTGGCTAGGGAACCCTCCCCGGCGCCGAGGTAGACGCCCATCCTCGTGCGATCGAGTCCGGTGCCCGGCTGGGGCGCCTCGATCTCGATGCCGGCCTGTCGACACGCCTCAACGGCGGCGCCGAGCGCAAAGCCAGACCCGCGACTGCAGCCGGTGTGTTGCTCGGGGCAGGTCAGATGCTCGGTGAAATCGAAGTCCTTGACCTCCGCGTCGAAAGTCGTGGGAAACGTCGAGGCGTCGAAGACGGTGGTCTTCCGGATGCCGCACTCACGGCCCATCATGGCGTTCCAAACAGTCGCAACGTCATTGCCCAACGGACTGACGATTCCCAGACCCGTGACAACGACGCGCTCCTGTACTCGCTGTGTCTTCATCTATCCAGCCGTCCCTTCCTCAAACCGCTTGATCACCACCGCGGCGGTCTGACCGCCGTGCGTGTAGCTCGAGCACAGGGCGTATCGGATCTCTTTCTTCTCCGCTTCCGTCGGAATCCGGAGGCGTCCCCCGGCGGCGGGGGCGCTGAAGTTTTGGGCGGCCGGGATGATGCCTTCTGAAATCGCTTTCGCGGCGGCAACGACGTCCAGGGCGCCGCTGGCGGCGCCGGTCGTGCCGAGCATGCTCTTGGTGGGCCAAACCGGAACGTCCTCGACGGCTGCGCCAAGGACCGCCTCAAGGGCTTTCGCCTCGGCTCGGTCATCCTCGGGTACTCCCGTCCCATGCGGAATGATCAAGTCAAGTTCAGATGGGCCGATGCCCGCGTCGTCGAGCGCCTTGGCGATAGCGATCTGAATTCCCCGCCCATCTGGTTCAAGACGGTCGTACAACGCGCCTTGGCTGTTGCTCTGCCCGATTCCGGCGATTTCCGCGGCGATCTTGGCGCCGCGATCCTGGGCACGCTCAAGGTTCTCCAAGACCAGCAGGCCGGCACCTTCGCCAAAGACGGCCCCACGCGCCTGGGCATCGAACGGCCGACAAGCCGTCTCAGGCGGACCGTCGTAATCGCGGACAACGCGATCAAAAAGACACTGCCGCACGACCATGAACGGATTGATCTTCGCTTCCGCACCGCCGGCCAACGAGATGTCACTGTCGCCGCGGGCGATGACCTGCGCCGCCTCGCCAATGGCGATATGGGCGGAAGCCTCAGCGCACGTGATCGTATTGCTCGGCCCCTGAATGTCGTGAATGATCCCGACGTGGCAGGGCAGCATGTTCGGCAGGTACTTCAACAACCAGACGGGGGTCACGTGTTCAAGGCCGTCGCGGCCCCATTTGCGAATGTCGAATTCGCCGTCCGTTACACTAACGGCGACAGCCGGAGCCAGTTCCGCCATGTCGCAACTGATCATGCCGGCCCCCATGGTGATGCCGACGCGGGCCGGATCGATATTGATGGCGTCGGGATCGATGCCCTTGGTGACCAGTCCGCTGGCGGTCACGGCCTCCAGCGCGGCGATCACGGCCAACTCGATATCGCGACACATCAGTTTGGTGGCTTTGCGATGGCTCTTCGGAACATAATCGCGCATCCGGTATTCCGGGACCTCGCCGGCCAGTTCGCAGGGCAGGCCGGTCGGATCGAAGGCCTCAATGCGACCGAGACCACAACGTCCGGCTTCGAGCCCCGCCCACATCTCTTCGACGCTCAGTCCAAGCGGACTGGCAGCGCCCAAACCTGTCACAACTACCCGAACAGATTCCATCAGTTTGACTCCGTCGATGCGTCGCCCGCAGGCGTCTGGATCAGGGCGATCTCGCGCATCAGCGACTTGAACATGCCAGTGAAAACGAAGTTCTCCTCCGGGAACTTCTTGCCCGCCAGGTTCTGATCGACGTGACTGAACATCAAGTCGATCTCGGCGATGGGCTGACCGTCGCGTGTGATGTGCCCTTTGGTGCTGGCCGCCTCGGGCGCCATCATATCGATCTCCACTTCCAGGCGAATCTGATCGCCCGGTCGGACGAAATCGAAGAACGTCGCTTTGCTGATCTTCGCCAGGACGACTTTCTCCTGGAAATCCCGGGCCTCGCCAACAAGGATGCCGCCGGTCTGGGCCATCGCCTCGATCATCAAGCATTCCGGCATAATGGGAAAACCGGGGAAATGATCGTGCAGATGTTCCTCAGCCAGCGTCACATTCTTGGTGGACACGGCGCGCCGGCCGCTCTCGAACTCAACAAATTTATCGATCCAGATCCAACGCACAAGTGACTCTCAACAGATAGAACGAACGGCAGGCTGATTTCTAGCGAGCCTGCCGTATTCCTTGCTTGCTGACTGATGAACCGCTCTAGGCGGCGTTGATCTTGCCGTCGATGTAATTGACGATGGCGTTGACCGTGAACAGATCCGGGAGTTTGTTGATATCGGGATCGTCCTCGAACCCTGTCAGGTCGGTGTGCGGCACGTTCTCGCGCAGCTCATTGAGCCCCTTCTCGGTCAGTTTGCCGTCGCTGACCAGGTCGGGGTTGTTCAGCAGTCCTTCGGCCGGGAAGAGCTCTTCGCGCGGCACTTTGATGCCAAACGCCTTCTCCAGGCGGAACACGATGTCGAGGAAGTCGATACTTTCGGCCCCCAGGTCGCCCATGAGCGTAGCCTCAGCGGTCACCTCATCATCGTCCACCCCCAGCGCGTCCACGAGGACCTCCTGGACCTTTTCAAAAATCTCATCGCGACTCATGGCCATGATTCTTGCTACCTCCGGTCACTGTAAGCTAGTGAAAATCCTTTTCCAGACACTATCAATTCTGCTGCGAAAGCAGCTTATAACGTTCTTGCATGGCTTCGACGACCTCGGCATCAACGGCCGCATGAGCGGGGTTCCGCTCGGCCAGATTGAAATGCCTCAGAGCAAAGCGGGCCTCGACGATCTTCTCGCCGTCGACACTGCCGTATCCCGAAAAGCGGCTCTGACGTTCGTCGATCGATTTGGCCTCAACGGTATACTTCACCTGCGCCCCGGGCGCCATGAAGCTCTTGTACTTCACGTTGCGAGCCTGCTCCAGCAAGACCATGCTGTGGGCAAACTGCTGCGTGGCGCGCACCAGCCAACTGGCGGACTCGACCAGACCTTCCAGAAGCAACACACCCGGCAAGACAGGGAATGTAGGAAAGTGGTCCGCCAGGTATTCCTCGGCCAGCGAGACACTCTTGACGGCCGTCAGGCGCTCGCCCGTTTCCAGCGATACGATTCTGTCTATCAGTACGAATTTCATGACGTTAGTTTGGACCTGAAAACCGCATATTGTAGTGGGCGCGGTCCGTTTTTCCAGTTCTTTTTTTGGCCTTTTTTGGCCGTACGAGCCCAGCGCAATAGCCGTTGTAAACGGTTCAACTCCTGCTATACTAGGGCGCTTATGAATATCCGCAACGCAAAAATCTCGGACGCCCAGGCGATCTCGGCGCTGATCAACTGCTACGCCGAACGGGACAAGATGCTCTTTCGCCCGCTCGTCGACATCTATGAGAAACTCCAGATGTTCATCGTCGCCGAAGTAGACGGCACGGTCGTCGGCTGCTGCGCCCTGGAGATCATCTGGTCCGACCTGGCGGAGATCAAATCATTGGCCGTCTCCGAGGGGCAGAAGGGCAAAGGCGTCGGGCGGGCTTTGGTCAGCGAGGCTACCGAGCAGGCCAGCCGTCTGGGTGTCCCCCGGGTCTTCGCCCTGACGCTGGAACCGCAGTTCTTCGAACGGGTGGGCTTCACCCTTGTCGAAAAGGAAGAGTTGCCCATGAAGGTCTGGAGCGACTGCGCCCGCTGCCCGAAGCAACAGGAATGCGACGAGATTGCCTTCCTCAAGACGGTTCCGACCGACCTCTAGACGCCCGGCCCTTCGTGATCATCCCACCTGTCGCCTCTGGAACAGGGCGATTGCCAGAGCGAGAATCGCCGTCGTGTAGCACAGCGTATACATGCCGCTGACGAGCATGTACTTCATGGGAACGACACTGCCCTCGTAGATGGCGTCACTGATCCAGAAGACCTGGAGATTCGGGACAACGGCCCGGCCAATGCGCGCCCAGAGGTGCGCCCCGGCGAAACGCCCGAAGATGTAATCGCTGGTCAGGCCCAGCAGGAACAGCCCGATACAGGCCGAGAGCGTAACGACAACGTTGAATCGGGAGGAGATCGCTACCGCCAGGGCGGCAATGATCACGGCGGCCAAGAACAACAAGACGGAGCCATAGACATCCAGCGCGTTGATGCCGTTCTCGGCTGGTTGGAATTTCCAGTTGCGATCGATGAACGCCAGGAACACGATGCCGCAGGTCGCCAGAATCGCGGTCACCACGGTGGCGGTCGACGAGAACTTCCAGTCGTAGGCGTAGTTGAAGAAGGCGCTGATCAGAAACGTTAACGCCATGATGACACCCGCGGTGCCAAGCACCGTCCAGTCATGGGTGTCCGAGGCCGTCTCGAGGACGCCGTGCCGAATAGCCATTAGCAAAGCGATCGTACAGATGTAATGCGCGATCCCCACGGCGCCTACCACGCCGAGGAACTTCGCAATGATGAATGTGGGACGCTGAACCGGTTTGGTCAGCACGGTCATGATCGTCTTGTTCTCCAACTCCACCGCCACGGCCCCGGAGGCGGAAAAGATTGCGACGAACAAGCTCGTCAAGAAAAGCGTAGACAGCCCTATCTCACGTAGCAGCTTGTTGTCGTCGTCCATCGTATACATTGCCAGCGATGGGCTGAGCAAGAAGAGAAGCAGGGCTGTCCCGATGATGACGGCATAGACAGGCTGACGCAGGGTCTCAACAAAGGTGTTCCTGGCAATCGTGAGCAGTTTAAGCATTTTTCACCGTGGCGAATCAGTCTAGATTTATGTCGCGGAACGAACAGGTGAGTCGGGCACAATTTTTTGGCTATTGTCACTACACGACACTGAGTTCTGTTGTTATAGTACACGACTTCCTGTCTGTAAAGGGTAACGCCCTCTGATACTGTAGATACTGGAAGAGGCAATATTTGTTCGCTGTCGGGAGTCGAACCTAGCAATGACAACATCCTCCAAACGCCCCGAGCAAGTGGCCTGGGCCTCCTTGGTCTTGTGTCTGATCTTCTTTGGTCTCACCTTCATCTTCGGTCGATGGAGCGGGTTCTTTGCCATATCGGCCGTTGCCTACCAACTCCTCGGGGCCGCCCTGATCTGGTTCGTCCTGGCGATCCAGTTCCATCAGCGTAGCCTGGCCGAACAGGAAAAACTGGACATGAGCCAGTTGGCCGAGGACAAGGGTGCGTCCGCTCTGTTCGAGGGAAAGGGCGAGCGGGCCACGCTGCTGGCGGCCGCCCAGCGTCGGCTCGATCTGCTCGAGAAGTGGTTCGTGCCGACCTTCGGCGCTTTGATCGCCGCGTACAACATCGCGATCGGCCTGTATCTTATTAAGGCGTTCCGCGCCGCGATCCCCGGGGCGACCCAGCAGCCGCTGGTCTGCGGGATTGTCACCGCCTCGGTGGCGTTCGTCAGCTTCCTGATGTCACGCTATGCGACCGGCATGTCTGTCGAATTGCCCTGGAAGCCGCTTCGCGCCGGCGGCAGTTTCCTGTTGGGCGCGGCCGTGATGTGTTTCGCCGTGGCGCTGTCACTG
>JANQFY010000350.1 GCA_028277585.1 Sedimentisphaerales bacterium
AAGCCGAGGAGAGCAAGGGCAGGGGGCATCCGAGCCGACAGCCATCCATGCGGGTCAGTCTTTTTCCGGTGTGACCTCCGACAGAGCGGCGTCCTGCGACTGATCGAAGCTCCAGACACTGCTGACGCCGTTCTTCTCCCTCACAACGCAGACTTTGTGTGGCACGAACTTCGTGCCGTTCCAGACCCAGCGGACCGTGACCTCGCCGTACATGACGTCGCCGTAGTCCAATCGGTCGCAGTTTCTCGCGTCCACCGTGGCCAGTCTCGCGTCCATTCCCTCCGGGACGGGCTCTGCAGGTGCTTCAACCGGCTCGGCCGGCCGTTCGTCCGATTCGTTGGGTTCGGGAGAGCCGATCTCTTCGCCAGTTGGGTCATCGACGAGGGGATCAAGATCGCTATCGGTTGGCCTTTGCTCCTGTGATGACTCCAATGGCGCCTCGAAGTCTTCGAACTCGCCAACGCCGGCGCTGCCCGAGCGGGGCGGCTTGCTGCACAGCAGTAGGACCAACAAAGCTACAGAGACAATAACGAACTCAATTCGAGTTGCTCGCGCCCACATCTTCACAATACCTGCCAATATCCTGAACCATTGACCTCGCGGTTGGGTGATCCCCACGCTGTGGGACCGCCGTCCTGCAACCGCTGTATGCAAGATCGACCAGGACGGGGCCTTACATAAAATATAGTCAAAGGACGTGGCAAATCCAAATTGGCACGGCGGTTCCTCCCGGACAGCGGGCTAGCGAACGTGCGGTTGGGACGCGACGGCTGGAAGTCATGTCGGTATGATGTGTCGGCGGGCAGGACCGATAAGATCTATGGGGCTTGCCCGGCCTTGGGGGCGAAGTAGTAGAGAGGAGGGCGGGCCATCTCGCTGAGGGTGAAATAGCCTTGCCCCTTTCCGTCGAAGGCAATCGCTTCTCCCTGGGGCTCGCCCATGAGTGGGATACCGATTGACTCGGTCTTGAAGGCGCGCCATAGAGGTTGGCCGTCAGGACGGTGCCAGATGGATGCGTTATACGGACCTCTGACAATGACGCGGCGGCCATCGGGCGAGACATCTCCGGCTACGGCCAGACCCCAGGGCAGCATGGCGACATGCTCCATGGTCACCGCCGCGGTGGTGGGTTGGGGATAGGGCGCACGGTAAACGTAGTTGAACAGTTCCCGCTTCGAAATGATGTAGATATCCCGTGTGAGAGGATCGACCAGAAGCGTCTCGGCGTCACGGGGTTTGTCGGGATAGGTCAATTCGATCGTTTCGGCCGGGCCGATGGCCATCGTCTCGAACGGCGTCAAAACGCTCACCTCGGGCTCGGGCACGCGGTAGACGCGCACTGATGGATGCCGGGCGCGGTTGTCTCCGATGTCGCCGATGTAGAGATAGTGACGCCCCGCCTCGGGGCCCGGGCCGATCGCGACGTCCTCCCAGTCACGGGCGCCGGCGCCGCGCACGGTGCAAACGCCCAGGAGTTTCCCCTTGGCGTCGAGGGCATACAGCCGGGGGCCGTCCCCTGAGTCGTTGTGAACCCAGAGCACGTTCATATTCTTGCGACTGGCGACCATGCCGGAGGCTTCTTGGATAAGTTCTGTTTCCACGGTGCCGACCTGTTTGCCCGGTGCAAACTCGTTCGACCAGGCCAGCGAAGTGCAGGAGAGGTTCAGGGAAGTGCACGCCAACAGCGCGAGGGCGAAAGCGTATCGACGATAGTTCATGGCAACTCCGGATCTTCCTGTGTTCGCGATGTGTCGGTCAGTCCGAGCATTCTAGCGATGAGGTGGGGCTCAGCCAAAGAGATTCTTGCGCCGTCGCAGTTCGACGAATACCTGTTCGGCGTCGCTCTCGACCATGCCCAGGGCGTTCTTGACGCCGGGATCGTCTGCACGTAGAAAGATGTTGGTCGCCTTCTCACGGGCCAGGGTAGAGGGTACAGTCGGGCGGCCCCGGGAGCTACCCCGCTGCACCAGGTCCAGTTGCTCTCGAACGCGGCAGTTGTCGGGCTCAACGGTCAGGGCGAATTCATAGTTCTCGGCCGTGTAGTCGTGACCACAGTAGACGAGCGTCTCGTCGGGCAGCGTCGTGAGCTTCTGCAGCGATTGCCAGAGGACCCCGGCGTCGTTCTCCATAGGGCACCCACACCCGCCGACAAACAGCGTGTCCCCCGTCCACACGATGCCCGGTCCTTCTTCGGATGGGGCCAGATAGTAGCAGAGGGACGTTGTCGTGTGTCCCGGTGTCGCGATCACACTGATCCGAGCGTCGCCGCATGACAGGATATCGCCATCGGTGACGACCTGGTCCGTGCCGGGAATCCTCCGGGCGTCGCCACTGACGACCAGACAATTGGTGCGAGACTTGAGCTGCCGAACGCCCCCCGTGTGGTCGCCGTGATGGTGTGTCAGCAACACTGTCCTGAGCGTCAGACCCCGTTGCGACAGCGCGTTCAGAACCGCAGCGCCGTCGCTGGGATCCACCACCAACGCGTTCCGATCTCCATACGGATAGACGTAGATATGGTTGTCTCCACAGGTCAGAACGATTGTCTCATCCGCCATAATGGGTCCTGCCATTTTCGGTGTTGCGGTCCTTGTTCATCTGCCACCTTTCGCACGGAGGCTATCAACAGCAATGAGGTGCGTCAAGGCTTGCAGAAGACAACCCGTCGCGTCAACCGCCTCTTTGGGCATTACACGAGCGCCGCCTCACTCAAGCCTATGTCTCATCGCACCGATATGTCCAGGATGGACTGTATCACGCCCATGGGAGGGGATCGGCTCATGAGTTCGAACATCTGCGCCAGAAGCGCTCAGAAAGTGAGGTGGATGATGAAACTGTCCCATATCATTGTCGCGATCGTTCTGGTTGTCGCCGCAGCGTATTTCGTCGCCCAGAGAAGTGGGGCAACGGGGATCACACAGGCCGGCAATAGCGTCTCAATTGCGATAGGCGATCATAGGCTCCAAGCCAGTATTGCGGGTCCGGAATTCGCGGACTCCTTTCTGGTTATCGGCGGAACGGTGAGCGGCGATTATCATTTCGACACGCTGCTCTCCGTCATTCCCCTTGAGACCGCTGAGGATCTGGCGGAGAGGTTCGGAGACTTTCGTCGATGTGGTTCGCCCGGGGCGGCTGCCGGAATAGAGAGTGTCGAGCCCATGATTCTCTACGCCGCCAGTGGCTCGGTCGGGCGTAAGCTCAAGAAGGTCAACAGGCTCGCTCTGGCGGGCAAGGATCCCGTCATGAAGATGACCTTCTGCCTGCTGGAGATGACGGGCCACAAGATTGTCAAGCGTGGTCACGAGCTGCAGGTTCCGTTGAACGACATTGGGCCCTGCTTCCTCGTCAAGGACGCCCGCCTCATTCGCGAGGGGCTGACGCCCTGACACGGGTGGGTTGCTGCGGGAAGACTCGGCTTCCGCCAGACGTGTGCCAGCGTGCGGATTCGCTTCGAAGGAGATCTGGAAAAAGGAGACGCCCGACTCCGCGTCGGGCGTCTGCCTTGTTCGCAGGATGCTTGTGTGGAGCATCCCGGGCTGTGTGGCTGGTGAATCTGGCGGTGGCGGCCAGGTCGAATGCAATCCTCGTCGGGTTAGAAGCCGTAGACGACCCGCAGTTGTTCGTTCGTCGGGATGCGGTCGTACAGTTCACCCCGTGGGCCCACGTACCAGTACCCTTCTTTGGTCAACTGAACGGAGGTCCTTGAGCCGTTCGAGTTAGTGATCCACAGGGTGATCGTGGTCGGCGCGACGCGGATCGTCGGAACGCTGACGGTTACAGCAGGCGCCGGATGAACCACGACATGCCGCGTTACGGGCGGATGAACCACCACCGTTCGACCGCAGGGCGGCCCGATACGCACGAAACGCCGCCGGTATGGGTAGTGATACACCGTTCTCCGACACGGAGCGGGGATGCATCGGCGTGGACCGATGTGTCGGGTGATGGTAACGCTCGAGCGACAGCGGTGATGGGCGGCGGCGGTGGAGCCGGGCACGACGCCCAGAGCGCCCGAGAGCACTGCTGTGACAACTATTGTCGATATCCATCTCTGCCGTCTCATCGTCCTACCCTTTCACTGATGCGTCATCGCGTGTGCCGGCTGCCTTGTTACTGTGACACCCGGCTTGTGCCAGAGAACCAAACGGCGTGTCTTCCGCCGTCTACCCTTAAGAGGCCGCTCAAAGGGTGGTGGTAACGCAGGATTCGCGATTCTGTGGCGGAAAGGTGGTATCAGGGGGTGGAGGCAAGGAGGGGCAAAAAGAAGAGGTCTGCCCAGGGGACGAATCCCGCGGGCAGACCTCAACGGTGGTCTGCTGATAACACGAAGCGGAGGAAACTACTTCTTCTTGGCCTGCCGCTTGAAGTTCAGCGTGCCCTTGGGCTGGGACTGGCGGTATCCATAGCTGTCCACGTCGTAGACGGCGATCTTCATCGACTTGCCGTCGTCCTTCGAATACACCATTTCGGTCTTTTCCTTGGTGCCGTCGGCCTTGAGGTTCTCCAGGCTGCAGGCGGCGCCGCTGTAGTCCTCGCCCCAGGTGCCGTTCCAGGTGCCGCCCATGTTGTCGGCGCCGATCTGGATGATTTCCTCGCGGGAGGGAACGAACATGATCATGCCGTGGTACTTGAAATCACCCATGGTGAAGCTGACCAGCACGATGTGCTTGTCGAGGCCCCACTTGTACTCGCACTCGACCGTCTGCCAGTCGTCGGTCGTGGCGGTCCACTTACCGATCAGCCACTCGTAGCCGTATTCGGTGACGAAATCGCCCAGGCAGTACTGGGCGCTGGCCGGAACGGCGCTGACGGCGAGCAGGCCCAAACTCAGTAGCATCAGACTCTTGATCTTCATGTGGTGCTCCTTTCCCATCTTAAGAGTTAGTATGAGGCCAGACAACGGCCATTCGCAGCCACCGCGACGGCGACGACCGCTGTTCACTAATACAACAACGCAGTTTACGGGAAGTCTTTGCCGATTTCAGAATTTTTCCGGACGGTTTGGGACAACGCCTTGGGCGCCGGCTCCAAGGCGGTTTTCGGCTTGTCGCTGAGTCGGTCGGGATCTACCATGGGGCATTCACGGATTTCGAAGCCGGTCGGGCCTGGAGAAAGGGGTGCAGCGATGAACGCGAATGGGGCTTTCATGAAGCTGAGGGGAGCCTTCCTGTTCTCCTGGATGATTCTGGCAGGGCTGTCGCTGGGAGACGAGAACCCGGAGCCAGCCTGGCCGCAGGATGCTTGGCCGATGAGCACGCCGGCCGAGATGGGGATGAACCAGACACTTCTGGAGCGGGCGCGAGACTATGCTTTCGCCGGCGAGGGGTCGGGTCTGATTACTCGGCACGGCCGGGTCGTGATGCGGTGGGGCAATCAGAAGCAAACCTACGATCTGAAATCCTCGACGAAGGCCATCGGCGTAACCGCCGTCGGGTTGGCGCTGCAGGATGGCAAGGTCCCGAGCTTGCACGCCCGGGCGACCGACTACCATCCAACGTTCGGAACACCGCCCGAGAGCAACGCCCAGAAGGGCTGGGTGGAGTCTATTACGCTCTGGCATCTGGCGACGCAAACAGCCGGCTTCGACAAGAAGGGCGGTTATACGGAGCTTCTATTCGCGCCCGGCGCGCAATGGGCCTACAGCGATGGGGGGCCGAACTGGCTGGCCGAGTGCCTCATGCTCTTGTACGCCCGCGACCTCCAGGAATTGATGTTCGAGCGGATCTTCTCGCCCATCGGGATTGGCCGCACAGACCTGAAGTGGAGAAGCAACGCCTATCGTCCGAAGCAGATCGAGGGAATGATGCGGCGTGAGTTCGGTTCGGGTATCCATGCCAACGTCGATGCCATGGCGCGAATCGGATACCTATACCTATGTCAAGGTCGCTGGGGAGATGTGCAGATCATCCCTTCGTGGTTCGTCGACGCGGTGCGCTGTGTGCCATACGGGATTCGCGGGTTGCCTGTCGTCAAGCCGGATGACTATGGCAACGCCTCGGACCACTATGGGCTACTCTGGTGGAACAACGCCGACGGGGCCATGAAGGGCGTCCCCCGTGATGCGTATTGGTCCTGGGGGCTCTATGACAGTCTGATCGTTGTGATTCCATCGCTGGATATCGTCGTGGCGCGGGCGGGCAAGTCGCTCAAGAAGGGTTGGAACTCCCACTACGCGCCGATCGAGCCATTCATCGAGCCGATTGCCCGCTCAGTTCAGCGGCAGGGGCGCTGGCCCGGCGCACCCTATCCACCCAGTGAGATCATCCAGAGTATTGAGTGGGCGCCTCCTGAGACCATATTCCGCGCCGCCGAGGGAAGCGACAACTGGCCCATCACCTGGGCCGACGACGACTGTCTCTACACGGCGTACGGGGATGGCTGGGGATTTGTCCCGCAGGTCGAGAAGAAACTCAGCCTGGGATTGGCCAAGGTCAGTGGTGGTCCGGATGCGATCCGGGGCATCAACGTGCGAACGGAAACAGGCGAGCGCACGGGTCAGGGGCCCGTCGGGGCCAAGGCCAGCGGCATGCTGTCCGTGGACGGGACGCTCTACATGCTCGTCCGCAATCTCGACAACGCACAGCTCGCCTGGTCCACAGACCACGGCAAGACTTGGCACTGGTGCGACTGGCGATTCGAGACCAGTTTCGGAGCGCCGACCTTTCTGAACTTCGGAAAGGACTATGCTGGCGCGCGGGATGACTATGTTTACGTCTATTCACCTGATAGTGACAGCGCCTACGAGCCCGCCGATCGCATGGTCATGGCGCGCGTTCTCAAGGACAGCATTCGCCTGCGCGATGCGTACGACTTCTTCAAAGGGCTCGATGCAGACAGTTCTCCGCTCTGGACGCGCGAGATTCGCGACAGAGGGGCGGCCTTCGTTCATCCGGGCGCATGCTACCGTTCGGGAATCTCGTACAACGAAGGCCTGGGCCGCTATCTATGGTGTCAGATCCTCCCGTTCAGCACCGACAAGCGAGGACCCCGCTTCCAGGGCGGGTTCGGCATCTACGAGGCGCCCGAGCCCTGGGGCCCCTGGCGGACCGCGTTCTACACAGAAGCCTGGGACGTCGGCCCGGGCGAGACGAGCAGTCTGTCGACCAAGTGGATGAGCCCCGATGGACGCACCTGCTATC
>JANQFY010000365.1 GCA_028277585.1 Sedimentisphaerales bacterium
GGATTCGCATCGGGCCGGCGGCCCCCTCGTTCGTTTCGCCGAATGTCTTTCGGGTCCGGTACAGCACCGAGTACGTGCGGTTAGGCCACCGGGTCGAGAGCCTCCTTCAGGTCCGCCAGCGGGTCCCGGTTGGTCAGCTTGAGATCGTACTTGTCCTGCAAGACCCGAAAGACATTCGGCGAAACGAACGAGGGGGCCGCCGGCCCGATGCGAATCCCCTTGACGTCCAGCGCCAACAGCGTCAGGAGAACCGCCACAGCCTTCTGCTCGAACCACGAGAGCACTAATGTAAGCGGAAGATCGTTGACGCCGCAACCAAAAGCTTTGGATAACGCCACTGCCACCTGGATGGCGCCGTAGGCGTCGTTGCACTGCCCCATGTCCAGCAATCGCGGGATCGGCCCCACGCCCTCCAGTTCAATCGTGCCGAAGTCGTTATCGCGAATGCGGTACTTGCCACAACCCAGCGTCAGCACCACCGAATCCGGGGGTGTGTTGCGGGCGAATTCGGAGAAGTAGTTTCGACCCGGCTCGGCACCGTCGCACCCGCCGACCAGGAAGAAGTGGCTGAGCTTGCCCGCCTTGACGGCCTCGACGATCTTGTCGGCCACACCCAGCAACACCGAGTGATGGAAGCCGACCGTCGATTCCTTCACCGGGTTGTCCGCAAGCGGCTTGCACTTCCTGGCGCAATCGATGACCGCCGAGAAGTCGTTGCTGGTCAGACGCGTGCCACCCGGCACCGCCGTCACGCGAGTGGTGAACAGGCGATCCTTGTATTCCTCGCGAGGAATCAGCACGCAGTTGGTGGTAGCCAGAACCGGTCCGGTGAACTCGCTGAACTCGCTCTTCTGCTTCTGCCAGGCGCCTCCGAAATGACCCGCCAGATGCGCGTGCTTGCGGAGTTCGGGGTACATGTGGGCCGGCAACATCTCGCCGTGAGTGTAGACGTTGATCCCCGTGCCCTCGGTCTGCTTGAGCAGATTCTCGAGATCGACCATGTCGTGCCCGGTGACCAGGATTCCCGGCCCGGCCTTGGTGCCCTCCTGGACTGTGGCCGGCGACGGATCGCCGTAGCGCTTCACGTGCCCGTCGTTGAGCATCTCCATGACCCGCAGGTTCTTGCGGCCACACTCCAGAACGAGTTCGAACAGGCTGTCGTTGTCGAAGTTGACGTTGGTGACGGTGGCAAAGAGAGCCTCTTCCACAAAGGCGTCCACCTCCTCGTCCACCATCCCCAGGCGGCGGGCGTGGTGGGCATAGGACGCCATACCCTTGAGACCATAGAGCAGAGTCTCCTGCAGCGACTGCATGTCGGGGTCCTTCCCGCACACGCCGATATCCACGCACGCGGTTCCATGCGCCGTCTGCTCACATTGGTTACAGAACATCAGTCAAACTCCTTTCGAGCCTTGGCACAGCTCTCAGCCGGTTTGTCGACACTGCGCCGGCGCCGCTTCGGGGGGCAGCTCGCGCGACGCGAGGACCTCTCCCCGAATACCGACGACAACCTCTGTCACGGGCACATCCACTTCCGCCTGACGGCGGGCTTCCAGCACGGCGTGGAGGATACCCAGGCAACAGGGTACCTCCATACGCGCCACGGATATTTCCTGAAAATCATTGGTGCGGATCATTTCCGCCAGCTTCTCTACGTAACCGCGCGGGTCGTCGAGCTTGGGACAGGCGATCGCGAGAGCGTGGTCCTTCAGCAGATTGGCATGGAAGTTGGCGCACGCAAACGGTACGCAGTCCGCCGCCACAA
>JANQFY010000476.1 GCA_028277585.1 Sedimentisphaerales bacterium
TCATCCATCATGAACACTTGAGTCCATTGGGTCGAATTGTAGTACGCCGGATTCTTCAGCGGTTCGGTGTCCGGGTCACTCTGAAGCACGCTTGGCGCAACAGGCAGCCGCGCCGGCACATACTGACCGGCGAGAACAACCTGGTACTCCAGGCCCACGCCGATGACGCCGTCCGCGTCAGTGGCTTCGATCGTCACTGTCACCGATTCGCCCGAGAGAGGTTGCTCGGGATCACACTGCACCTTGCCGACATATGGAGGGAGATTCTCCCGGTAAACCTCGCTGTTGGGAGCAAGCGGCGAAGGCGCCGCCGAGCGCCAGTTGCTCGCAACATCGTTGCCTGCTTCCGGATTGACCAACTGCAGAGACGCCCCCGTCCCGGCCGTGCCCCTCGGGACAGGTGAACCCACGATGGGCCAGGGGAAGCCAATGGCATAATCAACCTCGTCCACAAGGTCGCCTTCCGCATTGCACAGGGTGATGCGCTCGCCGTCGTTATCGAGACGGCCCTCGTAGGGACCAAGCACCCGATCCCGATCGAGACTGAAACGCCCGGCGCTCCACTTGCGATGGATGTGTTCAGGATTCTCAGCAACAATGAGGTATTCGCCTGCCGGCAGCCTTGTCCCGAACTCAAAGCGATAGGTCAGACCGGACCCGAAATGCCAGCCGTAGAGATCGATGGCATCGGCGCCGGAATTGTGCAACTCAATGAACTCGACCTGCTCCGTCTCGTCGTCCGGATTGCAGTGAATCTCTGTTATCACAACGGCGGCATTCGCCTCAGCGCAGAGCGCCAGCAGAACAAGAACCATCGCCACCCGGAAGCACCACGCGGCAGCCCCCTCTCGGGCCGGCGAGACTAGAGAAAGGGCTCGCCGACATACGATATCAAAGAGGCTTCCGCAGATGTGTTTTCGACCGTACCCCAACAAAGACAAGAGCCAACCTCCACCCGAATTCTTGATCTCCGCCCGCCCAAGGCCCGCCGCACTATGGGCATATGGCCATTATAGCACATTGCCCCCCGGCGAAGGTACGCAAATCCGCAGAATCCCGGTTCTCGATATCTTCAGCAAGTCTCAGGGGAAGGAAGGCCGCGTCTTAGACCAACTCGACCTCGTCAAGTTTCGTATGGACCGGCGTAGCTTTGACCAGCTCAATCCCATTGTCCTTGAACTGGCGAATGATCTGAAGGTTGATGCGTGTCCGCGTATCGAGATTGGAGGCATCCGGCTTGATCCAGTAGAGGAGCATGATGTCGCGCGAGTACTCGGTGATAGCGAAGAACCCCGAAACCACCTTCTCCTTGGTGTCGGGGTCGGATTGAGCGATGCCCTTGAGGATTTCCATGGCCCGCGAGATCTGTTCGTCGCTCATCTCGGGCGTCAGGCGGTACACCATGAAGATCTGACGACCATTCTCGGTATCAACGTTCACCACGTCGGACTTGGCGACCAGCATGTTCGGGATGGTGACAATGCGTCCCTGGTACCGCGTTCGAATGCGCGTGCTGCGCAGGCCCACGGCGGTCACGACCCCATCGTGTCCCTGGACCTGGATACGATCGCCGACCCGAAACGGCTTGTCGAGAAAGATCGCGATGCTGCCAAAGAAGTTCCCTACGGTGTCCTGAGCGGCCAGCGCGAACGCCAGGCCGCCAATACCTAGGCCGGCCAGGATCGAGAACACATCATAGCCGGCGTTGTCCAGCGCCATAATCAGGGCGATGGTCCATACCGACACATTGATTCCCTTGCTGATGACCGGAACGAGATGATCGTCGAGATCGCTTTCGGTCTTCTTCGCAAACGGGATCAAGTACTCCTCGATCAGCGCCCCGAAGACCCGCGTGATCAGCCAGGCGGCGTCGATGATAATCAGAACGTAGAGCGCCTTGTTGACGACCGCCTCGGCGGCCTCGGACAACTGAAGTATCCGCAGGCCGTGCCAGATCCCGAGGACGATGACCGCAAAAACGATCGGCTCCTCCAGCATATCGACGAGGATGTCGTCGAGTTGGGTGCGTGTCTTGGCGGCCATCCGCTTGACGGTCTTGCCGATCAACCAATAGAGCGCCCGTCCCAGAACCAACGATCCGACGATCGTCAGAGCGGCCAGGCCCCAGACTGCCAGGCTATTGCCATAAAACGTCTTGGTAAACATTGCTCTCTTTTAGAATGGCTCACCAGCGGAGGGCGTGCCTTCCGCCGATGAGCCGGTTGTACACTCTCAGTTACTGGGCCTCATCGGCAGAAGTCACTTTGGGCTCGGGCGCATCGAGCAGGATGTCGATCCCGGGCTGGCGGAGCAACTTGTCCAGCTCCTTCAACTGCGTCTCGATCTCACTGAGCGTCGCGGCATAGTAATGCTCGGTATGGAAGAAGAACCGTGCGGTGTCGGCATCCATAACGTGGATCTGATCGTTCTTCAGTTCCGGCATGAGCAGGACCTTGCCCACGCTGAAGTTCGCCAGACGCATCTGCGCGATGCCGCCATTGAGATCAGCGATGCGTTTGAGCGCCAGAGCCCGCCGCAGACGCAATACATCCGATTCGGTCTGAATCAGAATGGTATGGCGATCCCGCCCATCGGGCGTCGGCTGGTTCAGTTCCCACAACTTCGTCCCCCAGACCTCGCGACTGGGACAATCGATCAGGCGGATATCCGGAACCGGCTCGCTGCCCAGACGCCCTTCTTCCAACGAATCGCGATCGTAATGATACGTTATCGCCAAAGCCTTGTCGCCGAAGTCCCGCATCTGCCCCTTCTTGTCTCCTTCCACAAGCCCCTCAAGGAACTTGACGTTGTAGCCACCTACCTGCTGGCTCTCAAAGTAGATGATGCGCGACTGCTGGATGATATCCGCGACCGCCAGGCGCTTGATCACCTCGTAGATCATACGACTGACGAGGATCGACTCGCCCGGGACGTTGTCCCGTACGAAGGAGCGGAACGGTTCCTGTTCGCCGAGCCGGAAATCCTTCTGCGCCACCTGTCGCGCCCGTTCACGGTAGGAAGCGATACGACGATTCTCGAGCAGGAAGCTCAGGTCAAACACGTCCTCGTTGCGAATTCGATATGAATCGCGGAACAGCTCATTTCCGAAGTTGTCGAACTGGTCGTCGTCCTTGGGCAGCGACCTACGCAGTTCTTCGCGGCTGGGCAGGACGTGGGGCGTCAGCACGATGATGACCTCGCGCTTCAGGTTGTCGCGTTTCTCGGAACGGAACGCCATACCGATCAGGGGAAGGTCGCCCAACAGCGGCACCTTGTCCTTTGTCAGAGTCTGCTCGCGGGCAACCAGACCACCAATAATGAGCGGGGTGTTGTTGGCGATGCGACCATAGGTTTGCACCCGTCGCGTGGATACTCTTGGAGCCGAAGCCAAGACTACGCTATTGCTGGGATCTCTCAACTCCAGGTCTTCTCCCGGAACCCTTGCCGAGACGATCGTATCAATCAGCATGCTGACTTCGTCGCCGCTTTCGCTGATGCGTGGGCGAATATTGAGGAGAATTCCAGTCGGCAGATACTGAAAACTGAAGCTGATCTTGCTAGCTTGGGTCCCCTGAAAGCTGCTGGCGATCGGAATGTCCTCTCCAACACGAATCGTCGACTGGCGATTGTTGAGCGTCAAGACGCTCGGACGCGAGAGGATCTCCGCCTTGCCCGTGCGAATCAGCGCGCGAACCGTCACGTCCCAGTCCCACTTGAACTGACCCTCAAACACCTCGTTCAGCAGAGACGTGTCAGGAATCCCGATAGTCAAGGTGTCCTCATTCCCGCCGGCGCTGGACGAGCCACCCTCCAGTTGAAGATTCAGAGGAGACGCATTGGAATTGAGCGCCCAGTTGACCCCCAAGTCCCGCAATCCCTCCTGGCTGATCTCCAACACCATGCACTCGATGAAGATCTGCCGGGCCGGGCGGTCGATGAGCATGTCCAAAATACGACGCACGTCGCTGAATTGCTCGGGATGAGCCGGGTGGAACAAAACCAGGAGCTGGTTCGTCGGCGAGGCGATCGCATTATCCTGCATACTCGAGGCCACGCCAGGTGATAGCGATAACTTGAAATTGCCAACGTTCGTCTTCGCGCCGCCGCCAACCAACCCCGTGTATTTTCCGTCGGGATCTTTGATATTCACGACATAAGGTAGCTTGGGGAACTCGATCTTGGCGGGGATTTCCGCCGTCGTGTTCATCGTCGTGATCCCCATGCCCTTGAGCATGCTCAGCGCGGCGGCCGCGTCGGTATAACTCAACTGGATCAGCTTGGGCTCCAGATCGCGCACCGTCAGGTTGGCCCGCATCTCCTTCATGGAGGCGACGATCTTCGTGACCGCCGGCTCGACGGCCGCCAGGTCCGGATTGAGTGACAGCGCGCCGTCGGCCGCAATTACGACGCCCATCACCCAGAATTGCGGCGGTTGGGAGACGAAATGCTGATAACCGAAGCGCAGGACCTGTACCCCGCCATCGCTGGGCTTGGAGGCGATCCAGTCGCCGATCGTGCCCTTGGGGGGCGCGGGCAAGGCATCCGCCAACGCCGACGCTGTGAACGTGTAGCCCAATTCCGATTCGAGATCCAATTCGATGCGCTTGCCCAGATCCTTGATCTCGGTCAGGCTGAGTTTGGGCAGGGAGATCACCTTGGTGCTCTTGGGCGGCACGCCCTTGCCGGCCGCCATCTCGGCTGCTTCGGCCGCACTGATCTTCGGCGGCGCCGCGTCTTCCTCACCGACGGTTTCGGTCGCCGACGTCTCTGCCGAGTCTTCCGAACCATTCAGTTCGATGGCGTCCAGGGCGTCGGCCATCTTCTCCAGATCGACCGGATCATCCGTCTCAACGATCACCCCGTTGGCCGCCCGCGGCTCGTCCATCGAGACCGTTCGCTCCGTCTTCGACTTGGACGCGCAACCAATGCATAGCAGCGCCGCCAACATAAGAAGCCCCGGCATGATGTCAGCGGTGTGTGTTCGCCTTGACAAACGCCTCGACGTGCGATTCCCAGACCTACCATCGTGCGCCATGCTAACGTCCTCGATCAGGATAATATGGTTCTATCAGTGCAGTCCTCACTGATTAGGGCCATCCTCTTATCAGGAAGTAGAGTATTACTATAGCGTGCGAAACCTGGAGCATCAACCAAAATAGAAGACGGGCGGATTCCCATCCGCGCGGTGAAAGTGTTTTACAGCCGGGACATCGCTTCGTATCATGTCCCGACGATGCCGGGGTCATCACGCGAAAACCCAGGTCCGATAGCACCCCTCGCATGGAATGTCAAGCTCCACACAGAATGGCTGAAGGAAACAATGAAGACACACGCGCACCAAGCTCTGTCCATGCTCGTAGCAGTCCTTAGCATCGGCTTTCTGGCCGGATGCGCCGCCGACACCGGCCCCAAGAGTACGCTCTCGAAGATCGTCTTCCCCAACCAGTGGCGCGGTGACATCGACAAGACCAAGTTCAACGAGCCCTCCGGAGTCTGTTGGCACGCTCAGCGCGGCACGCTCTTCCTGGTGGGCGATGAGGGTGACATCTGCGAGATCCGCACGGACGGCGAACTCGTCAAACAGAAACGCATCCGCCCGGCGGATTTCGAGGGTATCACCCACGACCCGACGACGGGTCTGCTCTACGTCGCCGTCGAAGAAGCCGAATCGGTCCTGGAAGTCCATCCCGAGACATTCGCGGTCCAGCGCGAGTTCGCCATTCCCAGAACCTTCGAAGGTAAGACGCTTCTGGAAGCCGGAGGTGAGGGCTTCGAAGCAATCACATTCGCGCCCGACGCGTCCCACCCCGAGGGCGGTGTCTTCCACATCGCCAATCAGGCGTTCACGTTGGACAACGAGCAGGACATCTCCGCTATCTTCCAGGTGGAATTGCCCCTGCGCGGCCAGACGGGGAAGCCAAAGATCACGGGCTATTTCACCCCGGGGATCATCGACCTGGCCGGCTTGCACTACGACCCCAAGACCGATCATATCTGCGTCGTCAGCGATGCGGCCAACATTCTGCTTGAGTATTCACGGCAATACGAACTGCTGAACGTCTACGCCTTTCCCGGGGACAACCAGGAGGGTATCACCGTAGACGCGGACGACCATATCTACATCGCCCAGGACACCGGGGGCATTATCAAACTCAAGTGGCTCCGGTGAAACCCCGACCGACTCAGGCGTGTGCGAAGCGAGCCTTCAGATCCGGGGCGGTGAACGCCATGGCGATCAGGGCGTCGTCGTCTCGAATCTGACTCTCGCCATCCCGCTGGCCCGCATGCTCGCGCGGGTTCATAATGACATTGTCATGACGCCGGATGCCCATCAGAATGACCGGGTTCTGGTGGTCGCGCTGTTCATACAGCATCTGGGCACATTCGGCGAATGTCTTGCCCACAAATGAGTCGGGAAACCGGTCTCGCGGGATGATATAGATCTCGTTGCCTTCGAACGTGTAGGTCAACAAGTCCTGGTACACCACGGAGAGCTGCTTGTTCAGCGCGCAGTGCGCCAGAATGCCGACACCGATCTCGGTCGTGCAAATCGTCTCGTCGGCGCCCGCGTCCTTGAGATGCTGACTGTTGTCGGAGCGAACGACTTCGGCGATGATGTGCGGCCGCTTCTTCTGGCACTCGCCCAGCAGCGCCAAAATGATCATCGCGGATTTGGCATCCGGATCCGGACTGTGGCTATCGGCCAGAACGATGACTGTGTCGGCCCCGCTGACACGGGCGCTCTTCAGCGTCCCATGCCGCATGGGGTCTTCGCCGATGCAATAGACCTTGCTGTAGCCCGGCCGGCTGAGCAACTCGCGCTCATCGAGCTTGTCGTCGATGATCACGATGTCGGCGTCGGGACGTCCCTCCGGGTGCCGCACTTCTTTGACCACACGATCGCCCCGCTCGTTCCAGTTACAGATAACGATATGGTTGCGGACGTCTCTAGGCATCTTGATCTCCTCCTTTCGGAGAAAGGCCGCGGCGAAACGACCCGCTACGGCACCGAAGAAGAACACACTCAACACGAAAATCAGAATCGAAATCACACGGCCCGGCCACGTGACCGGGTAACGGTCTTCGAAGCCGCTGAGCATATAGATCGTAATCGACCAGAACGACTCGCCCAAACTCTCGAAGCATCGGTTGTTGTACCGCTCAAAGAAGAACATCACCAACGTACCCATCACGTAGAGGCACACGAACATCACCAGGAGCTTGATGTGGATGTGCCTTTGGGTGACTCTTCGAATCAAAGCCCGATACTTCACGATGTAGAAAAGCGCCACCAACAGGAGCGTGCCCCAGAGGATGGTCGGCAGATAGTCGCGGAAGGTCCGCTTCAGCAGCCCTTTCCCTGTATAATAGTGCTTGGCCTCAGGGTGAATCGGAATGATCGGTTTGAGGCGATGGTCCAGTATGCCGTAGAGGGCCTTGTCCAGGGACAAGGGATACTTGCTCAAGTCCGCCCCGTTGACACCGTGACGGGTCCGGATGACCTCTTCGTTCTCGAAGATCAACTGCGTGATCGTGCCGACGAAGTCCGGGGGCAGCGCCTGACCATTGAGCCGTGCCTGATCGAATCCCTTGCGCGCGACCAAGATCGCCCGCACCCCCATTGTCTTGACGGCTTTGTCTTGCCCCGCGTACGTGTTGGCCGGAATCTCGGTGTACACGAAATAGGGAAACGCCCGCATGAGTCGGTTGGCCAGACCCTCGCCAATGTGGATCAGTTTGACATAATCCTGCAGGGCGATCCCATCGATCTTCTTGGTCAGCAGCGGCGTGGGAACACCCGCCGTGACAAAGGCCGCGTCCAGCGAGTTGTCCAGCAGCATGTCCCGAGCCTCGCCGAACTTGCACCGCACGTCCGTCAAGTCCGCCGCTTCCCAACCATCGAGGGCGAAGATGAGCGTCGCGCTGTTGGCGACGTTCTCCGGCGGAGACCCCGTGCGTATCCTCCGGCCCTTCAACTGGTCGAGGTATTCGATCTCGCTCTTCTGCGTCGCAAGGATCTGAATGTACTCGGTATACAGCGACGCGATCGCCTGCGCCTTGCTGGAGGGCATGCTGAACATGACCTGCCCGTGGCTGAAGTAGTAGGCGCTGTCGTTCTGAACCAGCGCCAGATCGACCTGCTCCTTGTCGATCAGACGCAGGTTCTCGAGCGTACCGCTGGTTTCGACGATCTCGACCGCCACGTCATCGGGGAACGCCTCCTCGATCACCCGGCCAATGCCGCACCCCATCGGGTAATAGACACCCGTCTTGCTGCCCGTCGCGATACGGAGCGTGCCCTTCCCCTGCACGGGGGCGCCCACCATGGCGCAGCCGAGCAGAGCCAGAACCATCGCCAGCAGACGATTCAACCGCAGCGGACTCAAGCCCGCCGTCATCACATCATTAGGCCTCATGAATCCTTGTAACCTTCCTTTGCGTCAAAGCATCCGCTCGCGGCCAGTGCTTCTCTCGGTGACACCCATCCCCCGTGAGCAGATGCGCAGTCCAGAGTCTACGGCGATTCGCGTCTTTCTGCAATCGCCTTTCTGGTTCCGTTTTGCTTTGCTCTGGGCCGCACAACCACCGCAACGTTCGGACCATCTCAAGAATAGCCGCTTCGGCTCCGGGGAAAAGCCGGAGGCGGCAAACACCATCGCCGCAATCCCCTGCTCACAGAGGGGCAATTGGCAACAATTTTTTGCGATTTCCTCCTAGGACACTTGACGAATCGCATACTCGGCGCTATGATAAGTTTGTCTCGCTTTATACCGTTCGATCTACGGGCCGTAGTCTCGCTTCCTCTCCCTCACTGGCCCCGAACGGGGGCAGGCCTGCCACGCTTCCACAATGTTGCGCGGCTACCTGCCTGCGCTCACATAGCGAGACCTCCATCGTAATCCCCGGTTAGCCTTCTCTCGGAACTGAGCTACTCTCGGGGCAGTGACATTCACCTTGAGATTCACGATGATTGGGTGCGCGATCGGCGTTTGCGTCGCTGCTTCTGCTTGCGAATCTTCGCCGCCTTCTGCGCCGCCGGGCTCAGCGTTCCAAGTTCCTCAGCCTCCAGCAACTCGCAGAGGCGCTTCCGCGCGTAGTAGCGATTCAAGGGCTGAGAACGCTCCTTCTGCATCTTGACCTGACGCCCGGAGGGGATATGGGTCAACAGAACGCAACTGGAGGTCTTGTTGACCTTCTGCCCGCCGGGCCCCGAGGAACGAACGTACTTCTCCTCGAGGTCCTGCTCCCGCAGACCGAGCGCCGCCATCCGCGTCTCAAGCTCGGCCTGCTTTTTTTCGGTCACGCCCAGATTCACAATCCAGCCCCCCTGCAGGCGGCTCCGGCCCAGCGTCGCGCGACTACTTCTGTTCGCCGAGCAATTCGGCCATCTTGGATTCGATGGCTTCGGCCCAGATCTTGTAGCCCGTGGCGTTGGGATGGAGGTAGTCCGGCATGACCGCCTTGGTCAGGACATCCTGGTCCGTCAGGAACTGCTTGTTGATATCGAGGTAATGGATCATCTTCCCGTCAGCAACCCGCGCTGCCAGACGACTGGCTTCGGCGTTCTTCTCCCGCTGATCGCCTGGACCCGGATTACGCGGAAAAATGGCCAGCACCAGGATCTTCATCTCTGGGAACTGCGTTCGCACCCGGAGGCAGATGGCGATGATAGCGTCGGGGATCTCTTCGGCCGTGTTGTCGTCGCCATTGGAGTTGTTCGTGCCGATCATGATGACCGCCAGTTTGGGCGAGACACCTTTGAAATCGGAGCGATCGAGGCGCCAGAGGACATGCTGCGTCCGGTCCCCACTGAAACCCATGTTGACCGCGTTGCGCGGCGCATAGTACGTTTCCCAAAGCTCCTTGCCGGCGTTCTCCCAACCGTGCGTGATCGAATCGCCGATGAACAGGACGTCGACATGGCCCTGCGTGAGCCGCTCACAGACCGCCTCGTGCCGGGGCATCCACCACTTGACGGCCCATTCGGCCGTCTGCTCCACGGGCGTCACGGCCGAGTGACTCTTCGCCTCGACGGCCTTGAAGACGCGCGCCTGTTGGCTGGCGCAGCCAACGAGCAATAGTCCAGTCAGCGCCAGAACGGCGATCACGCTGATTCTTCGTCTCATGATGGCTTCTCCTTCTGCTTTCTCGTAAACGAGCGCCATGCCGGCGCCGGTGATAGCCCGTGCATCTTAGCCGCACCCGATCACCTTGGCAAGGCCCCAGGAGCGTGGACCGGGCCTTTTGCCTGGCGAATACGAGCGCATCCCACTACAATCGGGCATTCCGAAAATCGACATCGAACTCAGGAGTCACCATGGATAACCGAAGCCACCAGCGCCGTGTGGCCCTGTGCATACTGCTGCTGAGCCTGTGCGGCGCCGCCGGAGCCGAACGCTCCAGGCAGGAGGCCGCCCAGCGTATGATCGCCGCGGCCGAAGGGGGACTGGCGCCAGTCTATGCGCCACTGGCGGAGCAACTGGTCCGGACACTCGACCTGGCGGACATGAACGGGATCGGCATCGATCTGGGCAGTGGTCCAGGAACGCTGATCGTCGAACTGTGTCGCCGGAGCAAGCTGCACTGGGTCAATGCCGATATCAACCCCCACTTCTTCCCGTACTTCCTCGCCCGCGCCGAGACCGCCGGCTTCAGCGGGCGTGTCAGCGCCATTCGGGCCGACGCGCAGCGGCTGCCCTTCCGTGACCACTACGCCGACGTGATTGTCTCCCGCGGTTCGTTTCAGTTCTGGGGCGATCACGAAAAGGCATTCGCTGAAGTCTATCGCGTCCTCAAGCCGGGCGGCACAGCCTATATCGGCCGGGGCCTGCCCGCCAGCATGCCCTTAGAAGAAGCGCGTACACTTCGGCGCCGCCACGGCAGCGGCCCCAAGTACGACGTAGCTGAGACCGAACAGCGGCTTCGCAGGATCATGGCAACTCTGGGCATCACGGATTACACGATTCATCGGCCTCACGCCGGGAACCCCCAGGCCGTCAACTACGGAATCTGGCTCCAGTTCACCAAGAGCGCGACAGAGACGCACGCTAAGCGATGCGGGTTCCCAGGCAACGAGAAGAAGGTAGAATGATATGCGGTTGATCGGCACACTCGAAGACCAGGAACAAGCGCAGCGCTTTGAAGACCTTCTCTATGGGGAAGGGATCGAAAGCCAGATCGACGAGAACGCGCGCGGTTCCTACGAGATCTGGGTGCTGGACGAGGACCAAATCGGGCAGGCCGCGGCCCTGCTCCAGACGTTCTCTGAGACTCCCGACGCCCCGCAGTTCCTCGAGACAGCTCAGGCCGGGGCCAAACAGAGACGCCATGATCGGAAGCAGGCGATCCCCAAGCGAGGTCGGATCGTCGATGGTCGAACGATGTTCTACAAGCCGTCCGTCTCTTTCGGGGTCCTGACCATGACGCTGATCGTCATCAGCGTAGGCGCGGCCCTTGTCACCAGGTTGGGCAAGGAAATTGGACCAACCGCCCGGCTGTCCATCACCGAATACCGAGAGGAAGGCAACTACTTAGTGTGGGACGACGGCCTGCCGGAAATCCGTCAGGGCCAGGTCTGGCGAATCTTCACCCCCATGTTCCTGCACTTCGGCATCATGCACATTCTCTTCAACATGCTTTGGCTGCGCGATCTGGGCAGTATGATCGAGGCGCGCAAGAGTTGGTGGTATCTCCTCCTGCTCGTCCTGGTCATGGCGGGCTTATCCAACCTCGCCCAGT
>JANQFY010000505.1 GCA_028277585.1 Sedimentisphaerales bacterium
GCGACCGACAACACGGGCGGTCAACTGTACGTCAAGATCAACGGCACGAAGATTCCGTATGACGGCAGCGCGGTCAACCTGACCAAGGCGACCTGGAACCTCTGGAGCATCGACCTGGCGACGGCGGGCAACGTGAGCAACGTTACGTCGCTGATCATCGGAATCGAGGGCGCCGGGGTCAAGGGCGTCGTATACATCGACGACATCCGGCTGTACCCTGAGGTCCTTGCGTATCACAAGAACGCGGACATCACCGGTCCGGATGATGTCGTCCAGGGCGTCCCGAACGACGACGATTGGCCCGCGGGCGAGCATCCGGGTCTCGCGGTCGACGACGACGTCACCACCAAGTACCTGCACCGCAAGGGCGGCGCGATGGCGACCGGCATTCAGATCACCCCGGCGGCCGGCTCGACCGTCGTTACGGGTGTGACGTTCACCACGGCCAACGACGTACCGACCCGTGACCCGATCACGTTCGAGCTGTCCGGTTCGAACGCAGGGATCGATGGGCCGTACACGGTAATCGCCACTGGCGACATCGTCGACTTCGCCGGTGAGGCCGATTGGCCCCGCCGCACGAAGACCGACACGATAATCACGTTCAACAACGATGCGGCCTATACGCACTATCAGATCGTGTTCCCGACGCTCCGCGGCGCCGATCAGACGCTCATGCAGATCGCGGAGATCGAGTTGATCGGTCAGTAGTCGTTAGCCGACGGGATCCTCTGAGGATCTCGTGAGGATTGAGTCCGTAGCTTGAGCCTGTGCCCTGAATCAGAGGGCACAGGCTTTTTTCGTCTCACACCCGGAAGCCGAAAGAGAGCCTAAGGACAAACAAGTGGGGAGTGCAGTGACCTTCGGCCGCTGTGCCCTTCTTCCGTCTGGTTGCCAAGATGCATTTCGATCCTTACAATGCCCTCGGCTGGTAAGGACCGAACCGAATGAAACTGGACAACCGCAAGACAATCGTGAGTTGGGCCCTGTATGATTGGGCCAACTCGGCCTTCGCAACGACCGTTATGGCCGGCTTCTTCCCCCTCTTCTTCAAGGAGTTCTGGAGCGCCGGCGCCGACGTCAACGCCAGCACGGCCCGCCTGGGCGCCGCCAACTCCATCGCCGGTCTGATTGTCGCCCTCTCAGCTCCCATCCTTGGCGCCATCGCCGATCGCGGCACGAGCAAGAAGAGGTTTCTGGTGTTCTTCGCCTTTCTGGGCGCCGTGATGAGTTGCGGCCTGAGCCTGGTCGCTCAAGGCTACTGGCAGATCGCAGCGGCGCTGTACGTGGTCGCCACCATTGGCTACTCCGGTGGCAACGTTTTCTATGACGCTCTGATCACGGGCGTCGCCTCCGAGAAGAAGATGAATGTCGTCTCGGCCCTGGGCTATTCCCTGGGCTACCTGGGCGGCGGAGCGCTCTTCGCCGTGAACATCTGGATGACCCTGAAACCTGAGACCTTCGGCTTCGCCGACGCCAGCGCGGCGGTGCGTTTCTCCTTCCTGACGGTGGGTCTCTGGTGGGCGGTCTTCACCATTCCCCTGATCCTGTTCGTGAGCGAACCGCCTGCCCCGCAACACGAATCCGGCTTCAGAGCCATTGCGGCCGGGCTCGCCCAGGTCAGGAACACGTTCAAACGAATCCGCAGGAATCGAACGATTCTGCTGTTTCTGTTGGCCTACTGGTTCTACATCGACGGCGTCGATACGATCGTCCGTATGGCGGTCGATTGCGGGTTGTCACTGGGATTCAAGTCGACCGATTTGATCACGGCGCTGCTGATCGTCCAGTTCGTGGGCTTCCCCGCCGCTCTGGCGTATGGCTATCTGGGCAACCGGATCGGCGCCAAGCGAGGCATCTTCCTGGCGATTGCTATCTACATCGCTATCACCATCGGGGGCGCGTTCATGCGGAACGAACGGGAGTTCTACCTGCTGGCGGTCGCCATTGGGCTCGTCCAGGGCGGCATCCAGGCCCTGAGCCGATCGTATTACGCCACGCTGATCCCTATAGAGGAGTCCGCCGAGTATTTCGGATTCTACAACATGCTGGGCAAGTTCGCGGCTGTGCTGGGCCCCTTCCTGATGGGTTCGGTCGGCCTGCTCGTGAGCAGAATGAGCGGCGACAGTGATTTGGGGACCAGGGCCAGCATCGTATCGGTCGCCCTGCTGTTCATCATCGGAGGAATCCTGTTCTGCTTCGTTCGCCCTCAGGACACGGCCCAGGAGGAGGGAACCGCATGATGCTCAACCGCCTCCTCGCCTGGCTCATTCGAATCCTGATCCGACTGCGGTACCGCGTGCGAATCAAAGGGCTGAGTGCGATCCGCGAGGGTGGAAGCTCGGGTATTCTCTTCCTGCCGAACCACCCGGCGCTCATCGAGCCCATCATCCTGGCGGCGCACCTGTATCCTTCATTCAAGGTTCGCGCATTGGCGGACGAATCGCAGGTGAACCGGTTCCTCATCGGGACGCTGGCCCGCCGGATCAACGCCCTGACCATCCCGGACCTGGGCGTCATGGGGGCTCAGTCCGCCGCCCAGGTGCGCGCTACGATCGAACAGTGCACGGATGCGCTGCGTCAGGGGGACAATCTGGTCCTCTACCCTGCCGGGCGAATCTACCGACAGAACTCCGAACAGATCGGGGCCAATAGCGCCGTAGAACGAATACTGAAGGCGCATCCGGACGTGCGAATCGTTCTGGTGCGCACGCGCGGCCTGTGGGGCAGTCGGTTCAGTTGGGCCTACGGCCGAGCGCCACTGGTCATGCCGACCCTGCGCAAGGGACTGCGAGCTTTGCTGCTCAACGGCTTATTCTTCACGCCGCGACGAAACGTCGATATCGAGTTGGTCGAACCGGTCGACATGCCCCGCCAGGCAGGGCGCCGCGAGATCAACGCCTACCTGGAGACTTTCTACAATCAAACCATCGAACGCAATACCTACGTTCCCTACACGCGGTGGGAGCGCGGTGGTATCCAGATTCGCCCGGAACCGCAGCGGGGCGCCGTCCGGGACGCATCCTCTCAAATCTCTCCCAGTGTGCGCCGGCAGGTTCTCAGCCATCTGCAGGACATCAGCGATGTCACCCCGATAAGAGAGGACATGTCTCTCGTGCGTGACCTGGGGATGGATTCGCTGGCCGTCGTCGATCTGATCACCTGGCTGGAAAGCGAGTATGGATACTCCCAGATCGATGCAGATTCGCTCCGCCGCGTCGAGGACGTCCTCCTGGCCGCTTCCGGGCAGGCCGTCTCAGCAGGCGAAGCAAGTGGACACCGAGTCGGTCGAAAGTGGTTCCAGGCCGCCCCGAAACCGTCGCGCCCCGAGAACCTGGCCGGTATGACGATCACCAGCGCCTTCCTGCACCAGGCTCGTCGCCAGCCGGATAAGGTCATCGTCGCGGACCGACTCTCCGGGATCAAGACCTATCGCGACATGGTACTGGCCATCCTGATTCTGCGCCGTCACTTCGCCCAACTGCCCGGCGAGTATCTGGGAATCATGCTGCCCGCCTCGGTGGGCGTCTGCATCGCCTACCTGGCGGCCCTTTTCGCCGGCAAGACCCCCGTCATGGTCAACTGGACCCTGGGCCGGCGTCATCTCAGACATGCCTTGGACTCGCTTTCGGTCGAGCATATCGTCACCGCCCAGGGATTGCTGACCCGCCTGGCCGCCCAGGGCGTCGAACTCGATGATCTGAGAGAGCGATTCCTGACATTCGAGACGCTGCGCAACCGAATCACCCCGTTCGAGAAGTTGAAAGCCCTGGTCCAATCGCGGACTTCGTGGTCGCAACTGTCTGAGGTAAAGCCCTCTGAGACAGCCGTCGTCCTGTTCACCAGCGGCTCTGAGAGTGTGCCCAAAGCGGTGCCGCTAACCCATCGCAACATCCTCACTAATGTCGCCGACGCCTACGACTGCTTCACGCTGCGCCGAACCGACAGCTTTCTGGGGATTCTGCCCCCCTTCCACTCTTTCGGCCTGACCGTCTCCATGGTCCTGCCCCTCACGTTGGGCGCACGGGTCGTGTATTATCCCAACCCCACCCACGGCGGTCTGTTGGGTGAACTGATCGAAACCTACCAACTCGCGATCCTGATCGGAACGCCCACGTTCCTGAACGGCATTCTGCGCGCCTCATCGGACACGCAACTGAAGAGCCTCCGCCTGGTCGTCTCGGGAGCTGAGAAGTGCCCCGCCCACATCTACGCGACGCTGGCGAACCGGTGCCCGAACACCAAGGTGTTGGAAGGATACGGCGTCACGGAGTGTTCGCCGGTCATTTCGGTGAACCATGAAGACGATCCCCGTCACGGCACCATTGGCAGGGTCATGACATCGCTCGAGCATATCATCGTCGATCCCGAATCATCCCGGCGTCTTTCGTCGGGCCAGGAGGGTTTGCTGCTGGTCCGCGGCGATAGCGTCTTCGCCGGCTACCTCAATTCGCAAGGCGCCTCACCCTTTGTCGAAGTCGAGGGCCAGCGCTGGTACCGCACAGGCGATCTGGTTGTTGAGGACGCCGAGGGCATCCTAACCTTCAGCGGCCGTCTGAAGCGCTTCATCAAACGGGGTGGCGAGATGGTCTCGCTTCCAGCCATCGAGTCCGTCCTCGCGCAGCATTTCGCCAATCCGGACGACGACGGCCCCGCCCTGGCCGTTTCGGCGACTCCCACCGATGAGAATCCTGATATCGTCCTGTATTGCACGAACGACATCACCCGCGAAGCCGCCAACCAGGTCCTGCGTGAAGCCGGCTTCTCGGGACTGCACAACATCCGCCGGGTCATTCACAGCGACAGCCTGCCTTTGCTCGGCACAGGGAAGATCGACTACCAGACGCTAACCACTCGTCTGACACAGGATTGACGGCGGCGGCGAATTGATTCCTACCGCCATTGTCGTTACTATCAGTTCGTGCGTGTCCGGTGTCACGTGACGTGCCGATGTCGAAAAGGGAATTGGAGCGACAGGGATGGTTGAAAATGGTCGAAGGTTCTTGACGGTATCCTGGATACTCGTGCTGTCGATAGGATTGAGCGCCTCGGCGGCAGTCGTGCCGCTGGGGGCGCTGGATCTGACGAAGATGTCCGCCGGATGGGGTAAGCCCCAAGTTGATAAGAGCGTTGCGGGTCAGACCATCTCGATTGGCAGGCGCGGCTTCGCGAAAGGCGTCTCGACCCACGCCGAGTCGATCCTTCACGTTCGACTGGACGGCAAGACACAGCGGTTCCAGGCTTACGTCGGGGTCGACGCTGCCACAGGCCCGCTTGGCACGATTCGCTTCAAGGTTTACGCTGACGGCAAGCGTCTCTTCGACAGTGGGCTGATGAAGGGCGGGGAGACCGCCAAACGCGTCGATGTGCCCCTAACAGGCGTTCAACACGCCATTCTGATGGTCACCTCAGGCGGCGACGGCAGTGACTTCGACCACGCCAACTGGGCCGAGGCGCAGTTCATCGTCGCCGGAGAGGCGCCGAAAGCCATCGCCCCCCCTGATCCCCCCGAAGAAGAGAGGATCATCCTGACCCCAATGCCCGGCCCCAAGCCCCACATCAACGGGCCCAAGGTCTATGGCTGTCGTCCAGGCCGACCCTTTCTCTACCGCATTCCCTGTACAGGACAGAGACCGATCACCTTCACCGCAGACAAACTGCCGAGCTCGCTCGCCCTGGACGAGGCCACCGGTATCATTACGGGCATAGCCCCCGCAGCACCCGGAACACATGCCGTGACACTTGCAGCGCGTAATCCTCACGGTGCGGACGCCCGACCGTTCGCCATCGTGGTTGGGGATACCTTGGCGCTGACGCCGCCAATGGGCTGGAACAGTTGGTATATCCACTACTACCACGTCACCGAACAGCACCTGCGCAGCGCCGCAGACGCCATGATCGATTCGGGGATGGTCGATTTCGGCTACCAATACGTCAACATCGATGATTGCTGGATGAAGAAACGGGGCAACGAGCCCTATCGCGGCGCCCGAGGGGCGATCCTGACCAACGCCAAGTTCCCCGATATCGAGGGCATGGTCGACTATATTCACGGCAAAGGGCTCAAGGCGGGGCTTTACACGTCCCCCGGGCCCTGGACCTGCGCTGGATACGTGGGCAGCTACGACCACGAGGAGATCGATGCGAAGCAGTTCGCCGAGTGGGGCTTCGATTTCCTCAAGTACGACTGGTGTTCCTACAGCCAGGTTGCCGGCGGAGTCGAGTTGGAGCACATGCAAAGGCCCTACCAGAAGATGGGCGATATACTGAAGAAGTCAAGCCGGGACATTCTCCTGAACCTCTGTCAATACGGCATGGCGGACGTCTGGACTTGGGGCGGCGCCGTTGGAGGCCACTGCTGGCGCACGACGGGCGACCTGGGCCTGGAACAGGCGAGCCTCTTGCCCGGCTTCTATCG
>JANQFY010000530.1 GCA_028277585.1 Sedimentisphaerales bacterium
TTCGCCACGTGACGCCCCAGGAAGTGCGTCGCCAGCAGGGGCACATCCTCGCTTCGCTCGCACAACGGCGGAATGCGGATCGTCACCGTGTTGAGGCGATACAGCAGATCCTGACGGAATCGCGCTTCGGCAATCTCTGCGTCCAGATCGGCGTTGGTCGCCGAAAAGACCCTAACATCGACCTGATTGGTCCGAGAGGACCCGACGGCTTCGAACTCACCGTTCTCCAGAACACGGAGCAGCTTTGCCTGCAAATTGGTCGGAATAGTGGCAATTTCATCGAGGAACAGCGTCCCGCGGTCCGCGAGCTTGAATCGCCCCATGCGATCGGCCTTGGCGTCGGTGAAGGCGCCCGCCACGTGGCCGAAAAGCTCACTTTCGAACACGGTTTCAGGAATGCTGGCTGTATTGACGGTGACCATCGCCTGGCTCTGGCGATTCGACGCCGCGTGCAGGGTCTGGGCCACGACGCCTTTGCCACTGCCGTTCGGGCCGGTGATCAGCACATTGGCGTCCGAAGGGCCTACGCGGGCAATGGCGTCCAGAACGGGTTGCATCGCCCGGGATTCCGCGATAAGCGTCGGGGCTTCAGACCGTAGAATCAGGTTCTCCTGCTCCAATTGCCTCTGCTTGCGCAGCGCCCGACTCAGTTCCGCCTGGGTGCGCAGGATCGCAAGGAGTCGCTCGTTCTTCCAGGGCTTGGGGACGAAATCGCGGGCGCCGCGGTGCATCGCCTCGACGGCCAGTTCCACACTGCTCCAAGCCGTCATCACCACCACAGGCAACGTGCTGTCATAGCGACGAATCTCAGAGAGCAGATCCAGACCTTCGCGCCCGGAAGTGTTGCCCCGCACATAGTTTAGATCCATGAGAACCACATCGAGATCGTGGTTCATCACGGCGTCGAGCACCCCCGGCGCCGACGAGGCGCTGTGGACGGCGTAGCCATCGGGCTTCAAGAGCAAGCGAAGGGCGCTCAGCACATCGGGCTGATCGTCCGCAATGAGAATCCGCACGGCGGTAGATAGATTGGAATCGGTCATAAGCCTACTAGGTTCCGTTGTTCCCCGTCGCCAACAGGCACACCGTAGCGACTTCTCTTCTTTGCTCCAGAAGACAGGAGCGATTATATGTCCACACGGGCAGATTGCCCAGTTCAACTTGATAAGAGGCCCTGGTTTCGCCCCACACTCAGACCACCACCAGGAGACGCCGGACCCATTTGCTTGTTAGCAAAGTGTATACCAGTTCTAGACCTGAGTCGATGCGTGCGGCCCCATCACACGTTTTGGCGGTTCAGATCCCATCTCGCGTCCTTCCGCAGACGGCGCAAGTCTGGCAATCGCGTCCGTTTCCGAGCGCCGCCCCCGCAGAACCGAACACTTTCAGGGAACGATTGGAACCATCGGCGAATCGCCTCAAGCAGCCCCCATGTGATCCGTAAATCACAGCGAGACAGGCATTTGAGCATCGCGCACATGCCGAGAGCCGCTTGCTTCAGTGAGCTTTCTCGCTATAATGAACAATTGTATTTCACTGTCGGCCGAGGGAAGACCATGCAGGACTTTGACATCATTGAAACGCCTGAGAATGTGGGGCTCCAAAGGCGTCTCGCCGGCATCGGCTCCCGCTTCCTGGCGGGCCTGCTGGATAGCCTGATAATCGCCCTGATGTACCTGATTCTCTTCGTGATCCTTCTATCGCTGGGCCTGCTCTCTACCGGTCTCGACGCCAACCTGGCGGACACGGCCGGCATGGTCCTTTTCGCGGTGCTGATTCTGGTCGCCTTCCTCATCTATTGGGGTTACTTCGTGCTATTCGAAGCATGGCTCAACGGCCAGACACCCGGCAAGCGATGTCTGAAGATCCGTGTCGTCCAACAGGAAGGAGCGGCCGTGGCTCTGGACGCCATTGTTGTCCGCAATCTGCTGCGCGTCGTCGACATGCAGGGCGGCTATGCGGTCGCCGGGGTCTCCATGTTCGTCACGAGGAAGATCCAGAGGCTGGGCGATCTCGCCGCCGGGACGGTCGTCATATCGGAAGAGATACAGGACTACGCCGCCCAGTACGACAAGAAGCAGAAGCTGTACGACAGCGTAGCGCCGGCAGCGCCGCACCTGGCGTCGACGGGTATCAAACCTGAGGAGTACCGCCTGCTCCAGAACTACTGGCTTCGACGTCACGAACTCGATCTGGACGCGCGTAAGCGATTGCTTCCCAATCTGATCGGACCGATTCTGGAGCGTATGGGAACCGTGCCGGAGAATCAATCTTTGGCGACGCTCGAGAAGCACCTGGACGAACTGATGAGACAGGCCCGGGGAACCGATTCGACCGTGCCATCGGGAGAGACGACCACGGAGGAGCAGGCATGACACCGGCGCGTTTTCTGGAGAGCAGACGAACGACGTGGGACCGACTCGAGGCGATCGTCACGAAGGCGACCCAGGGAAAGCTCGGGAACTTGACGGAAGACGAACTCCGCGAGTTGACACGGCTGTACCCAACGGTGGCCGTCGACGTCGCCCGCGCCCGGATGTACAAGATCGATCCTCTCATCCAGCAGCGTCTGAATCAGTTGGCGATCGCCGCACATGGCTTGCTCTACCGACGTAAGTCCAAGCCGCTTCTGCCGGCGGTTTGGGGCTTCTTTCGTCGCGACTATCCGCGTCTCTTCCGTCGTCTCTGGCCCTATATGGCGCTGGCGACCGCCATCTTCGCGGTGAGCCTGATGGGCGCGTATGTCGCCACGCGATTGGCGCCGGCGAACGCCTACGTCTTCGTCCCCCACGGACTCGACGTCGGCGACAGCGGGCCGGAAGTGACCAGTGAAGATGTCAGCGAGAGATTCCGACAGATCCCGAAACCGCCCATGGCGGCTGGGATCATCAGCAACAACATCTCGGTCGCGCTGCACGCCTTCGCCCTGGGAATCACGGCCGGTGTGGGAACATGCTATGTCGTGCTCGCCAACGCGATGATGCTCGGCGCGTTCGCCGCCCATTTCGCCAATCATGGTCTGAGCTACCCCTTCTGGTCGTTCATCGCCCCTCACGGCGTGTTGGAGATCTTCGCCATCCTGGTCGCAGCCGCGGCCGGGTTGCGTCTGGGGCTGTCTCTGGCGATTCCGGGGAGCCTGACGCGATCGGCCTCCCTGCGCTCGGGCGCTCGTGACGCGGTCTTGCTGGTCCTGGGAACGGTCCCGATGTTCATCATCGCCGGATTGATCGAGGGCTTCATCACGCCCGCTTATATTCCGGGTATCATCAAAATCATCCTGGGAATCACGGTAGCGGCGCTCGTGATCACCTATCTGCTCGTCGTAGGCGCAGAACCGAAAGTGAGCGGGCAGCCTACAGCCGGCGGGTCGACTTGATCAGCGTGTAGCGGTTGATCAGTTCCGGCGTGAGGCGATTCGGCGGGACATCCAGCACGGAAACACCCTTGCGCCGCATGGAAACCAGGGCTTCCTCGCGGGCAGAGAGAATGTCGCACGCCACCGCCTTGCTGTGCAGATCATCGCAGCCACCGAGCGGCTGATGCGCCAGGTGCTGGAGGTCGGTATTCGACAGAGTCACCGCCAACGGCAGGTGATAGCAGGCGAACCGCGCCATGTAGGCGATCAGGATATCACTGGCCTGGCGATCGATGATGTCGGTCATCATGCACAGCAAGCTGCGCTTGCGATTCTTTAGCCCCAGGAAACGACAGGCCGCCCCGTAGTCTGACTCGACCAGACGCGGCTGAAGCTGGTACAAGGCGCGAGCCACTTGTTCGAGGTTCTTGATCCCGCTGATCGGAGGCAGGTAGCTTTCGATCTTATCGCTGAATGCCAGGAGGCTGAACTGATCGCGCTGACGCAGCGCGACGAAAGCCAACATGAGTGTCGCGTTGACCAGATAGTCCACCCGGCTGAGCCCCTGAAACTCCCCGGCCGTGGCGCGTCCCACGTCGATCGCCACGAGGATACTCTGCTGGCGCTCCGGCTCGTAGTTCTTCACAATCAGCGTCCCGCGCCGGGCGGTGGCTTTCCATTCGATGCGCGACATCTCGTCGCCGCGGATGTAAGGGCGCAGACTCTCGAATTCAGAGCCTTGCCCGATCTGTCGCAGTCGGGCCAAGCCCTGCTCGGCGCTGGCGCCGCGTCGCGCCAGCAACTCGCTCTTGCGCACGTTCACAAGATTCGGGAACACCTGAACCTCAGCCTCCAGATCCATCGTGAACTGACGGTACAGCAATCCGCCGGCCGGCAAGATGCGCACGAAGACAGGCCCCAGGCGGTGCGCCCCGCGCTGCCGGACCGTCAACCGACATGCGAATCGAACGGTCTCTCCGCCCCGAAGCATCGCTTCACACAGTCCGGGGGACACCTCCATCTCCGGCGGGCAGTCTTCGGCCAACTGGATCTGCGCACTGCGCCGCATCCGGTTCTGAACGTCTAACGTCATCGGCGTCGGATGCCCAACGGACAGCCGCTCGGGAAGATGCCGCTGGATATTGAGATGCCGAACACGCGGCAGGAGCAGCGCGTCCAGCGTGACGAGAGCTGCTAAGACCAAGACATAGACGACCCCCAGCGCCATGGCGGGCTCATAGAGCGTGCCGGCCAAGAAGAGCGGTGCGGCCGCCAGTGTCAGAATGATGAGTCTTGGGGAAGGAAGCATACTCTACCTGGGCACCTCCGTCGCGGTGAGGATCTCCTTGAGACAATCGTCGGGAGCCAGTCCCTCCACTTCAGCCTCGGGCAAGAGCAGAATGCGATGCCTGAGTACCGCCGGAGCGATGGCTTTGACGTCATCCGGACTCACATAATCGCGTCCGGCCAGCAGCGCCTTGGCCTTGGCGGCCAGCAAGAGCATGACACCCGCGCGGGGGCTGGCGCCCAGAGCGATCTGGGGCCGGCTCCGCGTCGCGCGAATCACCCGCGTGACATACTGTCTGACCATCTCTTCGGCGTGGACGCTTCGCGTCGTCTGGCGCAGCTCGGCCAGTTTGTCGCGATCGAGAACCTGGTTCAAACCGGCCCGCTCGAGACCAAGCGGTTCGAACCCGGTTTCCACATGGTCCAGAATGCGCAGTTCCGCCGCCTCGTCAGGATAGTCGACGAGGATCTTGAGCATGAACCGATCCACCTGGGCCTCCGGCAAGGGATACGTCCCTTCAAACTCCACTGGGTTCTGGGTGGCGAATACACTGAAGACCGTCGACAGCGGATAGGGCTTGCCATCCACAGTCGCCTGCCGCTCCTGCATCGCCTCCAGCAACGCGGACTGGGTCTTGGCCGGCGCGCGGTTGATCTCATCGGCCAGGATGATGTCACTGAACAACGGCCCGGGCCGGAAATCGAATTGCTTCGTTGTCGTATCGTACACGTCGACACCGATGATGTCCGAGGGCATCAGATCGGGCGTGAACTGAATGCGCTTGAACGAAACGCCGGTGATGTAGGCCAGGGTGCGCCCCAGTAGCGTCTTGCCGGTCCCCGGGACCCCTTCAAGCAGGGCATGTCCGCCGGCCAACAGGGCAACGACCGCGTCCTCGATGACGGCCTGCTGGCCCACCAGGACCTTGCCCAGTTCCTGCACAATGCTATCGGCTAGCGCGTTGGCCGTTGCCAGATCCATGCAAAACCTCCCTTTCAATGCGTACGAGTTGCCCCACCCCCAGGCGAAGCTGGCGTTCGGATATCTTGGATTGCGCCGCGAGGCGATCACATTCATCGAGTGTGCGTCGGCATTCGGCCGAGTCAAGCGAGCCCAGGCGAGCCAATCCACCGGCGATCGCTTCGTTCGACGCGCTGGGAACCATGCCAACGGCGTGGGCGGCACGTCGGCGAAACCAGGTGTTGATCAGGGCGAACGTCAGACGGTGGGCGCCGGCGGATCGGAACGTTGCTCCGACCGCGAAGACGTACTCGGTCTTCGAACGCCGCCGCTCCTTTTCCAGACCACGCCGGGGACCGAACTGGCGCCCTTTGTAGATCAGAAACAGGATACCTGCGGCGGTCAGACTGAGCACGGACCAGCCTGCGCTCGTGGTCAGGAGCATGCCGCCCAGGATGCGGAAACCACCGCTGCGACCGCCGTAACCAAAGTGATACTCGTCGAAGACAACCTTCTCGCTCCGAGCCTGCGCGACGGCGTAGGAGATCAGATTGACCGCCAGGATCGCATTGTCTTGACGCGTGATCAGACCATTGGCCATGAAGGAACTGTTGGACAGAAGGATCAGCCGGCCGCGCCCCACCGCCCGCTGGGCGATGCGCGAGCCGCGCTCATCCTTGAAGAGGCTCGTCAGCAGCGCGGGATAGTCGTGCTCGAACCATTCGGGCTCGAGCACGCCGGCCCCGAGCAGGTTGACGCTTGAGACGTCGCGCGCCAGAGGCAATGACTGCGCATCGGTCGGTATCTCGGTGGGCCCCTTCTGGTTCCAACGGCGTTCCTGAGAGACAGAAATGAAGGGCTCATGCGAGGGCCAGTCCTCTTCCAGACGGTCCAGGGCGGACCCCAGGCCGCGCGGCAAGTCCGTCGTGACAAGCACCCCGCCCTGAAACAGCCAGTCGGAAAGCTCGGACAACTCACCGGTACCGAAGGGGACCAGCGGATCAAGCGAAACCACGACGCCCGTCTCGCCATGCTGCTCGGCACTGAACATGGTGTCAGACTGCTCGACGGCAAAGCCCAGTCGCTCCAGGAGCGTGTAGCAGATCAGGGTGGCGTCCACATTGGTGGAGCGCGACGTCCGCACGCCGCCGCGCGCCGAGTGCTCCTCGCGCAGCCAGCCTTGCCCGACCATCGCCAGGAGGACAAGCACTGTCACCAGGCCCAGCACAGCCAGGATGGTGTATTCAGATCTGTGAGTTTTGGCCGGCATCGTCAATGATCCGCTGAGCCGTGGACACCATCGTCTCGTACGTCGGGCGGGCGACGGGAAGACCGCCGTAGATGGTGCGTTCGAAAACGCTGACAAAATCCTGGAACGCGCCGCGTCCGGGCAGGTTGGAGGGATACTCCCTCACGTATTCCCCGTTCGTCTTGCTCTTGTGGAAGCTGACGACCTCCAGCGCCTCCAGTTGACGAAGCAACGCCAACAGCACGACGCCGATCGCATCGCGAAACGCGCCGGCCCCGGCCAGTTCGCGCGATCGCTCCCACAGTCGATCGGATGAAGTGATCTCATCGGCGGGCAGATCGCGGTCGGAACCACGAGCGGATCGCCCCCCGCCCGAGCGCGTCAGGAGCCAGATCGTCCAACCCAGGTGAGCCAGAATGGCCAACAGCGCGAGGATGCACCAGAGCATGAGCACGAACATGATGATGTCACCGGTCCCCTCGGGCAGCTTCAATCTGGATCTATTCCACCTGCCCAGCTTTCCCTTCAACCACTGGGCAAACGTCGTACGGGGCCTGAACTGAGGATTCGAAGCGATCTCATCAGCCAGGCTTGCGATCGTCTGCGCGTCGGGACGCTGGTACGTGTCCGCCGCAACCGATCGCCCCCCTTCGGCCCACACGCGTCCTGGGCCCGGCATCGACAGCACAAGACCGATCAACACCAGGCGCAGACGGCCGCTGAACATCAGCCTAGTACGATGGCGCAACATCACCGGCATTCCCCTGGCCCGACATGCTCTGGGCAAGCATCTCCAGATCGAATCCTTCCTTGCGAATCCTCAGGTCGTAGTAGAGCAGGATGAAGGCCGACGCGCTGATGGGCATCGCTATGATCTGGGGGATGATATTGATGAACTGACTGACCACCATGGTCGTCATCGGGTCGTCGCGCCACAGGAACATCGCCCCGAACTGGGCGATCATGCTGAACGGCATGCTGATAGCGAACGAGATCAGCCCGACCAGCAATCCCACCAAGAAGACCTTTCCGAGATTGCCCGAGACCAAAGCCCGGCTGCGCGACATGCCGGCCGTGACGCCGCAATCCTCCACGACGATGCACGGGACGGTCAGGTAGAACCAGAGACTGAAGATCACCCCCGGTACAACCAGCAGCAGGAACCCGACCCCAACCACCAGGCCAACCAGCAGACTCGCCCCGATCAGAATCAGCGCCTTGGGCAGGACGAAGCGATACGCCTGCCCTACCGTAATCTCCCGGTTCAGGTAGGACTCCGAGACGCTCTTGGTCAGAGCCGCCTGGGCGAGCATGTTGCCCAGGAAGACCAGGAAACCGGCCAATACCGCGGTGCACATGATGGCAACGGGACTGGCGGCCGGCCCGTCAACGGTTTCGAATTGAGGTTCGGGCCCGATCGTCTCCTGGGACACCACGAACTCGGAACTCTCGCCGGTCTCTTCGTAGACGCCGCCACTGATGAGCGAAACTGACAGCAGGCTGAGCAGTGCGATGGGCACCTGGATCAGCGCCACGATGGTGATGAAACGTACGAAATTGTTCCGATAGATCGTGAACGTCCTGTCGAGGATTCTCCCGATCGACATCGGCTCGAATTGCTGTGGATCCATTCTCCGTCTCCCAAAAATCGGACGCCCCGTATCAGTCGCGTCAGGCCGTAGTGTAGCACAACTGTCACTGGGGTCCAAGCCGAAAAGGCCCGTGCCGAAGCCTCTGCGGACCCTGGATCCAGCCCGCCAGGGCCCGTACAGACTTGACAATCGGCCGTTTCATCGAGACCATAAGAGCCGCCTTTGAGGCGACCGATGGGGTGATCGCACTCGTTACACTCCCCGCATTGATGAACAGAGAGAGCACCGCAGGAGAGAATATGCTTTACAGAGAGATGCCGAGTAATGGAGACGAGCTTTCCCTGCTCGGTTTCGGATGCATGCGTCTGCCCGAGAAGGACAGCGCGATCGACGAGGAGCGGGCGATGCGTCAGGTCCGCAGCGCGATCGATCAAGGGGTCAATTACATCGACACCGCCTGGCCCTACCATGCGGGTCAGAGTGAACCCTTCGTGGGCCGCGCCCTGGCCGATGGCTACCGCGAGAAGGTCAAGCTGGCCACCAAGCTCCCGGCCTGGATGGTCGGCAGTCGTGAGGAAATGGACGTGTTCCTCAACGCTCAACTGGAGAAGCTCAACACCGATCGCATCGATTACTACCTGGTCCACTGCCTGGTGGGCGAGTTGTGGGACAGGGTTGTCGACCTGGGAATCCTCAACTTCCTCGACAAAGCCAAGGCGGATGGACGTATTATCAACGCGGGCTTCTCTTTCCATGGCGACTCGGAAGACTTCACCCGGATCGTCGACGCCTATCCTTGGCAGTTCTGCCAGATCCAGTACAACTATCTGGACGAGGAGAACCAGGCGGGGACGAAGGGCCTGGAGTACGCCGCCGGCAAAGGACTGGGCGTCATCGTCATGGAGCCTCTGCGCGGGGGCAAGCTCGGCGGGCCCGCCCCGGCCGCGGTCGCAACGATCTGGGACGAGGCCGAGACGAAGCGCACGCCGGCTGAATGGGCGCTGCGCTGGCTGTGGAACCGCCCTGAGGTGACCGTCGTGCTGTCCGGCATGAACGACGAGGCGCACATTGAGGAAAACGTGAAGATCGCAGGAGAGGCGCATCCGGACTCACTCACAGACACCGAGCTTCAACTCGTTCAGCGCGCCGAGAGGGAGTATCGACGTCTGATGAAGGCCGGCTGCACAGGCTGTCGCTACTGCATGCCCTGCCCGGCGGGCGTGAACATCCCCGTCTGCCTGGAGATTTTCAATGATCTGCACCTGTACGAGAAGGTAGACGAAGCGAAATCCATGTACGTCATTCGGCTCTGTGGGACCATTACCGCCGGCGAGCCTGCCTACGCATCGCTGTGCACTCGTTGTGGGCAGTGCCTGAAGAAGTGTCCTCAGCACCTGGAGATCCCGAATCTTCTGGAGGACGCCGCGAGAGAACTCGAAGGCGCCGACCTGAAGGATCGAGAGACAGTGATCAAGCCACTCCTGGAAGGCCCATCCGATCGCCCGTAACGCAGAAGTCGGCTATCTGGCGACCATCTCCACCTCGGGGGTGTTCTCCTCTTGCTGCAGTGAGGCCGCGGGTGTGAATCCGCAAACGCGGAAGAGTTCTTCCATCGAGGTGACGCCGCGGGTGGCCTTCTCCAGGCCGTCCTGAGCCATCGAGCGCATGCCCTTGTTGCAGAGGCACTCGCGCAACTCGCCGTTGCGGGTCCCGGTACTGATGAGCCCGGCGACCTCGTCATCGATGGTGGCGACCTCGAAAATACCGGTGCGTCCCTTGTAGCCGTACCAGTTGCACTGGCCGCAACTGCCCGGGTGCAGCAGCGTCTCCGGCGGCTTCTGGCCAAACCGGCTGAACAGATCACGCTCCGCTTCGTCCAGTTCACGGGGCTGGGCGCATTCACCGCAGAGTTGCCGGAGCAGGTTCTGGGCGATGATCAGTCGCAGTGAACTGCCAATGATGTGGTAAGGCACGCCCAGATAGTGGAGCGCGTCGACGGCGCCGACCGTGTCGTGGGCGTGAATCGTCGCGAGAACGAGCCGGCCCGACAGAGCCGCACGGGCCGCGACGATCGCCGAATCGCGATCGCGAATCTCGCCGATCAGAATCAGGTCGGGGTC
>JANQFY010000066.1 GCA_028277585.1 Sedimentisphaerales bacterium
CTGGGGCGTAGGCCGGGAGACGGACCGCGAAGGCGATCGAGTCGGCGCCGATCGCGTCGCCTGGCTGCTACGGCTGCTGCTCCGCGAACTGCGCCGCGACGACCCGGCCTGGGCGGCCAGAGCCAGCAACAGAACCGCAGCCGCCGCAATCGCGAGGATCGCAAGGCTCGAACTGGAGGTTTTCTTCACTGCGTGCATCGTGGATCTCCTTTCTCCGGCGGCTTCGCTTTCCGGCGATCCGGAACTCCCCTTCCCGCATCACCACCGGGATACTACGCGCCACGTGAGATCGTGCAGTCGATAGCCGTCATCATGCACCCAAGACGGTACTATCGACATAAAGCCAATTATGCAAGGAGCTTAAGGCTCTCGACAGGAGCGGGCGGCCGACCGACCGTTTCAGGCGTGCGATGATGACTTCCGTTGCGATCATGACCCCATACTCCTGACCAGACCCTCTTCTACTACCCCGTAAAGGCCCCCGAGTTGGTGCCGGTAACGCAGAAAAACACAGCAGAATCGAAGTTTTTGAGGGAAATTCGGCCGCAGAGTGTCAGGCTTTCGCTCGCGCAGCCTGCCGCAACTCCCTCAGAAGTGCCTCAGGAACCAAGAATCCGAGTCGCTCAGCCTCGCGCACATCCTTCCAGGCTTTGTCATATTCTTCATTCCTACAGTAAGCCCAGGCCCGATTGAGGTAGACAGCCCCATCGTTCGGGTCCATTTCGATCGCCCTGCTGAAATCTGCGATGCCTCGCTCAAGATCCCCCTTGCGGAAATGGGCAAGCCCACGGCTGTCGTACGCCTCGTAGCAATCAGCATCCAGTTCGATCGCTCGTGTATGGTCTGCGATGGCCTCGTCATACCGATCCAATTCGCAGTACACGATCCCGCGGCCCTGGTATGCATCCACGTCATTGGGATCGATCTCAAGCGACTTAACAAAGTCTGCGAGTGCGAGATTATAACGTCCCTGGCGACTGTAGATCTCGCCGCGCCCCCAGTAGGCGGAACCGCAATCCGGCAGGCGTGTGATCACTTCATTGAAATCCTCAATGGCGCGGTCATAGTCGTCTCCCTTCCTAAGTACAAGGCCGCGATCCATGTAGACGAATCCACGGTCATGATAGGCGTCAGCACAGGTCGGGTCTAGCTCCAAAGCCTTCGTCAGTTCCGCAATCGCGGAGTTGTAGTCACCCATTTCTGAGTGAGCCACGGCCAACCCGTGATATGCCTCGCTCAGCTCAGGATCCAATTCAACGGCTTTGACACAATCCGCCATGGTTGCCTCATAGTCACCCTTGCGCCAATGGGCCCACCCGCGCTCTACGAAGGCTGAGGCATATTCCCCGTCGATCTCAATAGCCCTGGTACAGTCTGAGATAGCCAGATCGTGCTGCCCCTCGAAGCTATAGGCCACTCCCCGAGCAAGATAAGCGTCAACGTGCCCTGCATCGATCTTGATGGCCTTGGTCAACGCCTCAATAGCCTGGTCATACTCGCATCGATCCAGGTGCGTCACTCCACGATCATAGTGCGAGGCAGTCTTGTCTCTGCAGCCGCTCCCCGCCAATAACGCAATTGTCTCCAGGCTCAGAATGAGAAACGTACCTGCGATTTGTCTCTGCCGCCGGGTCATCCACATTCCCCGCTCCTAGATTCTCGTGCACATCCTCTCGGTGCAACCATCCTGTGCGTCTGACTGCGATTGTAGGCGTTCAGCAACCCACGTTCAAGGTCCTGGCGGATCACCTCCGGCGAGAGCAATTCCAGTACAGGGTGGGCAGGACGATCAGGGTCAGCAGGGTTGAGGAGGCCAGGCCACCCACCACAACAATGGCGAGCGGTCGCTGGATCTCCGAGCCGACGCCGGTGGTCAGAATCAGAGGCAGGAGCCCTAGAGCGGTCGTCAGCGTGGTCATCAGGACGGGGCGCAACTTCGACAGGGCGCCCACGATAACCGCCTCTTTCAGAGCCAGACCTTGCTCGCGCAGGTGCTCGAAGCGAGAGATCAGGACCAAACCGTCCGTCAAGGCGATCCCGAAGAGCGCAATGAATCCGATAGACGACGGGATGCTCAGATTCGCCCCCGCCAGACTCAGCGCGAAGATGCCGCCCACCAGGGACAACGGGATGTTGAGCATGATCAGGACCACGTTCCTAACCGAGCTAAAGAGCCCATAGAGCATTGTCAGAACGAGTAACAGTGTGATGGGAACGATGATCATCAGACGCCGGTTGGCGGCCTGGTGGAGTTCGAATTGCCCACCCCAGGAGACCACGTAGCCTGGAGGCAGTGAAACCCTCTGTGCTACCGCAACCTGCGCCTCTTCGACGAAGCCCCCCGCGTCCCGACCCCGCACGTTGCACTGGACGGAGATGAAGCGTCGCGTGTCCTCGCGGCTCATCTGGCGCAATCCGGTCACCATCGTGACCTTCGCCAGTTGGCGGAGCGGGACCGTATACCCGGCTTGCGTGCGGATCAGCAAGTCCTCGATCGCCTCGATGTCCTCACGATAGGACTTGTCGAACCGCACGTTGATCCCGAAACTACGTTCCTGCTCGAACACCGTCCCCACGATCTGGCCGCCCACGGCGTCACGAATGGTGCGCTGGATCTGGTGACTATTGAGACCATGCCGGGCGATCGCCGCCCGGTCGATCGCAATCTGTACCTGTGTCTGCCCACTGAACTGCTCGGTCTGCAGGTCGGCAACGCCCTTAAGCCCTGAGAGAACCGACTCGATCTCCGCGACCTTCTCCTCGAGCACCTCCAGATCCGAGCCGAACAGCTTGGCGACGACCTGCGTCCCGGTGCCCGTAAGCAAGGCGTCCACCTCGTGCTGAATGGGTTGGGAGAAAGTAATCGAGGCGCCGGGATAACCCGCCAGACGCGCGTCCATCTCAGCGATCAGTTGCTCTTGCGTCTTGCCCGACGTCCACTGGTCGCGCGGCTTCAGAATGGTGGTAATACAAGCATAGTTGGTGTGGTGTACATGCGGGCCAACCTCGCCGTACCCGATCTCCGAAAGGACGCGTTCGACCTCAGGACTCTCGAGAATGTCCCTCTCTATCTGCATCGTGACATCCCCAATCTCCTTGAGCGAGATATTGGGATTCATGTGCACCAGGACTTGAACAGCGCCCTCCTGCAGGGTGGGAACGAATTCCTTGCCCAGTCGGCGGAAGGTCAACGCGCCGAGCACCAGCAGGCCGATCACGACGACGATTACGACCGCCCCCAGATGCAGGGAGAATTCGAGAATGCGCCGATAGAGGCGATGAAAGAGCGAGGAATGGGGCGCTCGTTTCTTCGCCTCGCCCTTCTCTCGGTGCAACAGACTGTAGAAGACCGGCGCAATGACCAGCGCGTAGAGCAGCGAACCGATCATCGTCACCGTCACGCTAAACGCCAGCGGTCGGAACATCTTGCCCTCGACATTCTGCAGGGTGAAGATCGGTACGAAAACGATGACGATGACCGCCACGGCGAAGAAGATGGGCTGCCCGATCTCGTGGCTTGTCGAAATGATCACCTCAGTCGTCGAGTGATGGTCGCCCGGATTCTGCAGCGCCGACTGGATCTTCTCGACCATTATGATCGTCGCATCGATGATCATGCCCAGCGCGATGGCAACCCCGCCAAACGAGATGAGATCGCCCGGGATATCGTAGTGCTGCATCATGGCAAACGCCAGCAGCACTGAAAACGGCAGCGAGCAAGCCATGATGAGCGTGTTGCGCAGATTGCCCAGAAAGACGAACGCCACCACGCAGACGAGGATGAGCCCCACGACCAACGCGTTGCGGACCGTCATCACGCTGTTCATCACCAGAGCGGCCTGATCGTGGAAGACCGTCACTGCCACGCCCGAAGGCAAGGTCTTGTTGATCTCGTCAATGCGGGCCCGCACCCGCCGAATCACCTCGAACGAATTGGCCCCGTGCAGTTTGTACACGCCGCCAATCGCAACCTCGCGGTCGCCGTTGAGCGAGACCACACCGCGCCGAAACGCCTGACCGAACTCGACGCGCGCGACGTCCTTGACATACACCGGATTGCCCCGATGACTCTTCAGGACGATGCTCTCGATGTCCTCGACCGTCTTGATCTGCCCGAGACTGCGTATCATCAGTTCTTCCGAACCGCGCTCGATCAGGCCGGCTCCCATGTTCTGATTGTTGCGGCGGATGGCGTCCGCCACCTCGTCGATCGTCAGATCGTACTTGAGCAGGTTGTCGGGCAGGATCTTCACCTGGTATTGGCGGACGTGTCCCCCCTGGTTGAGCACCTGCGCCACGCCCGGGACGGTCTGGAGGTTCCGCTTGACGACCCAATCCTGCAAGGTCCTCAGTTCGGTCCGGCTGTAGCCTTCGCCATCGATGTAGTAGGCCAGGATCTTGCCCATCCCACTGACGACGGGCCCCTTCTCGATCCCATGGGGCAGATTGACCCCCTCCGGGATGCCCTCTTCGGCCACTTTGAGTCGCTCCGCCACCTGTTGGTGGGCGAAGTAGATGTCCACATCGTCCTCGAAGTAGACATTGACGGTAGACAGTCCATGCGACGACAGCGAGCGGATCTTCGTGACGCCCGGGATGCCCATCATCGCCACCTCGACCGGGCGAGTAACGAGCTGCTCCACCTCCTCGGCCGCCATCCCCTCGGATTCGGCAAAGACCTGCACGAGATTGGGGCTAACGTCGGGAAATGCATCAATGGGAAGATGCCCTAGCGCATAGACCCCAGCGCCACAGACACCGACAAAGAGCAGTATGACCAACAGCTTGTGTTTGAATGAGAATCGAACGACGTGTTCAATCATATCTCTTGCGCTCCGAGTTTGGTGAAGGCACGTTCATGGCAACGGCCGATGCCCGATCGGGTTCCCTCGATCAATGGATGTGTCCATGCCCGCTGGAAGCGGTCTTGGCCTTCTCGGCTTCCGCCTTCACGCGGAAGGCGTTCCTCGTCACCACGTTCTCGCCGGGCTGGAGCCCCGCCTCGATCTCGACGAGGCGCTCGTCGGCGCGCCCCAGCAGGACATTGCGTTTCTCGAAGGCGTGCCCGTCGTAGACGAAAACGCAGGGCTGGTCGTCGATGTACTGAATCGCATTCTTCTCGACCAGGACCGGCGCCTCGGCCTGCTTGATTGTGATAGTCCCGCTAACGAACGTCCCGGGCCGGAAGCGCCCGTCGGTGTTAGGCAGCGTCACCCGCGCCAAAGCCGTGCGGGTGTCCTCATCGACCACCGGCGCGAGATACTCGATCACACCTTCGGCGCTATTGGAACCGCTTTGCACGACAATGGCCTGACCGAGCTCGATCGCGGGCAGATCCTTCTGATGGATGCGAAAATCCACCCAGACCGTGGACAGATCCGCGAGAACGAATGCATCAGCCCCATCCTTAATCGATTCGCCCAGAGACAGATGCTTGCTAGTGATCGTCCCATCAAATGGCGCGATCAACGGATACCAGGCGAGACGCTCGTTCTCACGGGCCGGAATGTCCGACAGGCCGTTTATCGTACCGGCGTGATCGTGATCACACTCGACGCAGTTCGGATCAGCGCATGCCTCCGTCCCGGCACCACTGACCTGGGCGGTCCCCAGCATCCGCAGGGCCTTGATCTCGGCCGCCTTGAGACCCAGAACGTAGAGCGACCGCTCGGCGCCGATCACATTCAACTCCCGCACGCGCTGGATGCGGGTCGCCTCTAGAAGCTCATGGCGAATGTCAAAAGTCACCCGGTCGCGCGCTGCCCTGTACACGGCTTCCGATTTCTTCAGAGCGCTCTGAGCCTTGCGGTAATCATCGGCGCTGCTGATCTTCCGTTCAAAGAGCTGCTTCTCACGGTCGTACGCGACCTGGACGTATTGCCATTCGGCATAGGCCGCGACCAAATCGCCCCGGACTTTGCCCATCGGTCCCCAGTCGGTATCGCGCAGATTCTCCAGCGAAGGTGATGACTCCAGCGCGTTGAGAAGACGCGTCGCGTTTTCGTAAACCTCGCGCGCCCGTGTCAGTTCCATGGCGCAACAGGACAGTTCGGCATACTTCGAGAGATAGTCAATCTTGGCCCGCCCGAGCATCACGCTCTCCAGCCAGGCCATGACCTCACCTTCGGTGGCCTTGTCGCCGACGTTCTTGGAGACCTCACGGACCTTCCCCGAAACCTGGGGCACAATATGAGCCACGCGGTCGGCGTTGAGTCGCACCTCACCGGTCACGGTCGCGCGGAATTCCAGCGCGCCCGGCCCAGCCGGCGCCGTCGCAAGGTCAAAGCGAGTCATGCGGTCTGTGCTGGCTTGCCCGTCGCCATGCGAATGCCCGTCATCGGGACCATGCGTGTGCCCGTGCCCATCGTCGGCCGCTCCGTGCAGCGCCTCTTCCACCGCCTGAATACTCGAGCAGACCACCTGCTCCCCCGCATTCACGCCGAGGACCACTTCGACGTAGTCCGCATCCCCTGAACCTAACCCGACATGGCGCTCTTGCAGGGTTTCGCCCGCCACCTGGATGAACACGGCGGGCTCATCGTGCTCTGGAATCAGCGCCGCTCGGGGAATCGCTAGAACGCTCTCGCCCCCAATGGAACGTACGGCAGCCGGTTGGACCCTCATGCGAATGGGCCATTGTTGTTCCTTGAGAAAACTGGCGCCTTGGACCGCCTCAATCTCGGGCGCCGCATCGGCTTGAGCCTGCGATCCATAGACTGTGACATCCGGCAGTTCCACCTCGTGGACGACTCCCTCGGCCGGCGCCTTCAGCGTCACAGCCCAGCGTCCCGGCTCGGGAACGATGATCTGCGGCAGGTAGATCCCCGCTCGCGCCGGGGCGTGCTCGACATACTCACGCCGCAAGCCTGAGTCGGAGGTCAGGACGAAGATCACCGGGCCCGCCATACGCGGTTCCCCTGTCGCCAGATCGGAAACATGCGTAACGAACTCGGCCGCCACTCCAGCGACGAGATAGGGATGCTCCAGGAAGACCCCGAGCCGCTCGCTCCAGACAGTGGCTTGAGAGGCCTTCTCGCCCCCGTGGCTGTGCCCCCCGGGGCCATGCGCGTGGTCGTCGGCGTACGCCGCCTGCTGCGTCGTCAGCGCTTCAGCCCTTCCGACGGGAAGGAGATCCAGCTTGAACGCCCCGATGCCCACAGCAATGCCCGCGACCAGTACGCCGACCGTGATGTACAAACCCATTCGTTTCATTGGTTAGTTCCTTTCGTATGCGCCGCATGATCGGCTTGCGTCGCGGGCAGAGATCGCCCGGTCAGTCTCTCAACATCGGCTCTTGCCAGATGATAGCGCTCGATGGTGTCGATGTACTGGAGTCGCGCCTCGAACAGCGTCCGTTGGGCGTCGAGAACATGGAGATAGTCGTATTTCCCGGCGCGGTACCCTTCGCCGGCCGCGTCAAACGCCTGCTGCGCCCTGGACAGAACCTCGCGGCGCAACAGACCGATCCCATCGTAAGTTCCGGCCATCCGGTTCAAGGCCACCGCCAGACGCGTACGGATCTCCACCTCGGCCGCCTTTGCTTCCTGTCGCACCTTGGCAAGTCTCTGGGTCGCCGCCTCGATGCCTCCCTGGTTGCGGTTGAACAAAGGAATCGGCAAGCTCAAGCCAACAACGAAGGACGAATCGTCGGTCTCTTGAAAATGCTGAACGCCTCCATGGATGGTGATGTCCTGCTTGCCTTCGGCCCGCTCCAATTCCAGTGCGGCCTTGCGTTGGCGCTGGGCGGTCGCCCACTGGGCAAGATCGGGACTGTCGGCCAGAGAACCAGCCGCCTCGTCCAGGCTCGGCGCGGCCGCGACGTCGTAGAAGTCACCCGCCGCCTTCTCGAATACAGGCGCCTGCGCCCCCCAGGCCGATGCCAGTTTGAACCGCGCCGAGGCCAGTGTCCGCGCGGCGTCCTGTCGTTTGATCAGGCTCTGGGACAGGGCCACGCTCGCCCGCAATTCCTCTACGGCCGAATCCTTGCCCGCCGCAACGCGCTGCGCGACCGCCGCCTGCGCCGCCCGGGAAACCTCGTAGAGCTGTTCGGTCAGAGCCAGTCGCTCCTGGGCGGCCAGCACGGAAGCGAAGGTTGCGGTGACGTCCTTGAGCACGTCCAGACGCTTGGATTCGTAAGCTGTCTCAGCCAGTTCAGCCTCCAGCGACGCCAGGCGGATACGCTTGCCTTGCTTACCGCCCAATTCGATGAGCTGCCCCAGGGTAACAACGGTCTCGGCGCCATCGAAACCACTCCGCTCGCCGCGGCCGGCGAACTCTTCGATCTCGATTCCGATCTCGGGATTGGGCCTCAATCCCGCCTGGAGGGCGTGCGCTTCGGCGACGCGGCGCTCGAGGCTGTAGGCCTTCAGTCCGGGGTGGCGCAGTAGCGCCAGGGCGGCCGCCTTCTCCAGTGTCACTGGCCCGGTCGGATCGCTGAAATCGGGCTCCGGCGAGGCAACATGAGATCGTTCAACCTCGGTTGACGACGCTGTTGGAGGAGGGCTGAACTCAACCGGAGGGGGCGAGTTATCCCCCAAGCGACAGCCCCCGAACAACAGAACCAGGGCCGGCAAGGCAATGCGAATAGTGCGAAACATGCAGGTGACTCCCACGACAAACAGTGGATTCTATTCTTGGGCTATCCGCGCATAGACCCGCTGCGACGCCGAGCGATTAGAATTGAACCGCGCGGTCACAGCGCGCGCAGGACTACACCTGCAGAATCACTGTGCGTAGGGGGAGACAGGAGACAGGAAGAGAATGATGAAACGCACCGCAGTGCAACTGGCTGTCCATTGGAAAGCCCGCACCATCACCACCGATCGCGGCGACAATCAGTGGTTGGGCCGTTTGGGAACTGAGCCTGTCCTCGGCGGACACGGGAATATCGACGCAGGTCTCGCAGTGCTCATGGTCGGTTTCCGGAGCAGCGCTTTGATAGACATAGGACTCCGCATGCTCATGCCCGTGCTCATGCTCGTGAGATTCGGTCAAACAATAGTGGTGCCCTGCCGGTCGGATCGACATATGGCCCTCCGAATCGACACACAGAACGATACCCTGAGACGCGTTGAGTGCAGTCAGCGCGGCCACCAACACAAGCATGGGCTTGCTCAGTATCCTCTGGCTCAAACGGGGTCGATTCATCAAGAGATCCATCGAGTCACTACGTACAAAAAGCACATAATGAAACTCCAACTCCGTTGATTATACGGAATCGGCTGCCAATGGTTCAAGTCCAATTCCATACACTGGCTATCGGACCTCCGCGTCGGGCGCCTCGCTGGGCGATTTGCTCGCCTGGCTCGTGCCCCCGAAGGCGCCGATGTTGACCCGATCTCCATGTGGGAAGGGCTCCTCTGCGACCGGTTCGTTGGGATCGCCGACATCCAGACAGGGGCTGGTCACATCGTCTTCGATCCAGTTCTGCCCGTTGGGATCCCAGCGGCCAAACTCGGACCTGATGTGGAAGTCGCCCTGCTCAGGATCGGCGAAAAGCGGGTCGGCATCGAAGTTGCCCGGGCCCCAGACAACAGTTGATTGGCTCCCGGATACGGAGACGCCGTCGGCGCCACCCTCGATATCACAGTATCGGATACTGATGTGCGAGCCGCGGTCCTCGATCTCAGTATTTGAACTGTCATCCAACGTGATCGGTCGGGGACAGTCCCAGATGATGCAGTTGACCACCGTCGCGGTTCCGCCGCCCGGGCTGAGCCGGTAAGGAGGCCCCCACCGCCCCAGGTCGAACAGGCGCAGGCCGCGCCCACAATCGACGATCGTGTTGTTGACCAGCAGTGCCTCGCATGAATTCTCGATCGCGATGGCTGCGGCACTGCAATCGTAGATGACATTGTTCATCATGATGGGGAAACACCGCCCGCGCAGCACGACTCCGTGATCGTCGCTGCCCGCAATCACGTTGCCCACGATAACCGCCGAACACCTGGTCGGATTGATCATGTCGTCATGGGCCGGGTTCAGGAAGACGTTGTTTCGGATCAGCGGGGCCGGCGTGCTCTCGCCCCACAGATCGACATCGTCGTTGTCGCCGCGTTTGCCCGTGAAGAAGCAATCCTCAACGAGGACGTATGCATAACGGGTGTGGACGCCCTGCCCGATCGCGAGGAACTCGCAACCGGTGACATTCGCCGTCGCATCGCCCGGATGGTTCGGGTCGTCGGAAATGATCGCGATCGCGTCGCCCTCGGCCCCGCCGCTGTCGTCGGGCATGTTCTGGAAAACGCAATCGTTGACGTCGATATGACAGCCCAGCGCGACGATCGCCTCGTGATAGTCGCGCGGCCCCGGCTCATAATAATCCTGGTGGGCCCCTTCGCTGTCGGCATACTCGAAGACACAGTGATCGAAACGGCTGTCGTTGGCGTCCACAAACAGGATCTGATTCCAGGTAGCCTCGGCGCCGTATTGTGTCCACCGGATGGGTTGCGTCTCTGTGCCCTGCGCCAGAAGTTGACCGTGAACAACGAGCGAGGCGCCATCCTTCATCAGCATCGCTGTACCGGGCTCGACTGTCAGGACCGCGCCGGCCGGAACGGCGACTGTCCCGTCCAACACCCACGCCCCTGAGAGCAACGTGTCGGTGGCAACATCGCCGCTTAGTTGATGATCCTCAGGAACGTACACAATATCGATCGAACCGGAATCGACCTCGTTCGCATCGGCGTCGAGCGCCACCGCGCCGAGGGTATTCACGCCGACACCGAGAGAGACATCTGCTGTCCAAACGCCGGACTCACGGTCAAACTCGATCGGCGTCTCGTCAAGAGCCAGGGAAACGGCATCGGGCGATTCGACGGCGCCGTTGAGCGCCGCGACCGGCGTTGTGACGATCCACATCGCGCCGGCCCGCAAAGCACCCGAGCCCAATCGCAATCCAGCGTTTAGCGAGAAATCGGAGCTGGTCGGCGATACATTGTGACCCTCGACCGCCAGGATGTTCTCACCCTCGACGAGCAGTTCAGACGCCAACCCCAGAACGATCGTCTCGGGCGAACCAGCCTCATGGGATGAAGCCCTCGTCGTGTGACTGGCCGGGCCGTCGGGCATGCGGCGTCGCGCGACCTCTCGACCGTTCAGATAGGCGATGAAACCATCGTCATAATCGATCACCAACTCCACCGGCCCGCCGCCGATTGGCGCCGAGACCGTGAAGTCCTTGCGAATGTAGACAGCAACATACTCCCCGCGCATGTCGTCGAGCACGGTGGCGTCGTCCCCATCGCCATACCCAAAACCGGCCGGCCCGGCCTGCCAATGCGAATCGTCGAAGCTTGCGCTCGTCCACGCATCCGGCGGATCGCTCGGCGCCTCACGGCCCGGAAGGTACCGCCAGGTCGCACCGAAGTCAATGAACGTCGCGCCCTCATCCCCCAGCCGAATCGTCATCGCTTGGGCACTGCCCACGGACAGCAGAGACATCGCCATACAGACCAACAACACACTCATGCCGGAATACGTCATCGAGAAATCCTCCGAATAGCCGCCCTCAAGTGAGAGCCCGTGGAGCCATTATAGCAAAAACAGCATGGGAAAGACCAGCCCGATCGCCCTCGGCAGGTCAAAGCCCCAGTGCGCTGACCTGGTTGAGGAACTGGCGGTAGAGAGCGCCCAACAGATAGGTGCAGACGACCATGAGCGTCAGGACGGCTGCCGTGATGACCGCCTTCGTGGCTGGCT
>JANQFY010000089.1 GCA_028277585.1 Sedimentisphaerales bacterium
AACCCCCTGGGGACACGCCGTAGCGCCCTCAACGCCGGTCCAAGACTACCGGCTACACGTGCGGGCTTGGCAACACTTCTTCGCCGCCCTGTTCGGGACCGACGCTCTAGCCCGCGTACGCGGCTTCTCGCCCAGCGAAATGGCCCTGCCCAACCACCCGGACATCTGCTACGAGTTCGTCAAGACGCTCAAGGAGTGCGGCTACCGCTGGGTCCTCGTCCAGGAGCACACGATCGAACGCCCCGAAGACGGTGGGTCTATCCACCAGCCCCACCTGCCTCACCGCTTGATCGCCCGGAACTCGCAGGGCCAGACGATCAGCATCACCGCCATCATCAAGACCCAAGGCAGTGACACCAAGCTCGTCGGGCAGATGCAGCCCTATTACGAAGCCAAGAACTTCGGGCCGATGGACCTCAACGGCAAGTCTGTCCCGCCTATCACGACGCAGATCGCCGACGGCGAGAACGGCGGTGTCATGATGAACGAGTTCCCGCCCAAGTACAAGGAGGTGATGAAAGAAGCGTCGGGTAGCGGCACGCCGCCGGTCAATGTCACTGAGTACCTGGAGTACCTCGACAGTATCGGCGTCGCGGAGACCGATTTCCCCGCCGTCCAGCCGATCATGCAGAAGCGTATCTGGGACCGGTTCAGCGACGGGGCCGGGCCCGAGGCGATGACGAAGACGATTGGTGAACTGTCGAAAGAGGACGACCGCTTCCACGTCGACGGGGGCAGTTGGACCGCCAACATCTCCTGGGTGCGGGGCTACGAGGACGTGCTGGGTCCGATGCAGCAGGCCAGCGCGGCGTTTGCCAAGAAGATCCTGGCCGCAAACGTCCCCCCTACCGACCCGCGCTATCGCCGGGCGCTGTACCACCTGATGACCACGCAGACCAGTTGCTTCCGCTACTGGGGAGAAGGCACGTGGACGGACTATGGTCGCGAACTGTGTCGCCGGACGATGAAGATTCTCAACGAAACCGCGTAACTGGCTCGCGGCGTTCTTTCACAAACAATTGGATCGCCAGGGACTAGTGAAGCCCCTGGAAGAAGCGATCGATCCGCGGCTGGTATTTGTCGTTGATCTTGAACGAGCCGGCGACGCCCACCGCCCGGCCCACGATCGCGCTGCGATCGACGAACCCGAAGACGCGGGAGTCCCGGCTGTTATCGCGGTTGTCGCCCATCATGAAGTACCGCCCTTGGGGCACCGTGATGGGTCCGAAGTTCCGCAGGGCGACGACGGAGGGATTGCCCATGATGGCGTGGTCGGTGGCGCCCAGTCGCTCCATCGCGAAGACCCGCTCGCCCTCAACCGCATCGGCGAACGCCTCCAGCTCCTCGGGATCGATCTCGGACTGCTGAGCGAATTGGCCGTTGATGAAGAGTCGGTTCCGGCGCATCTCCAGCACGTCGCCAGGCAAGCCCACGACCCGTTTGATCAGCCGGGTCCCCTCGTCCGGCGAGAAGCAGATCACGATATCGCCCACCTTCGGATCGGCCCAGCGGGCCAGGCGCACGCGCGTCAGCGGGATGCGCAAATCGTAGGCGGCCTTGTTGACGAAGACGAAATCGCCCTCGAGAATGGTTGGCTTCATCGAGCCGGTCGGAACCCAGTTGAAATCCGCCAGACTGGACTTAACGGGCAAGACGACGAAGACGACCAGAAAGACGGTCAGACGCCATTCCTTCCAGAATTTCGATACGAACTGGCGGATTCTCTGGCTGTTCATATGAGGCCTCCACTAGGAGCGATTCTACCAGGCACGAGCATACACCAACCGCGTTGCAGGGATATACGTCAGTCCCGGCGTCGTTGTTCGGCCGGTGCCGACAACGGCGTCATGGGACCGATATACCGCCGGGCGATCACGACGTTGTCGATGAACAGATGGTCGTCGCTGGGCGAGGCCCATCGACCCCCGTGGTAGAGGTTGAGCCAGATGCACTCGATCTTCAACCCCGCGACGTCGCGCATGCGGATGTCCGTCTTCTCGAATGCGAGCTTGCCGTCCACCCAGCCGCGCAGGACGCCGTCGTTGGCGCCGGGCTTATTGAGCTTAGCGTACTGTTCAATGCAATACCACCGGTTGTTCTCGAGGTAGCCCAAGCGGTCGTTGGTCCAGATCCAACTGTCGCCGTACTTGCCCTTCATGTCGGCGTGGTAGCAGTAGAACCCGATGGGCGTCCTGCCGTCCTTGCGGCCGTTGAACTGGCCCCGAGCGGACCACCCGTTGCGACCATTGCAGGGCCGACCGCCCCAGCCGCCCCGCCCGTACGTGCCGCCGATGCCAGGCAGCTTGCCGCCGCGCGGCGGGTCCCAGTCATCGCCGAAGCGCAGGTAGTAACGGAAGTAGATCGCCTCCGGCTCGCGACCGGTCTGCTCTTTGAAATCGTATTGGATACTGGCTCCATAGTGTTGAGCTTTGGCAACCTTGATGCGCAGCGCCGCCCCCTGCCAGGGCGCGAATCGCCGGGCGCGATCCTGTGTCACAACACCAACCGTCTTCCGCTCACCGCCGGACAGTTGCTGTCGCCACTGACCCGAATCGAAGTCCACAAGGGCGATCACATTCGGATCGCCGGCCAGCCCCTTGTCGCCCGGGTAGCCGGCCGCCAGCCCCATTCCCTTCTCGGCCCCAGCCGATACGAACGCGTAATTGCCCATCAGTAGAACTGAGAGGGCCCCCGCCATTCCCCAACCGCTACGACGCATCATCTTCCTTTCGATTGCGAAATGCTGTCACACAAACGTGGCGATCTCACCTAGCGACTTCTTGTTCAGTTCCGGCACAGTCACGCCCCCGGCCGGGTACCCGACAACCGCGACCAGGAAGGGACGCTCGTTCTCGGGGCGACCAAGAATCTCGTTGAGGAACCCCGGCCGGCTGGGCGTGTACGGCAGCGTCGCGAGCCCCGCATGGTGCAGCGCCGCAAACAGCATCCCCGTTGCGATGCCGACCGACTCCCGCACGAAGTAATGTTTGACTTTGCCACCGTCGGGAGCGATGCCATACGACTGAGCGAAGATGACAATCAAATACGGCGCTGTCTCCAGAAACGGCTTCTGGTAATCCGTACCCAGAGGCGACAGCGCATCCAACCACTCGGCGCCGGCCCGCCGACGGTAGAACTCACGCTCTTCCATCTCGGCCGCGGCGCGGATCCGCCGCTTGGTTTCCGAATCGCCGACCACCACGAAACTCCAGGGCTGCATATTCGCCCCGCTCGGCGCCGAGCCGGCTGTCAGCAGGCAATCCTCGATCACTGCGCGCGGCACGGCGCGATCAGAGAAGTCACGTACACTCCGCCGGCGCTGCATATTGCCACGAAACGACGCAGCCCGCTGGATCATCTCTTCGGATGGATACTCAAAATACGATGTCCATAGAACAAACTTGCTGTCGGTCATGGGCTCTCCCGAACTGCCAATTCCCCAAACACAGTGGCGCGTCACAGACCACACGACGCGTCTGAAGAGCCCAGAATACGGCCTAACTGGGAACGAGAGGAAACAAAAACAGTGCATTCTCTCCAATAATCCTCCGACAAAACTGACCCGATTCGAGCCCACATATCGGACGTAAGCACATGGAAAACATGACTTTATGCCGCGAATCGGGCCATTGCGTCAACAATCCGAGTCCAGCAGTCTTTTTTGCCCGAAAAGACTTCAGAGAGAACTTTACTTTGGGCTGGACGAATGTTAAGATAGGAAAGCTAGAGCCATTAGGGGCTTTCTTGGCATACGCCATTGGTATTGGATTCGCGTTTGGCAAGTCCAGCCAGGTGGACAGAAGTGAAGAGATTATCAGGGAGACATGGAGTGCAGGCAGGGTCTCCCCGACTGAGTCCCAATATCTTGGAGGCACAGGAATCATGAAACGGACAAGCATATTCGGATTGATCATGTGTGTTCTGGTCGCGACCAGCGCCGCTCAGGCCGGCATCACCGTCGTTAAGAACACGCTGGACTACGAGGACCACATCGACTGGGATGGTCCTTGGTTCATACCGCCGGACACGATTCTGGACCATTCGCCGTATTACCGAGGCATGTGGGAAGACTGGGGCTGGACGCACAAGGTCAGCGCTCAGGTCCCCAGTGACGCCATCGCCATTCAGTCGGCTACGCTGGAGGTTCACGCCTGGGATGTTGATGCCAGCCAAACCAGCGAGAACCAATACGAAGGACCGGAAGTTGACATCATCTACGCCAACGGAGTCCGACTGGGGACGCTCGAGGATACGGGTGGGCGCACCTGGAAGAGCACTTTCTTCACCCTGCCGCCGGCCGTACGAGACAGCCTCTGGATCGACGGCGAAATCTACATCTTCATGGACATCGACAACGTCTCCGACATGGCGGGCCACCGCGTTACTCTCAAGTACGCCACGCTGACCATCGAGTATCTGGTCACCGGCCCCGGAACGCCTTCGCGATTGGCAGTCCATCGTTTCTGGTCTCCGGCACTGAGCAGCCACTTCTACACGGCGCACGAGGGCGAGAAGCAGAAACTTGAGACCGAATACGCCGATGTCTGGACCTATGAAGGCGTCGCCTACCACGCCCTGCCCGATAGCAGCGAGCCCAACAGCGCTCCGGTGTATCGCTTTTGGTCGGAGGTGCTAGGTGGACACTTCTACACGATGGATGAGAAAGAGCGTGAGAAGCTCATCAACAACTACCCCGACGTCTGGGCGTTCGAAGAGGTCGCTTGGTATGCATTCCCTGCCGACCAGCAACCGGCCGACACATACCCGGTCCACCGCTTCTGGTCCGACGTGTTGGGGCATCACTTCTTCACGATGAACGACGCCGAGAAGGACAAGCTCCTGAAGGAATACGCCGACGTATGGATCTACGAAGGAATCGCCTGGTACGCCTATGAGTAGCAAGCCATCGTCTCGGTTCTAGCACTAGTTCGAACACACCGAAACTGCGCATCAGCCCAAGGGCGTCGCCGTACGCCCTTTTCGGATCCGGTCTGCTCCCTTTCAAAGGGCGCTGCTTCATGCCCGGGAATACAGCCGGAGAAGCCTGAGTTGTCGATTCCGGGGGTATCGCCTCGGCCCACGCCCCTCCTTTCCGCAGCGCGGCGATGCATCCTCACTGCCCAGCACGACGACCGCCTTCGCTGATGATCCGAACGGCCCCCGAAGCGGGCGGTCGATACACAATCATTGGCTTGCCGCGGGAGGTTTTGCTATCATGACACCTAGCGGCGTGTGGAATCGTCGTCGACTGTGTCAAATCGGAATCATCGCCTGGAAGGAGGTACGGACATGAACAGACTATTCCTGACGACTTTGTTTCTAGCGAGCGTGATGCTCGTCCCCACCTTGGGGGCCGACGAATCCCTCATCCTCTATCTGCCCTTTGATGAAGGCGAGGGAGACGTCGCGAAGGACGCATCCAGCTACGAGAACGATGGCGCCATCGTCGGCGACGCCCAGTGGGTCGAAGGCTACAAGGGGACGGCGTTGGAATTCGTCAGCGGATCCCATGTGACCATCCCCGAGATCCCCCAGCACGACGTGACCAGCGCGGTCAGCTTGATGGCCTGGGTCAAGTCCACAACCAACCCAAACTGGGGGCGTGTGATCGACAAGTCACAATGGCAAACCAGTGGCTTCGATCTCGTCCTGACCCAGGGGGTCGGTCTGGCCCGATTCGAGTTCTTCGTCGCCAACACAACCTCGCTCGTCGACTCGACAACCGTCGTCATGGATGGCGAGTGGCACTTCATCGCCGGGACGTTCGGCGACAAGACATTGCGCGCCTACGTCGACGGCGTACTGGAAGGCGAAGCGACCTCCGTCGGTGACGTGGACATCAATCCCAATGATTGGCCCGTAATGATCGCCGGCGAATCCAGCGCCAACGGTGGACAGCAGTTCTTGGGAACGATCGACGAAGCGGCGATGTACAATCGTCAGCTTTCCGACGAGGAAGTGCTGAACATCTTCCAATTCGGAATGGCGCCGCCCGAGACCGCGTCGCAACCTCAACCACAGAACGAGGCGGCTGACGTCCCACGCGACGTTGTCCTGGGTTGGACGCCCGGCGCCTTTGCCGCAACGCACGACGTCTACTTCGGCGCCAGCTTCGACGAGGTCGGCACCGCCAGCCGGGCGAATCCCGTCGGTGTGCTGGTCAGCCAGGGACAGACGGACACGGACTACGACCCCGAAGGCCTGCTCGACTTTGGCCAAACGTATTACTGGCGCGTCGACGAGGTCAACGCGGCACCGGACAACACCATCTTCACTGGTGAAGTCTGGAGTTTCACGACCGAACCGGTCGCGTACCCGATCAGCAACGTAACCGCCACGAGTAACGCGGCCGCTACGGAGTTGGGGATCGTACCGGCCAACACGGTCAATGGCTCGGGCCTCAACGCCGATGGTCAGCATTCGACTATGGCGACAGACATGTGGGCCGCCCCGGCCGGCACGGACCCCGTGTATCTCCAGTACGAATTTGACAGGACCTACAAGCTCTACGAGTTGATCGTCTGGAACCACAACACGATGTTCGAGTTGATGCTGGGCTTTGGGTTCAAGGACGTGACGATCGAGGTCTCCGAGGACGGCGCCGAGTGGGCCGTGCTCAAGGATGTCGTCTTCGCG
>JANQFY010000163.1 GCA_028277585.1 Sedimentisphaerales bacterium
TGCAGGCGTTCTCGCCCGCGACGACCGCGAGGATCCGCCACGACGCCGAGCAACTCGCCCAGAAGGTGATTGCCGGGTTGATTACGCCCGATGCGCTAACCTCGGACAAGGGCAAGCCGCTCGATCTTACAGAGCCCTATTACGATTGGGTCCTGCGCACGATGGTGGAGAATCCCGAAGCTGCTCTAGCCGAGAAGCTGGGGTCGGACCTTCTAGCTACGTGTCGCGATCGCGAAATCGGTTATTGCCGTCTGATCGTCGCCCCGCGCGAGAATCTCCAAGCGGCCCGAACGCTGGCGACTCTGCCGACGGCGGCCTTTCGCTGCCGCTTCTCTCCCGACGGGCGGTACATCGCCTATATCGTGCCTGGCCGGGAGGATGACGAGATTGGGACACTCATGGTTGCGTCGGTCGACGGGAAGATCGGAGCGCTGCAGATCGTCGAGCGCATCGCTCTGGGGTTCGGCTGGCGACCCGACAGTCGGGCGCTGGCGTATCTGAAGCAGGATGGTGACCCCTTGCTCGGCGTAGTTGAAGAGAAGGTGGTCATCGACTCTGCCGGCGCGTTGCGGACCGAACTGGCGACCGATCCCGCCACGGCGCCGGTGGGAATCCTCCGCTGTCCAAGCGAGGGCAAGCAACTGTCCGGGACGCTGTTCCAGTCCCTGATGCAGGTGCAATATGGCCCGAACGGGCGGTTGTTCTTCTCCAGTCCGTCCGTGACGATTCCCACCAGCGATCTGGATGAACCCACCTACTCGCTGTTTTGCTACGATCCTGTTACGCGGACCGTCGCCAACGTCTTGCCCGCGGCGCTCTCGGAAACCCTTGGAGACGGCGTCAATTTCTTTGCGGTCTCACCCGATGGCAGGCGCGTTCTCCTGACCATGGAGGATAACCGTTTCGCGATCTACACGTTCGGCGAGAAGACCCCTGAGGCGCCCCTCGATGGGGACGATGTCATAAGCGGCAGCGATCTGCCCGACATGCTCCCGGCCTGGAGGGGCAACACGCAGATTACCTGCCTGGTTTCCGGCGAGAGTCGTTTCTTGAGTGATAGCGCGAAAGGGTCGGCCGATCGCAACGAAGTGGTCGTATTGAATGTGTCCGGTGACTTCCACAGCCAACTGAGCGCCGACTGGCCGGACGACATCATGCCCTAGCCTGCCACGAATAGACTCCTGGATTCCCGCTTGGCGCTGATGGGGCTATCGGTTAGCTTACTCCCTGACCGATAGCCCCTGTTTGCGTGCGGATCTGACACGGCTGAGTCTTGTCGGGCCGCATGCTTGGCGTCGCGGAGTGGTTTCGTTTATTCTTGGGAGGCGATCATGACAGACGACCCGCAAGGCCCGATCGAGACCGTCGAGGCTGGCCCCGTCCCACAGCAACAGCAACTGAAGCCGCACCGTGGCACGCTCGTGCTTGTGCTCGGCATTCTCGGTATCGTCTGCTGCTTCATCTGCGGCATAGTAGCTTGGGTACTTGGCAATACGGATCTGCGCGAGATGGACGCCGGTCGCATGGACCCTGAAGGTCGGGGTCTCACCCAGGCAGGGAAGATCTGTGGCATCATCGGGATCGTCCTGGCCATCCTGGGACTGCTCTATTCAATTCTCATGTTCGTCATCATTGGGACCGGCGCAGCCAGTGGGGGATTCTAGAAATCTCTCACGCCCATGACGATGCAATGTGTACAAGTTGACCGCTGGTCTATCTGGCTCGGTTGGCGCTGGCCCGCAGTGCTTGTGGTGGTCTGGCTTGGCGTTGGCCTTGCCGCGATGGGGCTCAGCCATCACCTCGATCGTCCGGTTGAGCTCTGTCTGTTCAAGAACGTCACGGGGTTGGCCTGTCCCACCTGTGGGTTCACGCGCGGCATGTTCGCGCTGTTGCGCGGGCATCCGATCGATGCCTGGCTCTACAATCCTCTGCTCTTTTCCTTTCTCGCGGCCCTGGGCGTCACCGTGTTCGTCCGCCTCGTCTTTGCCCGGAGCTTGGAGGTGCGCCTGACTCGATGGGAGCGGACCTTCTGCTGGGTCGTCGCCTCGGCCGTATTTGCGGCCAATTGGTGTTACGTCATCCGCTGCGTCGGATAGCTGCGGCCTGTCACTTACCGGTGGATTCGATCGCCGCCCGAAGCGCGTTGACGGCCTGGGAGGTGGACAGTGACATCCGGGCCGCCTCGATCGCGACCTTCGCCTCCTGGGGGCGATCCATCTGGTGATAGATGTAGGCGATCAGAAAGTACAGGTGCCCCGTCGTGCCGGTTTGGATGGCCTCGTCCAGCGCGTTGAAGTGTGCGATGAACGCGTCCGGCCCGCCGGCGATCCGGATCAGGTCCGTCTTCTTCAGGGTGTAGGCGGGATCGAGTTCGACGGCTTTGGCCAGAGCCAGGGCGCTGGGCAGGTACTCGCCGGCCGCGAGCAGGGCGTGGCTCTTGCCCAGATAGGCCGCTGGGTCGCTGGGCCGATAGGCGGACGCCAGCGTGAAGGCATCGGCTGCTTCGGCGCACTTTCCTTGCCGGGCGTATCGCTGAGCGGTTTTGAGATGGCGATCAAAGGTCTTCAGCGAAGATGTCGTCTTCTTCGTGTCGAGTTTCCACACTGGACCCTGAACCGAAGGCTGGATCACTTCCAACTCTGCTGGAGCCGGTCCAGCGGCTTCGCTTTGTGGAGCGACCACATCCGATTCGACTGCCGCCGGAATCGGTGGCGCAGCGGGGCGTGGTTTCGGCACGCCTTGGGGCGCGATAGATGACGTGACGCCACTTCCGAAGCTGCTCTGCTTGGGGAGTTCCTGGGTCTGAGGCAACGCCGTGTTCGGGCGATAGAGTCGCAGGCGCGTCTGGATGTCACTGCTCAGCATCGAACCGCCGTCCGACCGGGTCTGCGGCTGCGCAACTGTGTCTTGGGTGCCCCTCGGAGCGGGCCATTCGGATTGGCCCGAGAGCAAGCGAGCGGCCTCTTGCAGGAGTTCGTCTTTGCGCGACTGGCTCCCCAGCGGTTCGGACGTGCCCTTAGTTGAGGTGGCGACATCTCGCTCGGGCCACGCCCCGGAGAAGGGTCCTGACCCCTTTTCCGCGACGGGGGGGAGGGGCGACTGAGGCTCGCGAGTCGCCAGGCTCTGCTCCAGAGCGGATAGTTCGTTTTGCACTTGGCCTAAGCGCTGCTGCAGCGCCTCCATTTCCTGTTGGTAGTCACGGCCCGTGACTGTCTCAGTTCCTGGCCGCGGGGAATGGTCTTGAGCCGGTGGTTCCCCGAATCTCTGCGGAACGTCCGCGGCCGATGGATCGGGCGTCGATCCGGGCCATAATTTCAGGCGCGGTTCGGCACTCACATTCGCGCCGCTCTCGGGTTGCCATGAGGGTGACGACGAAGGCAGATTCCAATACAGTTCACCTCGTGTTCCTGATCCCGGTTTCGGGGTCGTTCCGGCGCCGAAACGCAGCGGAATGGGTCTCGAAACGGATCGCGTGCCGGGCACGGTGCTGGTCGCTGTCCCGGTCGGAGATTGGAACGGGCTGTAGGTTCCGACCGACGTTCTCGGCATGGCCGGCGGACTCGTGTAGCGCATGAATGAGTCGAGCGACGTCGAACCGAGCGGCGCGCTAAGGCTCGTGGTGGATTGATAGGGCACCGGACCCCGGAAGTGTTTGCCCGCGCCGACATTGCCCGTGACGACGCGATTGGCGCTGTTGTCCAACGGATTGGGCCGGTTGACCAGGCCCGACCGATAGCTGCTCAGCGGCAGATTGGTCGAACGGACCGGGCTACTGGCGGTTCCGTAGCTCTGGGCGCGACCGACCGACGAACTGGTTGTCAGCACGCACACCGACAGCGCCAGTAAAGGGGTCGGACCCCATTTTCGCAGGAAACGTAACATACGCATGATACCACCCTGATCTCAAGGGCTGGTCTCGTGTGTGCGGTCCGTGCATCCACCCGCCAACCGAACTCAGTGTTTTCCGTACTTCGGTCTCTCGGCCCAACTCAACTTGGACGCCAGCGTCTGCCAGCGGGTCCGGAGCGGATTGTTGACGACGAGGAAGCTGCTCTGCTCCCGCGCGATCCGCACGACGTCGTCGGTCGACAACTGCCGCGAAACCTGTCCATCGACAGAGACAGTCGTCCCCTCGTTGACTCGCGTACAGCAGATCTCCACGACGCTGTGCGCATCGATCACGATGGGCCGAAAGCTCAACGAATGCGGGCAAATCGGCGTGATGACCATGGCTTCCATCGCGCCGGCCAGGATCGGTCCGCCGGCCGAGAGGTTGTAGGCCGTCGAACCGGTCGGCGTCGAGACGATCAATCCGTCACTGACGCAACTGGCGACATGCTGGCCATCGACCGCGATCTTCAACTCGATCATCCGATAGGGAGGACCGGCGGTGATGAAGACTTCATTGACCGCCGTCGAGCCAAAACTCTCGCGATCGCCCTCCGACGTTCGGCACACGCTGCAGCCGAGCAGCATGCGCTTCTCGATCGGCGCCTCGCCCGAAACAATGTTGTCAAACAGCGCCTCGAGCTCGCTCACGCTGAATTCCGCCAGGAATCCGAGCTTGCCGAGGTTGACACCGATGACGGGTACGTTGGCCTGTCCCAGATCTCGCGCCGCCGAGATGATGCTGCCGTCGCCGCCGAAGACGATCGCGAAATCGCTGTTGCTCAGGACGTCGATGGTGCATTTCTCGATGTAACAACTGGCGGCGATCTGGGCCTTGTCCCGAATGAACCGGGTGAACTCCTCGATGGCCTCAGCCACCGGCCCTTTTGCAGGATCGCCGAAGATGACCAGCTTGGGCAGAGATTCGCTTGGACTCATTTCTACCTACGTTTACCGCCTCGGTCAGACAGCATCTCCATCGCTGCTTTGACTATCTCATCGGCCGTTACGCCCGCTTCCGTTAGCTGGACGCCGCGTGAATCATGTCTGATAAACCGCCGTGGGGCGCCCAGGATGCGAATCCGGCCGGTGTCGAAGCCCCTGGTGGAGGCCAACTCGAGCACGGCTGAACCGAATCCGCAGGCCTGACGGTGGTCCTCGGCCGTGATGAGGCCCTTCCCGCGCGCCAGGCCGGTCAGGAGCTTCTCGTCCACCGGCGTGGCGAAACGGGCATTGACCACGTCCACTGCGATGCCATCATCGCTCAAGGTTTGGGCGGCCTGCAGCCCTTCTGAGAGGATGGTCCCATAAGTTGCGATCGTCAGGACAGATTTGCGGCCCCGCTTGACGAGGATGCTCTGGCCCAACTCGAACGGCTTGTCGGAGGCGGCCCGGACGAATTCCTCGGGCGGAACCGCGCCCTTGGGATAGCGAATGACGACTGGCTGGTTCTGAGCCAGGGCGAACTCGAGGGCTCGCTTCATCTCCACCCCGTCGGCCGGGGACAGGAGGATCATGTTGGGCATCATGCGGAGGTACCCGATGTCCATCAGGCCGTGATGCGTCGGGCCGTCGGAGCCGACCATGCCAGCCCGGTCCACACAG
>JANQFY010000168.1 GCA_028277585.1 Sedimentisphaerales bacterium
GTTATGATCGAACAGTCCCAAATCGAACCCTTTTTCAGCATGAGGTGATTTCAGATGGTACATCGAAAGACAAGACTGCTCCCGCCTCTCACCGCCCTCATCGTTCTGGGCCTCTGCATCGCGCAGGCCGTCGCCCAGAATACCGACGGACCGCTCAAACGTGACTACAACATCAAGCCCGTGCCGTTTAACCACGTCCATGTCGAAGACGGATTCTGGACACCCCGGCTCGAAGTGAACAGGACAGTGACAATTCCCTACTGCTTCGAGAAGTGCGAAGAAACGGATCGCATCAGCAACTTCGAGAAAGCGGCCGGCATGAAGCAGGGCAAGCACGAGGGAATCTACTTCAATGATTCCGACGTCTACAAGATCATGGAAGGCGCCGCCTATTCGCTCCAGGTCTTCCCCGAAACGATGATGCGCCTGTACCTGGACACGCTGATCGATATCATGGCGGCCGCCCAGTGGGAAGACGGCTACCTCTATACGTTCTACTCGGTCCCACGGCGACAACCGGAGAAGCTCTGGACCGACGTGCAATCCAAGCACGAACAGTACTGCGTGGGACACATGTATGAAGCCGCGGTGGCCCACTACCAGGTCACGGGCGATAAGTCCTTCCTTGATGTCGCGACAGCCAACGCGGATCTGATCTGTGATGTCTTCGCTCCGGGCAAACGAACCGACCCGCCCGGACATCAAGAGATCGAGATCGGACTCTGCAAACTCTACCGCGCCACCGGCGACGAGAAGTATCTGGACGAGGCAAAGTTCTTTCTCGACCAGCGCGGCCGCAAGGGCAATCGCGGTCCCAAGGGCGACCAAGGGCTCTATGGCACGTACTCCCAGGACCACAAGCCCGTCACCGAACAAACCAGGGCGGTGGGCCATTCAGTGCGAGCGGCGTATCTGTACACCGGCATGGCGGACGTGGCGGCTCTAACCGGCGATATGGACTATATCAAAGCCATTGACGCCATCTGGAAGGATGTCGTGGACACGAAACTCTATATCACCGGCGGCATCGGCGCGGCCGGGGGGCACGAAGGCTTCGGCGGGCACTATGAGTTGCCCAACCTGACAGCCTACTGTGAAACGTGCGCCTCGATCGCCAACGTCCTGTGGAATCACCGCATGTTCCTCATGCACGGCGACGCCCGCTACATTGACGTTCTAGAGCGAACGCTCTACAACGCGACACTCTCGGGCATCTCCATGAAGGGCGATCGGTTCTTCTACCCGAACCCACTTGAGTCGACCGGGGGACACGCCCGCAGCCCATGGTTCGGCTGCGCGTGCTGCCCGTCGAATGTCGCGCGCTTCATCCCGTCGGTGCCCGGCCTGGCGTATGCTCACAAGGGCGACGACGTCTACGTCAATCTCTTCATTGGCGGCAAGACGACCATCGAAACCCAGCATCGAAAGGTCACGCTGACTCAGACAACCGAATACCCGTGGGATGGGCGTGTCAGGCTGACGGTGGACCCCGATTCCAGTGGCGCGTTCGCCGTCTTGCTTCGCGTCCCCGGATGGGCGCAGAATGAACCGGTCCCGAGTGATCTGTATCGGTTCCTGGAAACCGTCGATCGCAAGCCAACGATCAAGGTCAATGGCAAGCGCATCGCGCTGCAGATTGAGAAGGGCTTCGTCCGCCTCGAACGGACTTGGGAAGACGGCGACAAGATCGAGTTGGATCTGCCCATGCCCGTCCGACGGATCATTGCCAATGACAAGGTCGAAGCCGACCGGGGCAAGGTCGCCATCCAGCGCGGCCCGTTGGTCTACTGCCTCGAAGGTCCTGACAATGACGGACAGGTGCTCAACAGGGTGCTCGCCGATGACACGAAGCTCAAGACCAAGTTTCGGCCCGATCTCTTGAACGGCGTCATGACCATCTCAGGGAAAGCGCGGGGCGCCAAACGTCAGCTTGACGGCAGCATCACCACGAACAGTCAGAAACCGTTCATGGCGATTCCCTATTACGCCTGGGCCCATCGAGGTCGCAGTTCCATGACCGTTTGGCCCGCCCGCACGGCCGAAGCGGCCCGCCCCGAACCGGCTGATACGCTGACCTATATCAGCAAGACAACGGCCTCGTACGTTCACGTGTCACTGGACGCCATCAAGGACCAGATCGTTCCCAAGCGGTCCTCTGATTCATCGGCCCGTCAGCTCGACTTCTGGCCCCACAAGGGCACGACCGAGTGGATTCAATTCGAGTGGGAGGACAAGCACGAACTGTCAAACGTGAAGGTGTACTGGTTCGACGATAGTGGACACGGCGGTTGCCGCGTACCCAAGAGTTGGAGGGTTCTCCACCGCGATGCCAAAGGCAACTTCAAGCCGGTCAAGAACACGAGCGCCTACGGGACGAAGAAGGACACCTTCAACAAGGTGACTTTCGAACCTATTGAAACCGACGCGATCAAGATTGAAATTGTCCTCGAGAAGGACTGGGCTTCCGGCGTACAGGAAGTCGTGATCGAGTGATGTGAGCGGCGCGGCTAAGCCAGCGCCGTGCGTTGTAGAAGAGCGCCTCAGTTCCCGAAAGTGTTGCTGTGCACTTTCGAGGACTTGAGGCTCTCTTTCGTTCGGGGAGGCTTCTCCTCGGCCGGATAGCCTATGGCGATAATCGATTCGACTCGGATCGGCGCCGGAATACCCAGCACATCCTGGACATACTGCTCCGAAGCGATTCGATCGTTGTATTGCCTGTTCCGCACCTGCACCCAGCAACTGCCCAGACCGAGCGGCTGAGCCGCCATCTGGACCAGGATCGAGGCAATAGAGCAGTCCTCCACCCAGACATCGCTGGCGTCGCCATCACCGCAAACGACAATCCCCAGGGGCGCGTGCTCGAGAAACCGCGCCCCGTGTGGCTTGCAGACCGCCAGGCGGGCCAGCAGGTCACGATCGTCGACGAAGATGAACTCCCACGGATCGATACTTCGCGACGAGGGAGAGCGCAGGATCGCCTCGCTGAGCAGTTCGATCTTTTCCGGCTCAATGGCTCGATCCAGATACTGGCGAATGCTCCGTCGATTCCTGAGCAATTCGATCACGTCCATCTCCTCGACAATCCGGTATGAGACTCAGGAGCGATCGTCGATCGGCACATACCGACGTTCCTTCATGCCGGTGTAGATCTGACGCGGCCGCCCAATCCGGGCCTTTGGGTCGCGCACCATTTCTTTCCAGTGGGCGATCCACCCAGGCATCCGACCGATGGCGAACAGAACCGTGAACATATTGGTCGGGAAACCGAGCGCCGTGTATACGAGACCACTGTAGAAGTCGACATTCGGATAGAGCTTGCGACTGACGAAATAGTCGTCTTTGAGAACGGCTTCCTCCAAACGCAGGGCGATCTCCAGCAACGGCTGGTGGGCCGCCTCCTCTTCGAGGATGTTCATGCAAATCCGCTTAATGATCTTGGCGCGTGGATCGTAGTTCTTGTACACGCGGTGCCCGAAACCGGACAGACGGAAATGGGAAGTCTTGTCCTTGGCCATATCAATGAACTTCTGGATGTCGCCGCCATGACGATGGATCTTCGCGAGCATGTCCATCACCGCCTGGTTCGCGCCACCGTGGAGCGGCCCCCACAGCGCCGAGATGCCGGCCGAGATCGACGCGTACAAGTTCGCATGCGAGCTGCCCACCAAGCGAACGGTCGAAGTTGAACAGTTCTGCTCGTGATCCGCGTGCAGGATGAGCAAGACACTCAGCGCCCGGACACGATCGGCGCTCAGCTCGAAGTCACCAACGGGCGACCAGAACATCATGCGCAGGAAGTTCTCGCAGTACTTGTACTCTCGCTTCGGATAGACGATCGGGTGGCCGATATTCTTCTTGTACGCATAGCAGGCCGTCGTGCGAATCTTGCTAATCAGACGCGTCGCCGTCAGGTCGATATTGTCACGCATGGACCGCAAATCAACGTTGCGATAGAAGCTGCTCATCGCGTTGACCATTGTCCCCAGGATGTTCATCGGATGCGCATCGCGGGGGAAGAAGTTATAGAGGTGACGCATGTCTTCGTGCAGAAGCGAATGCTCGTTCAGCAGGCGCGAGAACTTCTTCCGCTGCTGGAGGGTGGGCAGGCGGTTGTGCAGCAACAGGTAGCACACCTCGGTGAAGGTCGAGTGCTCGCACAGATCAGCGATCTCGTAACCCCGGTAGCGAAGGATGCCCGCTTCTCCATTGATGAAGGTGATGTTGCTGGTGCAGCTTCCGGTATTGCCGTACCCCTGATCCAGGGTAATATAACCTGTCTCAGATCTCAGTTTGCTGATATCGATCGCCCGCTCGCCCTCGGCACCCTCAATGACGTCGAGTTCGATTTCGCGACCATCCACGATCAGTTTGGCTTTGTCTGCTTTGCTCATCTGCATATTTCTCAAAAAGGTTGCTCCTTATGCCCCATTGGGGTCTGGCTGAAGGAATCTCCCCCAGGCACGGCGACGATTCGCAGCCCCCGCCCTGCAACTCGGCCGGACCATACGCGACAGATCTTAAGCGATCAGGCCCGTTTTCGCAAGGGCCAGGGCGCGCAATCATCACCCGATCCCCCACAAACCGCAGGGGATTTGTCAGCCTCAGGCAGAACGGGGAGCGCCCCGACCGGGTTGAGAACCGCCCTCCAGGGCGGCCTCGCTGGTGCCGCCCTGGAAGTCGGAATCATACCTAATGTGGATGCCTACTGCATGGCGGATGTCAGGAGCTGTATCTCATCGAGGGTAAGATCCCGGTCGTAAATCCGGAAATCGTCGAAGATGCCGTTGCAGTCGTCGTTGCCGCTGTGACCGCCGCCCAGATAGACCGTATCGCCCGGCTCGACCCATTCAGAGACATTGGAGGCAACCAGCGCGCCGTCGATGTAGAGCCACTGATCAACAACGGAAGGATTGCTCGTATTGCGGTGCCAGGTCATAACGATGTGATACCACGTATCGACCTCCATCCAGAAGCCCCGCACATAACCTGACTGGATACGGGCCGCAAACTCGCCACTGCCGTAAATCCACATCTCCCAATCGTTGCCGTCGGTGCTGTTGTCGAGGACGCTGTTGTAGTTGTACAGCGCCGTCGGCTGGAACCAGAGGGAGATCGTACCGTTATCGAAATAGTCAAAGTTGATCGCCACCACATCGTTGTCGGTCTGGCCGTCGGTGCCGGACAGTTGCAGTGCCTGCCCGTCAATTCCGTCGACGAATTCGTGCGTCCCGTCAGCACCGTTGAGCAGAGATGTCGGGAAACCACCATGAACATCCCGCACGTCGCCGTCCAGCGGCAGATGAACGATCAGACCGGAATCGCCGAAAGGCCACACATCGATTGTCACCTTGTCCGTCGCCTTGGCTTGCCCATCGTTAGCGGTCAGGGCGAAGGTGTAGAGTCCGGGGCCGGTGAAGACGACAACCGTCTCGGCGGCGGTCGGGCTCTGGATCGTGACGGCACCAGGGCCGTCAACCTTCTGCCACGATTGCGTCACTTCGCCGACAGGGCTGCCATCAACGTCTTCGACGACCCCAGCCAACGTCAGCGACAAGGTCCCAGCCTCCGTCAACCATACGACCTGGTCCTCGCCGGCATCGACCGTAGGCGGCTTGTTGTCCGGATAGACCAGTCCGACAATCTCCTCGGCCGGCAACGCCCTGTCGAAGATCTTCACTTCATCGAACGTGCTGTTACAGAAATCGTTGCTGGGGTGCCCCCCACCAAGGAAGAAGGTCGCTCCCGGGTCGACCCAGGTTCCCGTCTTCGTTTCGATCAGCAAGCCATTGACATAGAGCTGGGTGGTGACCTGCGTCGGCTCGTTGACATCGCGGGCCCAGG
>JANQFY010000235.1 GCA_028277585.1 Sedimentisphaerales bacterium
AACCCCCGAGCCCCGTCGAGGCGGTTCGTGGACTGGCTCTGGGAGACGAAGCCGACGGCCCGCGCCTGGACGAAGCGCTTCTTCGATTTGCCCGGCCTGAACGTTCCGATGACGGCCGATCTGAATCAGGAACAGATCGGCGGGTGGCACCAGTACACGCACTCGTCAACGACCAGCGCCTGGCTGGCGCACCATTTCTATCTGCACTGGCGCTACAGCATGGACCGCAAGTTCCTGCGTGAGCGCGCCTATCCGTGGCTGCGGGACGTCGCGGTCTTCCTCGAGGTGGTGACAGAGAAGGGCCTCGACGGCAAGCGGACGTTGCCCTTGAGTGCGTCGCCCGAGATCAACGACAATCGCCTAGAGGCCTGGTTCCCGACGATCACCAACTACGACCTGTCGCTGATTCGATGGACGTTTGCGACGACAGCGGAACTGGCCGACGAGTTGGGCTATGCCCAGCAGGCCAACTACTGGCGGGCTGTGCTGGCGGAGATGCCTGAATTGGCGGTCGATCCTCAGAGCGGTACCTTGCTCATCGCCAAGGACTATCCCTTGCCCGCCTCGCACCGGCACTTCTCTCATTTGATGGCGATTCACCCGCTGGGCCTGATCCGCTGGGAGAACGGGTTCGTCGATCGCGCCATCATCAAGGCGTCGCTGGCCGAACTGAAGGAGAAGGGCTCGGCCTGGTGGACGGGATACAGCTTCAGTTGGCTGGCGAACCTGGCGGCCCGAGCCCGCGATGGCGCGACGGCTGAGGAGGCCCTGGAGCTCTTCTCGACCGCGTTCTGCCTGCGCAACAGTTTCCACTGCAACGGCGATCAGACAGGCGAGGGACACTCCAACTTCCGCTATCGCCCCTTCACACTGGAGGGCAATTTCGCGGCCGCGGCCGGCGTTCAGGAGATGCTCTTGCAGAGCTACAGCGGCACGATTCGCGTGTTTCCCGCAATTCCGACCGATTGGCGTGATGTTGCGTTCGAGAAACTCCGTGTCGAGGGCGCCTTCATTGTCTCGGCTCGACGCGAGGGGGGCGAGACGACATCCGTGAACATTCGCGCCGAGAAGGGCGGCACGCTGCGTCTGGAGAATCCGTTCGGCGCCGACGCGTACGATGTTAAGGGCATTTCCAAGGACGCCATCACGACCGAGGGAAGCGACCTGGTGCTCACGATGTCACCCGGCCAATCGGTTACCTTCAAGCGACGCTAGAAAACGATTCGGTGTTGGGAGGAATCCACGATGTCCGATCTTCGCGAAACGCACTCGCCCCGTGTTGGTCCGGCCGTCTTGCTGGCGGGATTGGCTATGTCTGTTGGCTGGGGCTTTCGGGGCGACTATGGTCATGAAGCCGGCGCGATGGTTCCCGGCGCGTTGCTCGGATTGGCGATCTGCCTGGGCTCGGGTCGCGAGGACTGGTGGCGCCGCGCGACGCTCATGGCGATGTGCGGTGCGATCGGCTGGGCCTTCGGGGGGCAGATGAGCTATGGGCGCGTGATCGGTTATACAGCCAGTTCCTCGTTGCTCGATGTCACGTATGGATACGCCAGCCTGTTCCTGATCGGTGGGCTCTGGGCGGGGATCGGCGCCGCCTTCCTGTCGCTGAGTGTCACGCAGTCCCGGTCGTTTCTGGAGCGTTTCGCGGGCCCTCTGGTCGTACTGTGGCTGGTCTGGTTTGGTCTGGACATGCTGGGCTACACCGATTCGTGGTGCGAGCGCTGGTCGCTGCATGATACGGATTGGCTGGCGGCGATTTCTGCTCTGATCGTGGCGGTTCTGTACGCGCTGATCATCCCTCACAGTCGCTCGGCGTGCGGTCTCATCGCGACGCTCGCGGCCGGGTGGTGGGCGGGCTATCTCCTCCTGACGGTGGTCTTGCGCCTGCACATGACTCCGCCGCGCAGCGATAACTGGTCCGGTTGTCTCGGGTTGTTCGTTGCGCTGCTGATCTACCTGCATCGCTTACGCGATCGTGCGGCGATCCAGATGGCGGCGCTCGGTTTCCTGGCCGGCGGGGCGGGCTTTCTGCTGGGCGATTTCCTCAACATGCTGGGCCGCGCCCAATGGGGTCCGATCGGCCGATACGAAGGGCTGCAGGGCCTGGACTACTGGAAGTGGATGGAGCAATCCTTCGGGCTCATCATGGGGCTTGGCGTCGGCGCCAGTTTCCTGCGCGGCTTGCGGCCTCGACTCGTTCCGACCGTTGAAGATCGCCGGTCCGGGCCCCTGAACACTGTGGCGCTGCTCTTCCTGCTCGTCGTGATGTTCTGGAGCAACCTGTTCAAGAACGTGCGGACCTGGTCAAACAACGAGCAGATTCCCGCGCAGTTGTTCTCCATCGAGACGAGTCGGTGGTTCCTGTTCGTGGGGTTGCTGCTGACGGCGGTGATGGTCGTCGCGATCGTGCGCCATCGCCGGGGCACGTTGGTGCTGGCGCCCCCGACGCCGGTCGGACGCGCCCAGTTGCTGTTCCTGCTCATTCTCTGGATCGCCGTCATCGCCGCGCTCATGCAGGCGCTGCCCCGTCTGTCGCACAAGGGCGTCTTCTTCGTGCACGCGACCTTCTGGATCACTGGAGGTCTCTGCTCGCTACTGTTGCTGTCCGTCTCGTTTCGTCCCTGTGTGTTGCCCGACGATGGGATCTCACCGGGTGATTCCTGCTGGAAGCTGAAGCGGGGGTACTGGATCTGTTGTCTGCTTCTGGGACTGCTTGTAATAGCCGTTGCCTACCTGACCATCGCCTCTCATACCGAACCACTCTCGGGAAGCCACCTGCGTTTCCCGACAGAGCCAATTCAGCCGTCCGGCGCACGATGACCTCTCGGCTCGTCCGGAGTTGCTCGAGCATGCCCAATCGAACATAGAACTTGACTTCGATGGGGCATGCTGTTCTGCTCTATTTCGTATACGGCGAAGACGACGAGATCGCACACCTGGCTGGATGAAGCCGTCTTGAACCAACGGCACCGTTGTCCTGTTAACTCGGGTGACGCACATGTTGGCGGGCTCATCAATCTCAGCGGGCCGATCAGGCGCACGGCCCAACGACAGTGGGGCGGGCGCTACCAGTCAATGGACACGCGGGCCTCCGATGGCGTTGGTGCGATTCGGACCTCACGGTGTGCTGTTTGCAGCGGGTGCTCTGAGGTGCGGACGCCGAGTGTTTCTCTCTTTGGACAACCTATTCAGGCGAACGTTACGAAGGAGATGACACAATGGCACGGAAGCGAACAAAGCGAGAACGGAATCTATCGAAGGAAACGCAACGAGGGGCGGCGCATCGTATTACCGACGCGGAAGTCGTTGATATGGCGCTCCACAAGGCCCCGATCAAGAAGAAGCGCGTTCTTAACTGCGTTCCATCAATGAAGCAGGAGGAAGACTGGACCTTTGAGACCGCTCAGCAAGCAGGGGTGGCCCCGGCGCGTCTGGCCGTACCGCCCAGTCGTGACCTTCGCGCCGCGTGGTGGAAGATCCGCGATCAGAGGAGCACAGGGGCCTGTGTCGGATTCGCGGCGGCCGACGGTGTCCTGCGGTGGCACTACGTCACGGCCGGGTGGATCAAGAAGAGCGTCGAGACCTCGCCGCGCTTCATCTGGATGGCCGACAAGGAAACGGATGACGTCACGGTCTACCCCACGACGTTCATCGAAGGGGCCGGAACGCAGACGAAATATGCCCTGCGCATCGCCCGGAAATACGGCTGTGTTCTTGAGAAGGACCTTCCGATGACCGGGGGGCTCTTCCCGGGATCGACCGTCCAGTTCTACACGTACGCGGCGCAGCTTCGCATCAGAATGTTCTTCAATCTGGGGACGGATCTTGCGATATGGCGCTACTGGATTGCCAAGCACGGGCCAATCCTGACCCGACTGGACTGCGACGGTTCCTGGATGAACGCCAACGCGACCAACTACAAACTCAAAGTGCATCCGACGGGCGGCACCCATGGAGGGCACGCCGTGGCGCTCGTGGGCTATACCAAGAACTACTTCATCGTGCGGAACAGTTGGGGCACGGGATGGGGCCGAAAGGGCTTCGTCTATGCCTATGATTCGTACGCGAGCAAGGCCTTCACAGAGGCGTACGGGGCCGTACTCTGACCTGCCAGGATTTACGGGGTGAGGCTGGGCGCCGAAGATGGGAATTCTGTTTTCGACGCCCTGTTTCTTTGCTAGCATGATACCCGTTCGAGACGAGCCCGGGATCGGGTTCGGTCGAGTTCTTAACGAGCCGCGGCGGTATGCCGGAGCGAAAGAAAGGGAATGGCGCTATGAGAGTATGGACGCTTCTGTTCTTTGCTGTTGTCCTGGTGTCTTTGGGGTGTGCGAGCGGGCCAAAGCAGACGAAAGAGGCTGCTAAGATCGATCGCCAGGTCCGGCGTCTGGTGGCGCAGATGACGGTTGAGGAGAAGGTCGGCCAGATGACGCAGATCACCCTCCAGCCGTTCGCGAAGGAGGACAAGGACGGGGTTCTGACGCTTGACGCCGAGAAGCTGCGCGAGGGGATCGTCGAGCGCCACATCGGTTCGATCCTCAACTGCGCCGGCCAGGCGCGGACGGTTGAGAACTGGCAAGAGATCATCACGCAGATCCAGGACATCGCGACCAAAGAGACGCGCCTGGGGATTCCGATTGTTTACGGCATCGACTCGATCCACGGGGCCAACTACATCCTCGACGCGACGATTTTCCCGCAGAACATTGCGATAGGCGCGACGGGCAATCTCGATTTGCTCGCCAAAACGGCTGAGATCACGGCCTACGAGACCCGGGCGGCGGGTATCCCGTGGAACTTCAATCCCGTACTGGGGTTGGCCCGTCAGCCGATGTGGTCGCGGGTCTATGAGACCTACGGTGAAGACGCGTACATCGCCTCGGCCATGGGCGCGACGTACATCCGAGCCCAGCAGGGCGGCGACATCTCCAAGGTGACGAACGTTGCAACTTGCATGAAGCACTACCTGGGTTACAGCGTCCCGCGTTCGGGCCGCGACCGCACGCCCGCTTATATCCCCGAGCGGGAACTGCGCCAGCATTTCCTGCGCCCGTTCGCCGCGGCGGTGCGGGCGGGCACCGTCACGTGTATGGTCAACTCCTCCGAGATCAACGGCGTTCCCGTCCACTCGAGCCCGTTCTATCTGAGGAAAGTGCTGCGCGACGAGCTGCAGTTCAAGGGCTTCGTCGTCAGCGACTGGGCCGATATCGAGAACCTCTACACCCGCGAGAAGGTCGCCAAGGATCGCCGTGAGGCCGTCAAGTTGGCGGTCATGGCCGGTATCGACATGAGTATGGTGCCCTACGATTACAGTTTCACCGATACGTTGCTGGAGCTGGTCGCGGCCGGCGAGGTGCCCATGAAACGGATCGACGAAGCGGTGACCGATATCCTGCGCGTTAAGTTCATGCTTGGCCTGTTCGAGCGGCCCTATCCGGTCGAGAGCATGGCGTATGACGTGGGCTCCGAGGCCAGCGCCAAGGTGAACCTGCAGGCGGCGCGGGAGGCGATGACCCTGCTGAAGAACGAGGCGCAGACTTTGCCTCTGAGCAAGGATCGCAAGGTGCTGGTGACCGGCCCATCCGCCAACAAGCTCTCGCTGCTCAACAGCGGCTGGACCTTGACCTGGCAAGGGGACAACGAAGAGCTCTACCCGGCAGATAAGCACACGATCCTCGAGGCGATTGGCGCCAAGCTGGGCGCCGAGAATGTCACGTACGTTCAGGGGACGACCTTCGACGAGACGATCGACATCCCCGGTGCGGTGCGAGCGGCGCAGGACGTGGACGCCGTGATCGCGTGTATCGGCGAGCCGACGTACTGCGAAACGCCGGGCAACATCACCGACCTGACGCTGACGGCGCCGCAACTGGATCTCGTCGAGGCGCTGGCCGAGACGGGCAAGCCTATCGTCCTCGTTCTGGTCGAGGGGCGTCCCCGCGTGATTCGGACCATCGTTGACGATGCGGATGCGATCTTGCATGCCTACCTGCCCGGCATGGAAGGGGGCCAGGCCGTGGCGGATGTCCTGTTCGGCGATGTCAATCCCAGCGGCAAGTTGCCCTATACGTATCCGCGTTTTGCCGGCGGGTTCACGACGTACGATCAGAAGGTCAGCGAGGCGGTCGATCCGAATACCTTCGCCCCGCAATGGCCCTTTGGGCACGGCCTGTCCTATTCGAAGTTCGTCTATCACGGGTTGCGGTCCGACAAGAGCAAGCTCAAACCGGGCGAGACCTTGAACGTGATGATAGACGTGGAGAACCAGAGCGATCGGCCGGGCAAGGAGATCGTGCAGCTCTACGTATCCGACCTGGTGGCGTCCGTAACACCGGCGGTCAAGCAACTGAGACGTTTCAAGAAGGTTCAGATCCAGGCGGGCCAGAGGCAGACGGTGCGCTTCACGCTGGGCTGGGACGACTTGGCGTTCATCGGTCGGGAGAACAAGCCCATTGTCGAGCCGGGTGAATTCGAGATCCATGTGGGCGAACTGTCGGTGGGGCTGGCCGTTCCCAAGCCCAAGCGCTAGATCGATCTGCATCGACTTGACGCCAGATCGACACGGGCAACTACGAAGCTGTCATGCTGAACGCAGTGAAGCGTCCGGCTCAAGACTGGGATTGACTGTGATTCCTGGACCAGGCCCAGATCCTTTGCCTTCGGCTCAGGATGACAGATGGGGCACGGCACGAGTGTCATGCGTGGGCAAACCCGTTCGCCGGATGGGACGTATGCTCGATCCGCGCCTCCAGCGGCCTGCTCCGGATCAGATTTTCGCAGAGAGCATTTCCCTTTTCAGCTTGAATCGCGCATAATTTGCGCCCTGTGCTTTGGAACGACAACATGGACAGAGAGGTGCTATGAGAACGTATTTGGATTGTATTCCCTGTGCGATTCGGCAGGTTCTGGATTCGGTGAGGATGATCACCGACGACGAGACGCTCCAGACGGAAATCGTCCAGGAGGTTCTGGGGCTGTGGCGCGAGGTGGACATGCACGAGAGCCCGCCGGCGATGGCGCAGAAGGTTCATCGCATCGTCCGTCAGCGCACCGGCGTGGCGGACCCCTATCTGGAGGTCAAGAACCGCTTCAACGCGCTGGCGATGGAGATGTATCCCGAATTGAAAGAGACGGTGATCGAATCGAACGATCCTGTTGAGACGGCCGTTCGGCTGGCGATTGCGGGCAACATCATCGATTTCGGGGTCAACGCCGCCGTCGACGAGGGGCTGGTCGAACAGACGATCGCCCGCTCGCTCACCGATCCGCTGGATCGCGAGGCGCTGGCCGATTTCAAGGACGCGGTCGCCGCTGCCCAGGAGATTCTCTATCTGGGTGACAACACGGGCGAGATCGTCTTCGATCGTCTGCTGGTCGAGCAGTTGCCCCTCGAGAAGGTGACGTTCGCGGTACGGGGCGCCCCGATTCTGAACGACGCCGTCATGGCGGACGCCGAAGCGGTGGGCCTGACCGATCTGGTCGAGGTGATCGACAACGGAACGGACGCGCCGGGAACGATCCTGGAATCGTGTTCGGCGTCCTTCCAGAGACGGTTCGAAAGGGCCGATCTGGTCATCTCGAAGGGCCAGGGCAATTTCGAGACGCTCAGCGACACTGACGAGAAGATCTTCTTCCTGCTGCGGCCCAAGTGTGCCGTCCTGGCGCGCCATCTGAATTGCGACATGGGCCGCCAGATCATCACGCGCGGCGGCCGGCTGATAAGGAACTAAGCGATGCCGATTTTCGAATACAAGTGCGAGCAGTGCGGCCATGTGATGGAAGTTCTGCAGAAGAGCCGCAAGGCGAGCAAGCAAACCTGCGCCGAGTGCGGTGGGACGGATATGAAGAAGCTTCTTTCCGGTTTCGCCGTCCGGCAAGGGACTTCGAACTCCCCGGCGTGCGATTCCTGTGCGGCCGCGCCGGCCTGCGGCGGAGGGATGTGCCCCGGCGGGGCCTGTCCCATGGGCTGACCCTCTTCCCGCTAGCGCCTTCTCTTTCGTGCATCGGCCCGCTATAATGCGTCCATTGTCGATCGCGCAGTTGAACAAGAGACAGGTGCAGGGAGGATATGCCCATGTGTCACTGGATTCGACCCTCTGAGAAGACCCCGTCCCATCTGAGCCGCGCCGCTGTCGCGCTGTGCATCCTGAGCATCGTT
>JANQFY010000237.1 GCA_028277585.1 Sedimentisphaerales bacterium
GTCGCCGGCCCCGGTGTCTTTCCCGGATCAAGGCGATGTGGACGGGGTATCAGACCAACGGTTTGCCGTCGTTGAGGTCCTCATACGTGGTGATGTAACGGGCGACCATCTTGTCCAGGCTCCAGGTCTTCCGCGCCTGCATCATGATGCGCCGCATCTGCTTCTCCCACTCCTTCGGATGCTTGTGGAAGTAGCGGTGGTTCTCGACGGCCCGGGCGAGCCCCCACCAAAGGCCGCTGGCGTCGTAGTTGCGGAACAAGACGCCATTGCCGCTGTCGATCGGAGCGCCCCAGGCACGCAGATTCAGCGTGGTGATCTTGTCGGTATAGCCGCCCGTGTCGCGGTTGGTCGTCGTGGCGCCGTGGATGTTGCCCACCACGTCGATCTGACCAAACGGTTCATAAAGCGATGCGCCGAAGACGTCGCCGGCCGCGGCGTAGCCCAGCATGCTGAGGTCCTGGTCGAAACGTCGGTAGGCGATGCGCCCGCCGGAGGCGCAGGCAATGCGCCCCATGATGTCGGCGTGGGTATTGTCCCCGCCGACCGGGTCGGCCACGACGGCGATCTGGACATCTGGATGCAGATCGACGAAACGCTGCGCGATCGCCTCGAAGAGTTCGATCCCCTTCTGCACCGGATCGAGTCGCGAGGGCCAGTACAGCAGAATGGCGTCCGGATCCTGATTCAATCCCATCTGTCGCTGGAACTTGAGCAGGTTGATGCGTTTGGCGGCCAGGATGTTGTCGTAGGGCCCATACCGCTTGGCCAGCCCCGGCTTGTTCGGATCGGGCTCCTCCGGCTGGCTCTCGGGAAACACGTCGGGCGAGATGCCGTTGGGGATCACCAGCGCCGCCTGGTTGTAGTACTTGACCTTGGTCTCCTCGCGGACGCTCCACGGCACGATGGGCCGATCGAGGAAGTAGTCGTGCACGACCTCCTCGAGGAACTTCTCGCCGACGTAACTGATCTTGGTCGCGTTCTTGATCGCGGTGGCGTGGGCGTCGAGACAGCGCCTGCCCGAATCGTTCATGACATAGAGAATGTCCCAGAGCTTGCCCAGGTTGACGCCGTAGAACATCTCGAGCGGGATGTACCCGGTGTGGGTGTTGTGAACCGTGTGCAGGACGGGGATCTTCCGCAGGCCGGCATAGGCGGTTGCGACGCCGCCGGCCATCCAGTCGTTGGTGTGGAGGATACCGCGGCCCTCGTACTTGCTGCGGATCTCTTTGATATATGTGTTGACGATTTGCCGTTGGAACTCGGCTGCGTTCGCCAAAGGCCACCCGTCGTAGGCGCTGCGGTAGCCCTCGAAAATCGCGGAGCTGACCAGGTGAACGTTCTCTGGGTACAGTTGCTGTCGCTTCTGTATCCACTCGGCTTCGGTCAGTCCCGCCTCCTCGCGGAAGCGCTTGGTCAGGTTAATCGTAATCAGATGGACGGGGATGCTCCGCTCGAGCAGCCCTTTGCAGAGGGCTGAGACCACCTCGCCCAGTCCGCCGCTCTTGCCTGAAACGAATTTCGCGAACTCGCCCATGCCTTCCGAAGGCAGACGGGCGGTTTCCGGCGTGACGATGATCACCGGCGTCCGGCGGCTCTTGCGCAGAATATGGAAGCTCTTGATCGATTGGAACAACTCGTCGGCCGCGTGCGTCAGGGTGTACGTCGCCGTGGCGACCGAATCGTAGGGATTGACCGGTTTGCAGGTCATGCCTTCGGCGGCCGGTGCTTCGTCCAGGTAGTGCCAATGATCGGCCGTCGTCAGGTAGCGGAAGCGGCGCAAGAGATCGCCGCCGGCCTTGACGGCCTGGCGCTCCTGATCCTCCATGGTCTTGAGCAGGGCCCGCTGGGCCTGAGTGCGGAGCACGCGGGGCGTTCGGGCGTCGGGCGTGCCGTTCGAGGTCGCGGAGACGGCCGGGCAATCGAGCATGGCGCAGTCGGTGATCTGGAACCACTCGGCGACTTCGCTGGGGTTGGCGGGGAAGAGATCGGGCTTCGCGGCCAGGGCGTCACGCCAGGTGCGCCAGAACGCGACCATGCCTTCATAGTCGCTGGTCTCCGTCTCGATGAGCGGAAAATCACACGCGATCAGAGCCAGCGCGCCGCCAACCTGTTGAATCTGCTGCGCGTAGTCGTCGACGGCCTCCGCGCCGGTGCTCATTCGCCTGCCCAGAGCCTCGCTCAGAGATCGGTTTCTGGGCAGCACCGCCAGTTTCCGGGCGCGTCCTTTGCGACCCCGCGCGCGGAACACGGCATTGCTCGAAATCGGCTTGCCGCTGCGGGCGTTGATCATCGCGGCGCTGGGCTCGCAGAGCACCGTCTTGTAGCGCATGTCCGCGACGAGGTTGGCGATGTCGTTGTTGTACAGCAGATTGGTATTGGCGAAGGCCGTCGGCTTGACGTCGAACAGATCCAACATCTTCTGGCGATGCAATGAGACCTGCTCTTCGAATTCGATCTTCTGCGGGTCGGCGAAGAGCGATGTCACTGAGTTGTAATAGGTCTGTTCGAGCAACTCCACCTGCCGCGTGTTGCGACCCGCGTTGAAGACGCTCTGCAGGGTCTCCAGAACGTCGGGTTCATAGAGCATCGCCTGCTCGAGGAACGTGCCGGAAGGGCAGAAGCTGACCCTGAAGTCCACATGCGTCCGAACCAGATCGGCTAGCAGACGCAGGGTCGGGATGTAACAGCGCTTGGCGCGGTGGGTGAAGATCGCTTCGTTCTTGTCATCCCAGAGGAAGCCATCGTCGTTGGGAGACAGGCGAAAGGGCTCGTGCAGGCGAAAGCACAACGTTACCAGGGGCATAGCGCGGCACTCCCGTGTGTTCGTTGTCGGCCCAGAGTTGCCCTGGGTGAGATTCGCTTGCGTTGTATGACGGCACCAACCATGGCAGACCCCGATGCTCTTGTCGCTGCCGAGCGCTTTCCGTTGCGCGGCAGACTGTTTCGCAACCGATCCAATCGGTGGCAAACAGCGTCTTTACTCTACTCCAGGAAGACGTCGCGGGCAAGCGCCATTCGAGCGTCTGGAGGGCGTTTCAGAAGACGTCCGAGAAAAACCACCCTCCGGCCGGGTGACATTCGTCACGCTATGAAGGGCACGGAAGATTTTTTACGCCGTCGGCCGTCCGTTCGGCCGGGCACGCAAAGATCCGTATGGATACGGGGTATGTTTGCTGAGGTACGCGGCGGTCAATGCTGTCCTGAGCGGAGGCATGCCGCAGGTCAGGGGTACCGCCGACAGCCGAGGGGGCGCGTTTGGGTCACTTCCCTGCTTGGACAGTTCGCATCTGACCCTTCAACGATCGGCTACGTGAACGGTTTAATAGAGATCCCGCGGCACAGGGGGCGAAGAGTAAGCCGCGCTATTGCCCCCCCAGTCTCTCGGCTACAGACCCTGTAGCATGGCCATGAGGCGCTCGCGGATATGGACGGGCATGCCGACGGCGGCGCCCAAGGCTTCGCGATTCATCAGGAGCTCCTGGATCTGAGCCGGCGCGCCCGAGGCGGCGCCCAGGACGCCCTGGTTCATCAGGCGTTCACGCAGGGGGTCGGAGAGGCCGACCGCGGCGCCCAGTGACTCGCGATTCGTCAGACGCTCGCGGATGTGTTCGGGCAGGCCGACGCCTCCGCCGAGGGCCTGGGCCTGGGCCGGTTCGCCCTGACGGTAGACCGCCACCGGGCCGTCACCCTGAGGCCCGACAGCCCAATCGGGGATGCCGACGCGTCCAGTGTCGTCGACCCGACCGATGGCGCCGGCCGGCAGGGTTGCGGCCGCTACGATGAAGGATATGAGCAGGAACCATGACTTCGCCATTTCTGTGACCTCCATGTCTGTATTGGACCGGATACGTCCTTGTACCGTCTTGCCCCCTGCGCGCCTGCGGAAAGAGCGCAAGCGCAGAGGCTTGGCCTTATGTTGCATTCGGACGGCAGTTGTGCACCGCAGCGGTCGGGCGGTTCGTCTGCCCATAGAACTGTCACCACCCACTCCGGTTACGCTGTGACGCTCCCACTAAATGAAGCAGTATACAGTCTAGAATGTACTTGTCAAGTCCAAAATAGGGCGGCGAGCGAGGGCGAGGTGCGATGGTGACGACAGGTCCAGTGGGGCAGGCCAACAGGTCGCTCGTCGTGCCGAGCCCTCCACGGAGGAATTCGCTTGTGTTCTGCCCGTCACTTGCTCATAATAAGCCAAGCGCGATCTGAGACCTTGACGAGAGACAATACCTTGCCAGAGAGATGCTACGCGTGAGACCTGTAGGGTGGGGCTTGCCCCACCGATTCTCTGTATCGAGATGTTGCTCTGTGTTCAACAATGGAATCGGTGTGCAATGCACACCCTACGTGACTGGTCAAGTGCGATGCACCGCACGGGTACGGCAAATCAACCTTCCTGCAGGCTGTTGGACCGATGACGTCGGCGTCTTCTGTCGCGTACTTTTTTCTCAACTTCCCTGAACCGCTTCGAAACGGTTCGCGTAGACCCCGCCGAGACGCGACATCATTGATGGACATTCCATACAAAGCGCGACAAACGATGGTAGTAACGCAGGTGAGGCTGAGATTTGTAGGGTGGGGCTTGCCCCACCGATTCTCTGTCTTGATGTGTCGCTCTGCGTTCACCAATGGAGTCGGTGTGCCATGCACACCCTACGTGACTTGATTGCCAAGACACTCGCTACGTGAGTGGATTCGGCTTGGCGTCCGTCGATCGCGCCAAGGAAACGGCGAAATAGTTGTGAGTCGCCCGAAAGTACGATGGCCTCTCATGAAGGAGACAACTGAGATGGGAATCAGTCCGCAGAACGCTGAGATTGAATTGCTTGTACGTGACAGAATTGATGGTCGTCTTAGGGTGTATGCCACGATATTCGGAGTGGCTAACATTGTAGCAGTGATTGCAGCATTCGCCTATGTGTGGTTCTTCGTAGCAAACAGGGCAGTTGAGGCAGCCATGCATGAATCCTCGCGTGCTACGGAAAGATTCCTGGCTGTTTGGAATGCACCACAACAGTTGGTGAGGGAGATGGCACGAGAGCACGCCAGGAGCATAGCAGCTGCCGCCAGGGTCGTTGGGGATGTCACACTGGAGGCGGAATCGATTTCTACTATCGTTGATCAAGTTGAATCTGAGGCAAACGCACTTAAGAAGCACGTCGGGTCAATGCAAGCGAGAATTGTCAAGCAAGCTGAGGCGATCGATGATCTCGAGAGAGCATACGATGCAGATAGGTTGACTGAACTACGGACCGCTCTAAAGATGTTGGATGCTGACGAACTCAGCACGATTGGTGTGTTGAACAAGGTCGAACAGGCGACGAGCTTAGTTCCCGTGGGTACTATCGTCGCGTATTGGGGAAGAACCAGGCCCGACGGATGGCTCTTCTGTGATGGAGAGGAAATCGACGAGAAGCATGCCAAGTTGCGAGAACTCATTGGAAATAGAACACCTAATCTAATGAACAGAGTCATCGTGGGCACAACAGGTTTCGAGGATACGACATTTGGCAATTCGGGGGGCAATGTAAGCCATTCTCATGGCGGGAAATCTCATGCAAATAGAATTCGAGGCAACAACACAAGGGGCAGAACCAAGGATCTGGCGCACTATGACCACACACACGACATCACAATCGAGGCCTCATCTCATCTTCCACCTCATCTACGTGTCCACTACATCATAAAGTACTAGACTGAACTGACTGTCGCCAGTGGCGCGTGGCAGCGTCAAGTGGAACTTGGCGATGGTCTATGGGGACGGTGCCGACCGAGAACCAGCCCAGTCTGCCATCCCCAAGTCCTGCGGATCCGTTCGGCGCCGCTCAGGACAGGCTCTGAGGCTGTCACCCGAAGTGCCTGGTGCCGGGGGCGGTGGGAAGAGGAGGAAGTGGTGGGGCAAGCCACCACCCTACGTGTTTGATGGTGTCACGCGACGGGTGGCGGCGTCAAGTGGCCCTTGGCGATGGGTTTGAGCGTAGGCCGGACGGTGCGGTGCGGTGCGGTGCGTGACAGTCACGGGCTCACCTGTTCTGTCACCGTGATGGAAACAGGGGGCAGTGGTGGGGCAAGCCGCCACCCTACCTGTTTGATGGTGTCACGCGTCGACCTCCGCGCTGGCAGCGGTGCAGGAGATCCGGCGGCGGTCGGTTTAAGTCCGCGACAAGGAAGGGGATACAGGGGATTGCGGTGGTCTGGGTCGGGGACGCAGAATTTCGGTTTTGGGGCGAAAAAAGGCGTTGCGTGGGCGCGAGACACCTCGCATAATAACGGCGCTGGTCTATCGGTTTTGTAGGTTTCTCTGATGGAGTGCCGCCAGTCATGACAGCGATGGAACGCGTGATGTCGATCCTGACCCTGGCCGGTCTGCCTCGATTTTGGCAGGTTTCCATTTACACCTTGGCGGGGGTTGCCTTGGGGGTGGGGCTCTTCATCGTCCGTGTGGCGAACGCGACTTCGTATCTCTCCGACAGTCCCGAGACCTGCATGAATTGCCATGTCATGAGCGACGCGTACGCGAGTTGGCAACGCGGGAGTCATCACCACGTGGCGGTCTGCACGGATTGCCATGTCCCCCATGACAATCTCGTGGCGAAGTACGCCTACAAGGCGCGGGATGGCATGAAGCACTCCTATGTCTTCACGATGCGGGCTGAGCCCCAGGTATTGGAACTCTCCAAAGGCGCCGTCCCAGTCGTGCAGAGCAATTGCGTGAAGTGTCACAGCGATCAGTTGGCGATGATTCGTCTGGCAACGACGTCGGAACGGAAGTGCTGGGATTGTCATCAAAATATTCACGGCGCGGTTCACAGTCTGTCGGCGTCGCCGTCGGCGCTGCGGCCCGGGCTGCCGGATGCGGGACTCGATTGGATCAAGAAAGGGGATCAGTGATGGCGACGGGACGAACGCCGAATCAGGGCAAGGGCAGTTCCAGACAAACCGGTCCGTTTCCGCTGTGGGCGGGGGCGGCGATCGTCATTCTGGTCGCGGCGGTCATCGTGCTGCTCGGGTTGCTGGCGTTCTCCATTGTCGAGCGGCGCTGGGAGGCGCAGCGGCCGGCCCTGGTGGTGACGCCGATCGCTGAGTGGGAGCCGAACAACGCGGTATGGGGGCAGAACTACCCGCGCGAATACGAGTCCTATGCCAGGACGCGCATCGATACGACCAAGACCAAGTTCGGCGGGGCGTTTCCCAGAGATTACCTGGAGGAGGATCCTTACCAGGTGCTGCTCTTCGCCGGCTATGGGTTCAGCAAGGAGTACCTGCAGGCGCGGGGGCACTATTACGCTGTGGAAGATGTGAGCAAGACCAAGCGGATCAAGACGCCGGTGAACGCGGCGACGTGCTGGACGTGCAAGAGTACGGATGTGCCGCGGATGATGGCTAAGATGGGCGTCAAGGAGTTCTACGCGGCCAACTTCCACGATCTGAAGAACGAGATCACCCACCCGATCGGGTGCCAGGACTGTCACGATCCCAAGACGATGAAGTTGCGCATCACGCGCCCGGCGCTGCGCGAGGCGTTTACGGCGATGGGGCGGGACATCAACGAGGCGACCCATCAGGAGATGCGCTCGCTGGTGTGCGCTCAGTGTCACTCGGAGTACTACTTCAAGACCGACGCGGCGGCCGGGCTGAAGAACTACCTGACGTTTCCCTGGCACAAGGGTACGACCGTGGAGGCGATGCTGGAGTACTACGACGGGATCGAGTTCTCCGATTACGTGAATCCGATCTCGGGGACGCCGATCGTCAAGCCGCAACATCCGGACTACGAGCTGTTCCTGACGGGCATTCACTCGTATCGTGACATCTCCTGCGCCGATTGTCACATGCCTTATCGTACCGAAGGAGGGGTGAAGTTCACCGATCACCACGTGCAGAGCCCGTTGCTGGACATCTCGAGCAGTTGTGCGGTGTGCCACCGCTGGAGCGAGGACGAGATTCGCGGTCGGGTCGAGGGGATTCAGACGAAAGTGAGCGAGGCGATGATGGCGGCCGAAGAGGCGCTGGTGCGCGCCCATTTCGATATCGCGGCGGCGGTTCAGGCCGGCGCGATGGATGACGTCTTGGCCACGGCGCGCCAATCGGTGCGGCACGCGCAGTTCCGCTGGGATTATGTCTCGGCGACGAACGGGATGGGCTTCCACGCGCCGCAGGAGGCTATGCGTCTTCTGGGTGAGTCGGCTAATCTGGCACAGCAGGCCCGGCTGGACATTGCCCGGCTGCTGGGACGCATGGGGGTGACGACGACGCCGCAGTATCCGGATGTGTCGACACGCGAGAAGGCGTGGGACGTGGTCCAGACGTTCATCCAGGGTGAGGGGACGAAGCTCTTTCCCTAGAGGTGTTCGAGGTCGTGACGGTTCCTCGAACGCGATTGCCGAGGACCGAAAATGGGACAGCGCCATTTCTATGCAGCGGGCCGAGCGGCGGAGGGGCCGGCAAAAAAAATGCGAACTTCCCACATTTCTCCTTGTGGGAGCGAACAAGTAGGACTATATTGATCCTATATAGAATGAGCGTCCCGCGTGGGAGGCTCAAGACGATCGAGTCAGGTGAGGGCCAATGGATATTCTCAGGCGAAACACCGACTATGCCTTGCGGCTGGCCGTGAATTTGGCGAAGCACTATGGCGACGAGTTGTTGTCGACGCGGCATTTGGCTGAGGCCGAGGATGTGTCGTATCAGTTGGCCTGTAAGCTGATGCAGAAGCTGCACGGGGCCGGGCTGGTGGAGAGCAACATGGGACCCAAGGGGGGCTTTCGGCTCAGCCGAGCTCCGGAAGAAGTGCCGATTCTGGCGGTGATTGAGGCGATCCAGGGGCCGTTGCGGCTGAACCGTTGTTTGCTCAGCGATGGCGCGTGCGAGCGGCAGGACAGTTGCCCGGTGCGGGAGAAGATGGGGCAACTGCAGAAGCAGATGGATGGATACTTGACTGAAGTGACCCTGGGGGAACTGGCTCGGAATCGCACGCGGGCGCCGAGACAGGCGAAGGGGCGTGGGAGGCGCAAATGAGTACGGAAAAGAAACAGGCTCAGGTGTTGGATGCGTGCGTGGGGCGCGCGGAGCGGCTGGAGAAGCTCGTCGGGTATGCGACCGACTCGATCGTGAGCAAGACGATCCTCGACAAGACGGCGGGGACGTTGACGCTGTTTGCCTTCGATGCGGGGCAGAAACTCAGCGAGCATACCGCCCCATACGATGCAGTTGTGCAGGTTCTGGATGGCCGGGCGGCCGTGACCATAGACGGTCGGGAACATCCGGTGCAGGCGGGCGAACTGATCATCATGCCGGCCAACGTGCCCCACGCCGTAGCGGCGCCTGAGCGATTCAAGATGCTGTTGACTATGATTCGCGCCTGACGATGGCGTGCTAGGCTAGAACGAAACACTCTGTCGCTCTTGTGGGGCGAACTAAGGAGGTACCAGGCATGAGTATGTATTGCTACCAGTGTGAGGGCACGGCTAAGGGGACGGGCTGTACGACGGTGGGGGTCTGTGGCAAGGACGCTGAGACGGCGGCGCTGCAGGATCTGCTGGTCTATGCGACCAAGGATGTAGCTCGATACGCGCATCGGGCTCGGCAGTTGGGGGCGCGGGATCGCGCGGTGGATGTCTTCGTGATCAAGGCGCTGTTCGCCACCGTGACGAACGTCAACTTCGACCCGCGCTGGTTCGGGGCGTTCATGCAGGAAGCCGCGGCGATCAAGTCCAAGGCGCAGAGCCTGTGTGAGACGGCCGCGAAGGAGGCCGGCCAGACCCCCGAAACGCTGGACTGCCCGGTCGAGTGGTGGAGCGAGGCGGACAGCCTCGCGGACCTGACCGCCAAGGGCCAGGAAGTCACCATCGCCAAATGGATCGAGAAGCTCGGCGGCACGACGGCGGGTCTGCAGGAGTTGATCGTCTATGGGCTCAAGGGCGCCGCGGCCTACGTCGACCACGCCCAGATCCTGGGCAAAGACGATCCGGCCCTCTACGCCGAGTTCCACGAAATGCTCGACTACCTGACCACCGGCCCCACGGACACGAACGATCTGCTGGCCAAGGCGCTCAAGACCGGCGAGATCAACCTCAAGGCGATGGAGTTGCTCGACGCCGCCAATACGGAGACGTACGGCCATCCCGAGCCGACCGAGGTGCGCGTCACGCCGGTCAAGGGCAAGTGCATCCTCGTCTCAGGTCACGACCTGAAGGACCTCGAAGAGATCCTCAAGCAGACCGAGGGCAAGGGCATCAACGTCTACACGCACGGCGAAATGCTGCCTTGCTGCGCCTATCCCGGCCTGAAGAAGTACAAGCACCTGGCCGGCAACTACGGCGGCGCCTGGCAGAACCAGCGCACCGAGTTCGATGCCTTCCCCGGCCCGATCGTGATGACGACGAACTGCATCATCAAGCCCAAGGGCAGCTACAAGGATCGCGTCTTCACGCTGGGCATCGTCGGCTGGCCTGACGTCAAGCACATCGATGACCGTGACTTTGCCCCCGTCATTGCGGCGGCGTTGGCGGCGCCGGGTTTCGAGTCGGACGGCCCCGAGCAGACCATCACAATCGGTTTCGGCCGCAACGCGGTCATGGCCGCGGCGGGCAAGGTCGTCGAGTTGGTCAAGGCGGGCAAGATCAAGCACTTCTATCTGATCGGTGGCTGCGACGGCGCCAAGCCGGGCCGCAACTACTACACCGACTTCGCCGAGCAGGTGCCGGACGACTGCGTCATCCTGACGCTCGCCTGCGGCAAGTACCGCTTCAACAAGCTCGCCTTCGGCGACATAGACGGCATCCCGCGTCTGCTGGACATCGGGCAGTGTAACGACGCCTACTCGGCGGTCCAGATCGCCGTGGCGCTGGCCGGGGCGTTCGACTGCGGCGTCAACGATTTGCCCCTGTCCATGATCCTGTCCTGGTTCGAGCAAAAGGCGGTCGCGATTTTGCTGACCCTGCTGCACCTGGGCATCAAGGGCATTCGGCTGGGCCCGAGCCTGCCGGCCTTCGTGACCCCGGACGTACTGAACGTACTGGTTGAGGCGTTCGACATCAAGCCGATCGGTACGCCTCAGGAAGACCTGGCGGCGACGCTGGCTTAAAAAGACACGCGTGATCGGGCCGTAGGGTGCGCATCGGGCACCCTACGGCCATGGGCATCAATGTAGGGTGGGTCCT
>JANQFY010000306.1 GCA_028277585.1 Sedimentisphaerales bacterium
AGATGGGCAAGACGAAACCCGAGACGACCGCCATGGGCACTGCGTTGCACCAGGCGATTCCGTGCAGACTCCAACCGAGGAACTTCACCGCGAAGATAGCGCTGCAGACGCAGAGCAGTGCTGTCAGCGCCGTCAGGACACCAAAGACACGGTGGCGCCCCCGGCCGACCAGGACCAGGAAGTTGCTGTGCTGAATCAGACGAATACAATGGCCCACCGTCAAAACGGCCAAGACAACCGCCAGGGAATTGACCACGGCCGGGTCCGCAAACTTCTGACCGACCCAGACGGTCAGGAACTCGCGTCCGAAGACCACGAGAAACGCGCCGGCTGGCAGGATTAACAGCAAACTGTACTTCTGGGTCAGCAGCGCGATCTCCTTGACGCGCGACTGATCGTCGCGGGCGTCCAGATCGCTGACCGCCGGCTTGATCGCTCGGGTGAAGGCTTGCAGCAACTGAGAGAGCAGCAGCACACCCGCAGTCGCGACGGCGAACCGACTGATCTGGGCCGTGCCCAGGAAGACGCCGATGATCAAATCGCTGGCCTTGTAGATCACCAGCGCGCCCATCGCGTACATGAAGGTGTTCATACCGTAGAAGAGCATCTCCTTGAGCAACCCCAGATCGACATAACGCCGCGACAGCGACACGTCGGGTAGAAGACGCCGCACGAAAGCAAGTTGGAGAGCCCGCGTCGCGACCTCGCTGACGCCGAAGATCACGCCCATCGTCAGAAGACTGTAGCCGTGAAGCAACAGGAACACCACCAGCGCGGTCCGTACGATCAGGATCCCTAAGGTCACGAGGCCGATGACGTCGTAGCGCTGCAACCCGCTAAGAACGGCGCTGGTCAACTGGAACGGGCTGGACAGCGCGAAACACGCTCCGGTGATCAAGACCAGCGCCCCCGCCGTGGGGACGAGGTCCGGCTCGATCGCAAACCACGCCCCGACATTGACGTAGAGCAACAGGCTTAGAAGGACCACCGCCAGCGCCAGCACCGAGAAGAACAGCAGCGCCGTATTGATCACGCGGGCGACGCCCTCGTGGTCGTCGCGGGCCAGGCAGACGGGGATGTGTCGGTTGATGGCGCTGTTGAGCCCCATGCCAAGAATCCCGCGATAGCGGAAGAGCGAGCCGACCAAGACCCAGACGCCGTAGCGGGCTTCGCCGAGCCGGCCCAGAAAGAACCGGATCAGGAAGAAGCCGACCACCGCGTTACTCATCAGCGCCAAGACGTTGAAGAGCGTGTTGTGGATCAGTCGCCGCGAAGTTGTGACTTGCTGTGTCATGGTATTCGAGAGTTTCTTCCTGCCCTTCCGGCCAGAGGGTGGGGCACTTCTGGGCCGTGCAGAAGAGATTGGCCGCCGCGAAGCGCCGCGCATCCCAGGCTGCGATCTTTCGGATTCCGCCGCCGAGCGGGCCGAGACGATTGCCCAGCAGAGCGGCTATCTTGAGCAGGCGTGTGAAGAAGCCCGTCCCGTCAAACGCACTGGTGGCGAATCGGCTGCGCGCCAACAGCGCTGCCAGCCCGGCCGGCGAGAAATGCTCGTGCCAGCCCTTGCTCGCTGAGACATCACCGACGAGACCATCCGGATTGGCGGTGTAGCGATTCCGATAGGCCTCGGACGAATGGCGCCGCAGGTAGTACCAGCGGTGCAAACGCGGAAATCGGAATTTCAGATTTCCCAGGTCCAAACAGGACAGCACATGGCGACGCGGCACGGTGACGATCAGCACACCGTCGTCGCGCAGGACGCGGTACAACTCGTCCAGCAGGACCCCTTGCTCGTCGACATGCTCTAGAACATCCAAGAGCGTGATCGATGAGAAGAACGCGTCGGGGAACGGCAACGGCGCGACTTGGTCGATATGGATGATCTCGATCCCGCCGGAGGCGCGCTCGGCATACCTGATCGCCTCTCGACCGACATCCACGCCGATCAGACACTTGATGCGCTTGTTTCGCAGCGCCCGGAGGAACCGCCCGTCCCCACAGCCGAAATCCAGATGCGCCGCCCCGCTGGCCCGCACGTGTTGCCATGCGAAACCGTAGCGGTCCCAGCCGAACGGATTGTCTGCATCGATTCTTGTACGCATTGTTTCTCAGATTCTCAGAATCAACCGGCCGCCAGGGACGGCTGGACCACGCGCCAGAGCAGGCCGCACTGGTCAAGATCGTATTTCTCCAGAATGAACGGCGGACAATATCCCGGGCGGGGAGAGGTCACATAGACGGGACAGCGAACCAGAGATTCGGCTAGTTCCGCCTCGCCATACAAGGGCGCCCCGGCGCTGCGGACCAGTCCCGTGACGATCTTAACATCGGGGCGAACGCCTTCGACTTCCTGCATGTACAGAAGCGGCGCGACCGTCGTCGTATCGGCGTAGATCAACGCCTCGGCCGGCACCGCCTCCAGCACCTCCCGCGCAAACTGTTCGGCCCCCCGATACCCCGTCTTCCAGGGCTGCAGGAAAAACGCATGGTCGTCGCGATGGGCGATATCGCCGCGCGTCCCGATCGACAGATCGCACCGCTCAGCAAGAGAGGGAGCGACCGCATAGACAGCGACTGGCGATAGAGCGAGAAGACCAATGAGACACGCGAGCGCCCGGTGAGGCACGCGCCGTTGAAGCCGATCGACACCAAAGCCGATCACTGCCGCCGCAACGACGTAGAACGGGATGAAGAACGCGTAGCGATCGGAGACCGTGTAGCGGAAGGCGAAGACAAAGAAAAACACCATCAACGTCATCAGGATGGCTCGAAGAAGCCTGTCGGCGCCCTTGCGGCACAGTGCGGCACAGCCAACGAACAACAGCAGTGCATTCGGGGTGGGGAAGTTCAACAAGAGATAGAGAACGTTCTCCTTCACCATGTCCCATGACACGCCGGCGTTCAGGACATCGCCCTGCCACCGGTCGCCAAACGCCGCCGAGGCCAACGTGCCCGGCAGGTCGCCACTCTGAATGATCTCGCCAACGATCAGGTACCCGTAGGGCGCTGCCCCGACCATCCACAGCAGCGCGGCACAGGCCGCATGAACGGGGCGGATACGCTTGCGGGCGACGAGAATCACGAGCAGCACGCTGTAGCATATCAATGGAATCGAAGCCAGCATGTGAACGGCGATCGCCATGCCATTGAGCAAGCCCAGGGCATAGAGGTAGGCGGTCCGTCCCCTCTGACTGTACAGAAGCAAGACGACGAGTTCGCCCAGGAACAGGGCCGCCCACAGTGTGTAGGTCTCGGCGATACTGGCATGGCGCCAGAATGTGTGCGAGACCGCCAGAGTCAGCGCGGCTATAACGGCCGGGAATTCCCGTCCCACCCACAGGCGCACCAGGAGATAGAGATTCGCCAGGGCGAGGGCCCCGGCCAGCGCCGAGAGGAGGTTGACCCGATAGCCGAACTCTCCTACCGGGATGAGCTTGGCGCCCATGGCGACTAGATAGTACAGCGGGTGCGCGATCGCCAACCCGAGGAAGCCTTCGATGTCACCGTGCCAGACGCGGTATTGGATCAACCCACTGTCCTGCCAGAGCGACCCCGGGGCGCAACTGATCGCATACAGTAGGCCGCCGCTCAACAGCACGGCGAAGTAGACGTACACCACGCGCGATTTGGATGATGGAATTGACATGGGTTCCGGAGAGACTTCTCTGCTAACTGACGGTAACGACCAACCCCTTGTTGCTAATGCTGTAGTCGAAGAAGCGGGCCCGCTCGTTGGGCGGTTCGGCCTCCAACATGCGGCGCACCGCGGCGGCGTCAACCGGAGACTTGCAGACCATCAGCAGGAAACCGCCGCCGCCGGCGCCCAGAAGTTTCGCGCCGTAAAGATGAGATTCCACTCGGTTCAACAGACGCTCGATCTCCTCGTTGCTGCTGTTCGGATCCAGCCGCTTGTTCAGTTGCCAAGCGGTATCCACCAGGGCGCCGAACCGGGCGATGTCCTTACGGATGAAGCTGTCCATGACGTCCCGCGCGACGTCGCCGATATGACTTAGGGTCGCGACCGTCGCGCGATCTCGGCTCAGATAGCGCCCCACCACCTGCTGAAGGATATTCTTGGCCAGGCGGGTAATTCCGGTGTAGTAGAGCAATGTCTGCTGACCATTGGATTGCGGGTCTAGTATATCTTGTGGTACGTAGTGGATATGGGCGTCGGGGACCATGCCCGCCTCAGTGACGATCATCTTGACGCCGTCCACAACGCCACCGATCTGGTCTTGCCAACCCCCGCCGGTTGTTAGCGCCTGTTCGAGCCGCAGGACCTGATGAAACAGCTCGCGATGGGAAGGCTCGCGGCCCACCACGCGCGCCAGGGCTGCGGCGATCACCGCCCCCATAATACTGGAGGTTCCCAGTCCACTGCCTTTGGGAATCGCCGCCAGGGTGGTCAGTTCGATCCCCCCACCGAAGGCTTTGAGCACCTGCTTCAACGAACGCCGCCCGGTCGCCGGAGTGATGCCGGCCAGCACGAGAGCCGCCTTGGCCAGTGCGAAACTGCCCGTGGCTTTGCGATAGTCCAGCAGGTCGTCGAACTGACGAATCTCGATACGCACGCCCAAATCGATCGAGCCGATCCGAATCACCGGTTCGTCGATAACGCGCACATAGGCCTGGATGGGAGGTTGCCCGTTCAGGTTCACCGCCGCATTCATGACACAACCGCCCCACTCCAGCGAATAAGGCGGCGTATCGGTCCAGCCGCCCCCGACATCGAGGCGGGCCGGCGCACGAGCCCAGACGATCTCATCGCTGCGCAACACACTGCGCGGGCTCGCGGCGTCACTGACCCCGCTGCCCACAATCGCGCTCTCCAGACCCTTGAACGCCACTTCCTGGACGCGGCGCAACCATCGCCCCACCGTGGTCCGAGCGGTCGGCTGGAGTCCCAGTGACTTGAGCCAGGCGCGTCGTGCGCGATCGGGACATTGCTTGACTGAGGGTAACGCCTTGCCCAACGGCGTGTCCCTATCTTGATAGAGTTCCTCCAGAGCCGCGCCCAGCGTGTGCATGATCCGCGGGAATACGAGAGACGCGATCCCGCGTTCGTCCTGGCTCTCGAAATATCGATGGGCTTCGGTCAGGATCTGCGCGACCCAGGTGTCCGCGTCGCCACCGCGCCGCATGAGATAAGCCAACTCGCGTGCCGAGAACCCACTGCCCGGACGGAAGACCCGACGCAACGACCGACGAATACGTTCGGCCCGAATATGACCCCGCCGCACGTGGAATTCCCCGTGATCCGCTTGCGCCAGGATTTCTTTCAAACTGTATCGGTTCGCTGCGCGCCACGCGGCACAGTCGTTCGGCGAAGCACCGGCCGGATCCAACATCCAGAGCCAATGTTGGTACTCGTGCTGTTGCTTCACAGCCGGAAACAGCCGCGCGGTCCAGAGGGTACGGTCCTTCGTTGCGATACCCTTATCCCAGACCTCCTCGATCCCGGCGCCGACCGCCTCGAGCCAGGCCGCCATATCCATGCCGCAGAAGACCGCCCCGTCACCGAGCGGTTCCTTGAATGTATCGTCCACGCCGTAACAGCGAATGAAGTACACGGGCTTGGCGCCGTTGCTTCTGCCCTTGGTGACGTCGAGACAAGCGCCCGCCGGCAATGTCAAGGGTTCGTCGACGTCGGCGCCCACCAGGATGTTGCCTCCGCCCAGTGTCACCGACGAATCGATACGGCACCCTTCGATCCAGCCACCGGTTCCGTGTACACTCCCAGCATCCGTCACTTCGTTGTTGATATCCAGATAGTTCTGCAGGAAGGAAACGCCGCGATCCTCCTGGATCAGGCGCGTTCCACTGCTGAGAATCGCCCGGCTCGATCCGAAATCGAGAAACTCGCAGCGTTTCAACAACTGAACGTTGAACGGAATCGCCGACAACTCATTGAACAGGTCGGTGAGCATGGCGCTGGACCATTGCGAACCGCTGTCGCCGGCCGACTGTAGATAGGTCTTTCGGTGCGCCTGCGTGCCCATCGCGCAACAGACCTCCCGGTAGAAATCCAATCCGCGCTGCAGAACCGCCTTGCCGCGCTTGCCTTCGAGGGACCATACGCTTCGACCCGGACGGGCGCCGAAGATTCGCAGCAGGCGAACCGCAGTCGCCCCGTCGAAATGCATGACGCCAATATCCAGACACGACTGACCGTAGGCGTTGGTGGCCCCTCGCGCCTTCTGCTCGTCGGGCGCAGGCTTCTGCAGATACAACTTGACCTGGCCACTGCCGGTCTGACAGAACACGCCATGCCGGCTCGCCTGTTCGGGTTGAGCGTAGCAGGCCAATCCTGTCACGCCCGGCTGGGTGAACCGCACGTCGGAGGGCTCGAACCGAAGCAACACGTCGCCGGAAGCGATCACGACCTGTCCGGCGCCCTCTTCCGGCGCGGGCAGCGCCAGATAGACTGGCAACTGGCGATCGAAAAGGCTCAAGCACACGGCGCTGTCACTGTCTCCCGGCACGGGCACGAAGATCTTCCCGCACGGGCCATAGGCGGGCAGTCGCCGGGAGTCGCCACCGGCATGAATGATCAGGATGCGCAAGCCACGAAGCACCCGCTCCCAAACGGATGGATCGCTCTTGCCTCTGACGCCCTTCAGACGTCGGCGCAGGACCTCCATGAGACAGCACAGGGTGCTACCCCCACTGCCCACGCGACATCCGGCCGGGTCCGCAACGACGAGCGCTTCGCGCACTTCGCTGAGCAATCCCAATTCGCGCCGCACCGCCAATTGCGATTCGTACGCTTCGGCCTGCGACTCATTGGACGCCGTGACAATCAGATAGTCCCAGCAGCGTGCTTTCGCCTCCATGTCGTCCTGCCCTCGCACAAACTCACCTACCGGGCTAACTTCCTTGCCCATGCTCATCGATGATCATCCGCAACGTCTCATCCAGGTCGATCCGCGGCTGCCAGTCGATAGCCTCCCGAATCCGCTCGGTACACGGTACGCGGCGCATCATGTCCTCGATCGGCCGGCCGTACGCCACCTCGTACGGAACGAACTGCTTCTCACTGCGGCTATCCGTCAGCGCGATGACGCGGTCCGCCAGCGCTTCGATGCTGACCTCCTCGGAAGAACCGATGTTGAAGATGCCGCCCACGGCCGGGTCCGATCCCATCAGCTTGATGACCGCTTCGACCACATCGACGACATTGCAGAAACAGCGGCTTTGTTTGCCCGTCCCACAGATCCGGATCGGCTCGCCGCGCAGCGCCCAATCGACGAAGCGCGGCGCGACCATGCCGTACCGCCCTGTCTGGCGGCATCCAATCGTGTTGAAGAACCGCCCGATCACGACGGGCAATCCGTACTGCTGATAGTACGCCTGGCCCAGGAACTCATCAATCGCCTTGCTGCAGGCGTAAGCCCAGCGCGAAACGCTGGTTCCACCCAGCACCAGATCGTTCTCCTCGCGGAACGGAATGCTCTCACTCTTGCCGTAAACCTCGCTGCTCGAGGCAATGAAGATCTTGCGGCCGAACTTGCCCGCTGCTTCCAGCACCGCCTCGGTGCCTCCGATGTTCGTCTCAATGGTCCGGACGGGATCGTCAGCGATCAACTGCACACCGACGGCGGCCGCCAGGTGAAAGACCACATCACATTGAGACGTCAGCAATTGTATAAGTGACAGATCCCTCACGTCTCCTTTGACGAACGCCAGCCTGGCGTGCCCACGGACGGCTGCAATGTTCTCCAGGCGTCCCGTGCTGAGATTGTCCAGGATGACGACCTCTTCACCATCTGCGATGAGCCGCTCGGCCAGGTGCGAGCCGATGAAACCCGCACCGCCCGTGATCAATGCCTTCATAAACCGCGTACCTCGATTTGCGAGAATCTCCTAGCGCCTGCGAACCAAAGGGATTGAGGGTACCCGATATCAGCGAGCGCAGCAACCGGCGATTTGCCTGGACTCCGTCCCCGTGGGGGGCGCATCGCTGCGGCAGAGAGGCTCCAGCCTGCCCCATTGGCCACGTCGCTGAGCGACACCCTGTCCGTACAGCCCTCCGTCCCTCTAAGTATCGGAACACCAAGAACATAGCTTTAGGCAAACCCTCGCAAGCCTGGCTCATCGCTGCCCCCTTCATTCGCCCTGACGCGCCTGCGGTTTGCATTGCGGCGCTCGGGGATCACACCCTTGCTGCCGAGCCAACGCGCTGAACGCGATGAAGCACGGGAAGAGTGATGTTATCGGGCCTTGCTTGTGGTCGCTTGGTTATGCTCTGTCCGTCGACTTTGGAGGTCGCCGCAACGCTACGTAGACTATAGACGTTGGGAAAGATGGTTTTGGAGGAGAAACGCTTGTTGTTACGAATGCTTGCCCCCCTGTTGCTCATCCACCTTGCTGCGCTTGGCTCGCCCGGAGCGGAGCGTCACATCTCATCCGACGAGCTGTATGACAAACTGCATGGCATGTGGGTTGGCCAGTTGATCGGTAACGCCGCCGGCCGAGAAACAGAGGGAGCATACGCGGGCCCGGAGTCTAACCCGGCCGAGTCGGTGCCCTGGGTCATCAAACACATCTGGGATGCCGACGACGACACCGACATCGAGTATCTCGCGCTGCACATCCTGGAGACCCACGGGTTCGAGTGCGACGCCACGGCCATTGCTGACGAGTGGCTCGAACACCTGACGGCCGAGGGTCTCTACATGGCGAATAAGCAAGCCTGGCACCTCATGCTTGATGGCTACCTCCCTCCTGACACTGGCAGTCGGACTTTCAATCAACACTGGTACTCCATCGATGCACAGATTGGTACTGAGGTCCTGGGCGCCCTATCGCCCGGCATGCCCCAGGTGGCGGCCGATCTCTGCGGTCGCTTCGCCCGCGTCACCAATGCTGGTCACGCCGTCCATGCCGCGCAGTTCTACGCCGTCCTGTATTCAGAGGCCTTTCTCGAGTCTGATATCCCGACTCTTATCGAAACTGGCTTGGCCGCTATCCCGGCCGAGAGTCGAGCCGCTCAGGTTGTCAGCGACGTGCTCGCCTGGCATGCCGAGGACCTGCAGGACGGTGCGCCCGACTGGCGCGCCACGCGCGGCGAACTCTACCAGTACTACCAGGGCCCTTCCAGCTTCGGGCGCTACTACAACTGGGCCGAGTCTACGATCAATCTGGGCGCCACGATGCTTGCGCTTCTCTATGGCGCGGGCGATTTCGCGGAAACCACGCAGATAGCTGTCCTGGCCGGCTGGGACAGCGACTGCAATCCCGCGACCGCTGCCGGCCTGATTGGCATCATCGAAGGCTACTCAGGCCTGCCGCCTGAGCTCACTGACCCGGCCCAGTGCGGCGACGCGTACCTCAATGTGACGCGACCGGGCCTACCGGATTCGGACGCCCCCTTGCCTCAGCAAGAGGCCATTTCCGGAATCGCTCAGCGTATGCACACCCTTGCGGTTGAGAACATCATTCGAAACGGCGGCTCCCTCCACCGGGCTCGCCCTGCTGACTTCTTTCTCCTCCCGGCCTCTATTGTCTCCGCCAGCAGTCACTCTGCTGTTGGTCTTATCGGACTGCCTGGGCTTCTTGGCCAGGCGCAGGCCGCTGGCATTACTGTCACACCAAGCGCCTCCGTCGCCCGTTACAACGAGGCCTATGATCGCCACAATCTCCACACGATCATCGATGGTATCAGGGACAACGCGGTGACCGGGCAGAGACCGTACTGCACGGCTCTCCCAGACCCGGCTCAGGGCCCTGACACTGACTGGTACGAGTTGAGCTTTTCGGCCCCAGTTCTCCTGTGCGGTCTGAACCTCTACGAGGGCGATGTCCTCTGGTCCAATCTCAACCGCTACCGCCGTCTTGATATCGCCCGCGGCGGATACTTCGATGACCTCACCGTCGAGGTTCGGATTGATGGGCATTATGAGACGCCCGAAGAACTCACCCTGGGGACTTGTCCAGATCCGTTGGTAATGTATCAAACGCTGGATTTCCGTTTTACTCCCGTCGTCGCAGACGCGATCCGCGTCATAGGTTCTCCGGGCGGCTCTGATGCATTCACGACCATCCTCGAGCTCGAACCCATCGGTTCCTTGGCCGCTGGGCCCGAACTGCTGGCCGTCACGCTTGCCGACCTGACAACATCAGGGGAAGAGCCCCACAAGCTGCTACTCGTCTTCAGCGAGCCACTTGATCTCCGTCTAGAGGCCTTGTCGCTACAGGCGCTGCCTTACGGCATTCCAGTTGAACTGGACGATGCTGAACTGCTCCAGAACGCACCCCGGACAAAGGCGCTCCTGACGCTATGCGAACGGCTTCCGGTTGGGGCCTATCGCCTTGAGGTGCGCTGCGACACGGCAACCGCCTCCGAATCGCTGCCCTCATCGGATCACGGATCTGGCGTTCATGCACCGTTGACTGCGGCATTCTCGGTCCCCTGAGATTCGCCCTGAAGGGGAGCGTTACAGCCGGCTCGTCCAGCGCAAGCGGCACAATGCACAAAACTGGCTGAATCGGTAGAGGCCAGCCGCGGTCCAAAGAATAGGCTGGCAGATTCCGCAGGCGGTACTGAAGGCACTCTCTACGCGTGCCGATATGCGGCATAGACGATCCTGATAATACCCGGTGAGAATCGACTGAATGCCGGCTGCCCGTGGATCTTCATCGAGCAAGGTACTCAGATATGAAGACGGCCCAATACGAATCCAGCATCTCAGCGCACGACGACCCTCTGGCGGCATCCTACCACGCGACACCCGTCGGCCCGCTCACGCTTTCCGGGCGAATCCAGAGCTTCCGCTACGCCGGTAGGGGGGTGCGCCTGATGCTCCGGACCCAGCACAACGCCTGGCTGCACGCGGTAGCATCCTGTCTGGTCCTGATAGTAGGGGGGCTCGCGGTCCTCAGCGTGCGGGAATGGTGCTGGATCATTCTGGCGATCATGGCCGTCTGGACCGCCGAAGCACTGAATACGGCACTCGAGCTGCTCGCCGATGTGGCGTCGCCAGAATTTCACCCGCTCGTTGGACAGGCGAAGGACGTCGCAGCGGGGGGGGTACTCGTCTCGGCGATCGGGGCCGCGATCATCGGCGTGCTGATCCTTGGACCTCACATTCCTGGATTACTCCGAGCTGCTACGCAGTGACGGAGGTTCGCATACCCGCCTTTTCACTGCTGTTAGGCAGGGCGCATCTCTGTTTCACGTGGAACACTGCTCAGAGATGACATCCTAAATTGCCTGTGTTCCGGCTGTACCCCTTGCCGAGAGCCCCTATGTCTCTTGTAAATGCCTTTTTTATGTGCATTCGGCAAAGCGCTTGCATGGCTCGTGTCGCTTGACGGGGGCCTAGATCACAGGCGAACAGGCGACCGGCAAGAACTCAACCGCTCACCGTGTTCCACGTGAAACGGTCAACACGAATCGACTCGCCCCTCCTCGGGCGCGTACGGGCTTCGTGGAAATACTGCTTGAGGAATCCCGTCCACTTCGCTAGAATCCCCTTGGGTCAACCCGGACACCGTTCAGATTTCAAGGAGGCACCGTATGACCAGTTCGAAAGGCGAGAAGCCCAGGCATCTCGGCAGGGGGCTCGAATCCCTGCTCGGCCCGATGCCCAGCGCACCTGTGGCCCCGGAAGCACCAACAGACAGCGCCACGCAACCTTCCAACCTGCCTCCGGACTCTGGACGCGACAAGGCGTTGCGCCAGATAGCGCTGGATAGCGTCTCGCCCAATCCGTACCAGGCGCGTACGGTCTGGAACGAAGAGGACCTGCTGGAGTTGACCGAGTCAATTCGGGCCAATGGTATCATCCAGCCCATTGTGGTTCGCCCGGTCCAGGGGCGATATCAGATCATCGCCGGGGAACGGCGCTATCGTGCCGCCGGCGAGGCGGGCCTTACTGAGATCCCGGCCCTTGTCCGCGAAGTCACCGACGAGCAACTCTTCGAATGGTCGCTCGTCGAGAACATCCACCGGCGTGATCTTAACGCGATCGAGCGCGCCAAGGCCTACCAGCGGTATGTCAACGCGTTTTCGCTGACACAAGCACAGGCGGCCGAGCGTCTGGGTGAGGATCGCTCCGTTATAGCTAACTACTTGCGCTTACTGGACTTACCCGATGAGATTCGCCGCATGCTGATCGAGGGCCGACTGAGCATGGGCCATGCGCGGGCGATTCTGGGTCTGCCGACGGATGATCTCAGGAGGAAGCTCGCCAATCGAGCACTGGCCGGGCGCCTCAGCGTCCGTGAGGTCGAGCGACTCGTTCGGGCATACCTGGCCCAGGAGTCGAGCCCGGCGAAGAAGGCCAAGGAGAAGCCGTCGAATATCGTTGATCTCGAGCATCGGTTGAAGCGACATTTCGGCACGCCCGTTGCGATCGAGACGCGTCGTAACGGCCGGAGCGGGCGGATTATCATCGATTTCGCTTCTCTCGACGAGTTTGAGCGTATCACTGACTCGCTCGGTTTGGTTTGCCCCGAAGACGCTTGAGATTGAAGTCGAGCGAAAATTTGGCCGTACCTGCTCCAAAAACCTTGAAGTCGTCTGATATCTGATATAATTGACGTCAGCGCCCCAAGATGCTCCCATGGCAGGGCGTCTCAGAATACAAACTGCGTCTTCATTGAAAAGGGTATGTCGTGACACGCACACACGCGCCGAGAGCTGTTATTGTTGCGTCCTTCCTCTTTGTATGCCTCTTCGCGTCCGCCGCGAGCGCTCGATATGGACAGCCGCAAACGATTCACGAGGCGGCCGCGCGCGGGGATCTTGAGCAGCTCAAGGGGTTCATTGACAAGGGCGTGAATCTTGACCAGGCGAACCGCCGGGGGGCGACGGCGCTAGGTTCCGCCGTCCAGTCGAATCGGGTCGAGGCCGTCAAAATGCTGCTCGCCGCCGGCGCGAAGCCTGACACGCCCAGCATGGGGGTGCCGCCCCTCGTCAATGCCATCCTTCGGCAAAGGCCCGATATTATCACGCTTCTCATTGACGGCGCGGCGAACGTGAACGCAAAGGACACGTCGGGGCGCACGCCCCTGATCGTCGCGACTGAGAGCGCCAAGCTCGATTGGATCAAGCTGCTCGTCTCTAAAGGCGCTGATGTGAATGCGAAGGATAACCGGGGGCAGACCCCCTTGAGTATCGCCAAGCGTTCGCGTTTTAATGACGTTGCTGAATTCCTGACGCAGAACGGTGCTGAGGAGCAAGAGATGAACTATGGTCGGGATCCTTACGGTCGGCCCGGCTACGACTCGATGCCTCCAGGCCCTGGAAACAGCGCGGCCCCGCGTTATAACGACTCGGCCGAGGAGTCGATCCTCTCCGATCCCAATGCGATCGCCCAGCACATCGCCGCTCACGCCGGTCTGGGAGAGGCGCTCGCCGCTCTCGATGCCAACGCCGTTTCCGTCGCTCGCAGTTGGGCCAGTCATCGGACCGACAACCGCGCGACCCTCATTCGTTCAATCGCCAAGCAAGTCGCGGCCGAGCTTAATTTCGTGGCGGGCCTGGCCAAGGCGGAGAAGGCGATCAAGACGACCGAAGCGGTCACGAAGCTTCAGACGCAGCGCAAAGAGCGCTATGATCTGATCGCTTCTGAGCTTCGCACGGCGCGCCGGCTCGCGATGCAGGACGCGCGGACTACGTCAACGCGCGGTCGTGGGCGCGGTTCCTCTCGCTCACGGCGTGGCTCCAGTAGTCGGGGCACCAGCCAAGGCCGCTACGGCGATCCGGCGCAAATGGCCGATCCCTATGGCGCCCCACAACCAGCGACGCCGCGGCGGCGCGCAACAACGGAAGGCGTCCCGGAGAAGCCCGTCCCACCGGCTACGCGAGCGCAGATGGACGCCTGGGTCAGTGCCAACCCTGAGGACAAGCGCGGTCTCCTCGACGAGGTGCACAATCTCGATTTGGCGGAGTATGACTCCCTCCGGAAGCTTGCTGTTGAGGAGAAGGGCGAGAAGACAACCGCGGCGCTTGAAGGCCTCATGCTGGCTCGCCAGACGCGGCGCGATGGGATCCTTGCCAAGATGGCGGCCGATGAGGCTCGACAGCAGCGTATGGCGGAGCGCTACGGCACCACAGGCCGCGGCCGTCCGGGGCAGATGCCCACGCAGCCAGGCGAGCAGACCATGCCGCGCCGGCGCCGGCGCTAAGGCTACTTTTTGCGCCAAGCTTTCGGCCAAGGCAGGAGAGGGCACTCGGGACATAACGGCTCGGAGATATCCGGTAGGCGAGCTCTGAGAACAACACGCCTACTCCCGGGCCGATTCTCAGGGAACTGCCCCGCCCGGTCGGGACAGCGGCAGAGGGGCTCTGGATCCATTTCCCTTGTATTCCTACGGTGATTTCGCTACAGTAACGTTACGTGTGCGGCAGATCTCGGTCCGGCGCCGGTGGTGACCGCCGAAGGTTTATCTTCTGAAGCCCCTTGGGTAGCTTATGTTGACAGATAACATACTCGAACTGATCGGCAATACGCCCCTTCTGCAACTCCGCAGCGAGACTATCTTCGCTAAGGCTGAGTTCCTCAACCCCGGGGGCAGCATTAAGGACCGGGTGGCGCTGGCGATGCTCGAGGCGGCCCGGCGGGACGACAAGCTCAACCCGGACTCGGTCATCGCTGAGCCCACCAGTGGCAATACTGGGATCGGGCTGGCTCTCGTGGGTCGGTTGATGGGCTATGCCGTCCGGATCGTCATGCCCGAAGGCATGAGCGAAGAGCGGAAGAAGCTTATCAGGGCTCTTGGCGCCGATCTTATCCTCATCCCAGACGAAGAGGGCCTGGCCGGGGCGGTCCGACGTGTGGAGGAGATGGCTGCTGAGGATTCTCGGGTATTTGTGCCGCAGCAGTTTCAGAACCCCGCCAATCCGCAGATCCACTACGAACAGACCGCCCGCGAACTTTGGCGCCAAACCGGGGGCAATATCGACTGCTTCGTCGCCGGGGTCGGCAGCGGTGGAACGCTCCAGGGAGTGGGCAAGTTCCTCAAGGAACAGAACAAGGGAATCAAGATCGTCGCCGTGGAGCCGGAGAATCGGTCGGCTCTGCTGGGCCACGAACCCGGGCTGCACCAGATCCAGGGGATTGGCGACGGATT
>JANQFY010000330.1 GCA_028277585.1 Sedimentisphaerales bacterium
TGCCCTCGGCAAATCCACTGCTGTTGAGGATGCGGACCATCTCGGCCGCACTCCAGAAATTCGGAATGGGCAAGACATGCCGGCCCTCGAAGCGGGACAGCGATTTCAGGAACGTCGGCAGGCTGCCCTCCCGCAACGACTCGGCGTAATCGACCAGCAGATCATGTGTTTCGCGATACGTTTCAAACATTCGGTCACCCCCTGACGGCCTCCCGGGCCGACGCTCAATCCTATCGAAGGGCTTTCGACGCGCCCTCCATTCCTAAGAGGCCGGAATCTGTCCGGGGGTAACGGGAATTTGCACAGGACAAGATCATGCGTAAGCGCGGCCCAATCAATCGGAGACGGTCGTGTCGTAGCGAACGCCTTGCGGGACGGGGACGGGAACCGCCACGCTGACGCCGTGGTCGCCGGCGGTTCGGTGGGTTGTGTCGACGGCGACGAAGGCGGTGTAGGCGCTCATCAGGCTGAATTCCAGGGCGATTCGTTTGATCTGCCTGGCGAACCTCTTGCTCTGGTCGTACGTCGCCCGGCTGGCGAGTTGCTCAATCTTCTTGCGGGCCCAGACGCAGGCGATGCCCGGATGCGTGCTGGACCTCTCATCGAATCTGACGGGGATGTTGAGTTCTCTCTCGTACCTGCCCACCCGACCTGCGATACGGATCGTGGTGTCTCGGGCGTTCCGGAAGCGGCCCGTGATGATCAGGGGGCGGCCCACGAACAGGTCAGGAAGCCGCGCTGGATACACGTCCTCGACCCTCAGAGCGCCCCAGTCGATGCTGACGTCCGTCAGAGCCGGGTGGCAGATCCGGTCGTAGAACGCATCCACGATCTCACTGCTGCTCTCGCCCGGGCCAATATAGGCGACGGCGCCTTTGCCCAGCTTCGCCATGCGGTCGAGCAGGTAGCGATTGACCGACGAGCCGATCCCGAAACTGAAGATGCGGCTGGCGCCGAGTCGGTCGTGAACGGCTTCCAGGATCTGAGCCTCATTGCCGATGTACCCGTCGGTCATGAACGAGACGAAGCGAAAGCGGTGCTTATCGTGGGGGAAGTCTAGCGCCGCCTTGACGCCCTCGATCATCATGGTCCCGCCTCCGCCCCGCAACTTATCGACATAGCGCAGCGCCTTACGCACGTTCGCGGGCGTCGCGGGAACGGGGCGGGGCCCGAACTGGGAAGCCTTCTGCGAGAAGCGAATGACCTGGAACGTGTCGTCAGGACCGAGCTTGCGCAACGCCCGCTTGATCGCGTCCTTGGCCTTCGCCATCGGTTCGCCGCTCATACTGCCTGAGCAGTCAAGGACGAACACCATCTCCATCGGCGCTCGCTTGAGTGTCTTGAGATCGTCGGGAGGGTAGACCATCAGCGTGAAGAAATCACCCCGTCGATCGTGGTGCGTCACCAACGCGGATTTGACGGTCTTGCCCGCAACCTTGTAGCGCAGGACGAAGTCCTTGTTGGGGATGCTGTCGTCGGGGCTCAGGCGGACGTGACGACGTTCGGAACCCTCGGAACTGTTGCTGATCGCATGGGTGGGGCACTCGATCTCCTCGATCGCAACGCCCGCGTCGATTTCGACAGCCAGGGCGATGTCATGCCCGCTCCGCTCGTGGGGCTTGAGGCACTGGACCTCGGTCTTCTGTCCCGAGCGACCTGTCTTGCCTCGAGCGACCGCCCCGACGCCATCGCTCGAACCGGCCGGGTTGAAGCGGGGACCCACCACCATCGGGAACACGAATTCGTACCAGCCGTCGACGTAGGCGAGCGTGTTGAAGTACTTGATATCGACGTCGATCGCCTTGCCCGGCTCGATGTTGGCGACCTTCTGCGTGAAGATGTTGGGCCGCTCCTGGGTCAGCAGGGACGCGACGTGACCCTGGCGTCGGGCTTCGCGGTAGATCTGCTCGGCCTCTTCGCGCTCGCGGATGATCCCGCGAATCCGCCGCTCATCGATGACCATGACAAACTCATTGACCGCGGCGTTCTGGGGCAAGGGGAAGACATACACCGCCTCGATCTTCTCATCGTAGGGATTGTGGAACTGCTGGACCACATGCACGGTCGCGATATACCCACTGATCTGACCCTTCACGTCGGTGTGCTTGAGCGGCAGCGGAATCTCCTCCTCGTCGATCCAAGCCATCATCGACCCCGAACCGACGGTCTCATACTCCGTAGAACCGGCCGGTGGCGCCTTCGGCTTTGCGATCACCCAGATCTCGTCGGCTGTGACGTGGAGCAGTTCAGCTTCGAGTCCGGCTGAGTCCTGTCTTGGATGTATGCCTCTGAAAGGACGTCCCAATACTGGCGCCATACGCAAACCTGGACGGGGCTCCACCTGCCCCCTCGAGCGGTGCGACGCCAGAGTGCATGGGTCAGCAGGAAGAATCTCTGTCATCGGCATTGGCACATAGCCTTCAGGCCATTTGTGCTTCTTGATCTTGCCAAACGCCTCTCGTTGCCCACTGATCGTCGGCTCTGGTGCGCTACCGTCCTCAGGGGCATCTGCAGGTGCCTCGGTCGCTACATCTGACCAGACTACGTCGGCACTGGGCTCAATCCTACGGGTACTGGGGGCATTGCTGCTGCAGCTCAATGAGGGGAGCAGTAGTGCTACGGTCAGTGTTGCGGCAAAGGTGAGAATGGTCGCGAACAAAGCGATGCGCTTGCGTTTCATCTGCGGGTTCCTCTCTTCAGGGTCAGCTCGGCGGGGAGTTCCTGTCCATTGGCGTCACCGGCGACGATGAGTTCGAGTTGATAGTCGGGAACGGCTTGGCCGGTGATTTGCAGGTGGATGGTGGCGATGCGGGTGCGGCCCGTGGGCAGGTCGTCTCCCGTGTTGAAGGCGGCGATTATGATCTGGTTGTTCATCAGAGCGGCCGGGTCGTAGTAGGGGGCCTCTCTAAAGGCCGGATGCTCCCCGCCCTCGACGCCGACAATCTTGAACGAGCCGGGGCTGGCCTTTAGTTCGAACTGGTAGGCCGCCAGAGCTTCGTCCCCTGAATCGAGATAGATGTGCACGGGGGCGAAACGTACCTTTCGATCGATGACTCTGCTGGCCCGGCCCACGGCGGGCGCCAGCAGAGTCATCGCTGTGCAGGT
>JANQFY010000376.1 GCA_028277585.1 Sedimentisphaerales bacterium
CCGACCAGGTCAACCAGGCCGAGGCGGCCGTCGGCAAGATCAACAACGTCGTCTACATGGGGATGGGCGAGCCGCTGGAGAACTACGACGCCGTGCTCAAGAGCGTGGGCATCCTGAACCATCCGTCGGGCAAGAACATCGGGATTCGGCACATCACGATCAGCACGTGCGGGATCGCGCCGGCGATCCGCAAGCTGGCGACCGAGAAGCTCCGCCCCCGGCTGGCGATCTCGCTGAACGCCCCGAGCGACGCGCTGCGCGGGAGGATCATGCCGATCAACCGCACCTATCCGCTCGACGAACTGTTCCAGGCGATCCGCACGTATCAGAACAGGACGCAGCAACGCGTGACATTCGAGTATGTCCTGATCGACAAGCTCAACGACGCACCGAGTCATGCGCAGTCGCTGATCAAGCTGCTCCGCGGCGTCCCCTGCAACGTCAACCTGATCGAGCACAACCCCTACCCCGGCTGCAAGCTCGCCGGTAGTCGCCGCGACCGCATCGCCCAGTTCGCGACGCTCCTCAAGGACGCGGGGATCGAAACCGTCACCCGCTTCAAACTCGGTCGCCAAATCAAAGCCGCCTGCGGCCAACTCCAAGCGGGGTATGAGCAGGGCTGAGAATCGAATTTCCCTGAGCCCTCGAAAGCGGTACAATCGGGTCATGAAGTCAGAGACCCGAACAAACGGGCCCCGTGAAGCCCCCGACCCGATCGAGGCCGCCAGAGCCTATGGGATCGATCTAGCTCTGCTGGCCGACAACCTCGATCGCAGCGTGGCCGAACGTTTGCGCCGCCACGAAGCGGCGCGCCGCACCGTCCGTCTCTTGCGAAGGGCCAAAGCCTTGTGAACGGTGACTTCGTGAATCTTCTCGAGCGACTGGTCAACGCGGGTGTCGAGTTCGTGTTGATTGGCGGCTTCTCCGGCGTGGTCCACGGCTGCACCTATGTCACCCAGGATATCGATATCTGCTGTTCCTTCTCGCCGGCCAACCTGCTCGCGTTGCAGGAGGCCCTGGTCGAGGTGCATCCGGTCCACCGCATGACGCCCGGGCGTCGGAAGCTGGAACTGACCGAAGAGAATTGTGCGCAATTCGAGAACCTCCACCTCGATACGGATTGCGGCCCGTTGGATTGCCTCAGCACCGTCGCGGGGTTGGGCGATTACGACCAGGCCAAGCGCGCCAGCGAAATCGTCCGGGCGGACGAGACGCCGATCCACACGCTGACCCTCGACGCGCTGATCAAGTCCAGGCAAGCCATGAACCGCCCCCGCGATCAGGAGGTCCTCCTGCAACTCCAAGCCATCAAGCGACTCCACGACAACCGTTACCGGGCAGCCAATTCCAAGCCGGATACGAACGACAGTAGGGTGGGTCCTTGACCCACGCGGCCCCATGATGCGCCGAACCTGCACGCGTGGGTTGAGAACCCACCCTACCGTCTGATGGTTGTCACGTGCCTTCCTGCTTAAAACGGCACTGGCCTATGAACTCCAGCGTGCGATCGGCGGCTTCATTCGGATCGCAATCGGCAGAGTACCCGAATCTGATGCACATAACGTAGTGCCCGGTCGGGTCAGAAATGATCGCGTCAAACTCCGGGCCCAGACTCTTGTCGAATTGCCTCGATGTGGTGCGCCTGATATCAGGACCGCCCAGAAGACACTTGAGATGAGGCGATTCGTAGTAATGCAAAGGAGCGCCGAGCGTGGTCGGGTAGAAGGACGGCTTGATCCGAAGGAGTGTGACCGTCAACTTGCGCTGGCCTATGGAGTGGCTTCTCTTGAGTCCCTCAGCATCGGCATTGAGAATGCGAACGACTCGGTCCCACGGCGTCAGTTCGTTGAATTCGGCGTAGGCGAGATGCACGTCTGCCGGTATCTTGTCCTTGGCGCGACTCTCGGCTAGTTCGCTATGCGGATCGAGATTCGTGCAGTAGGTCATGTGGTGACAGATGAATGCGAAATGCGACTCATCCTTCATGCAGGCCGATCTCGTCGGCGTTCCGGTGCAGTAGAAATCATCTTCTTCGACCGGCGCGAAAACTGGGAAGGAAAAAGTCGCATCGAATACGGCCAGACCATACATATCTTCAGTCGATGAGACAGGGAGTGCCCGCGGGGTCATGTCGGGCTTACTCATCGAGAGAGGGTGGTCGGCCGAGAGCGGGTTCTTGGTGCCGAGCCTATGCTCAAGAGCGGCCTCAGCGTTCCAATACGCCTCATAGTAGAGCATCTCGTTCGATATGTTCCCGCAGCCCGCGACACTCATCGCGCCGGCCATGACGACGATCCCTACGACCCATCTCATCGTGATTCCTCTCCCATTCTGTTGCCTTCAAGCTGTTCGTATGTCCATTGTACCATGCGTACAGATCCCGGCGTAGCGCAAAGCGATGCCGAGAGGCAGACTGGCGCGGCAAGGCAGCGTCTAGCGGAGCTTCAGGGTGGCCAGGGCGAGGGCGGCGAAGGCGGCGGCCATGAGCCAGAAGCGGACGACCACCTGCGGCTCGCTCCAGCCGGCCAGATGGAAGTGGTGGTGCAGCGGCGCGCAGCGGAAGAGGCGCTTGCCCCCGGTGTACTTGAAGTAGCCCACCTGCAGGACGACGCTCATCAGTTCGATTACGAAGACGCCCCCGATGACGAGCAGGAGCAGTTCGTTGCGGGTCACCAGCGCGCCGTAGCCCATCGCGGCGCCGAGCGGGAGCGAGCCGACATCGCCCATGAAGGTCTGGGCGGGATAGCAATTGAACCACAAGAAGCCCAGCACGGCGCCGAGGATCGCGCCAAAGAAAATGCCCAGCTCACCGGCCTCGGGGATGTGGGGCAAGAGCAGGTAACTGGCCCAGGTGACCGGGTTGGTGCGTGACATCGTCTCGGACGCGACGTAGCAGAGCAGGACGAGGACCAGGCTGACCATGGCGACGCACCCGGCGGCCAGGCCGTCCATGCCGTCGGCCAGGTTCACCGCGTTGCTGGTCGCCGAGATGTAGAAGATCGCGACGAAGATGAACGTCCAAGTGCCCAGGAAGAGGCCCTTCTTGTAGAACGGGACCCAGAGCAGTTTCGCGTCGGGCATGTTCTCGAAATCGAAGAACAGGAACGACGCGATCAGCACGGCGCCGCCGATCTGGAAGACGAGCTTCTCCCAGGCGCGCAGGCCGTCGCGATCGCGCTGGTGCGAGGCGGCGGTCAGCTTGAGCCAGTCGTCGACGCCGCCCAGGATGCCGAACCAGAACAGCAGGACCAGCGCCTTCTGAACGAACGGGTTGTTCAGTTTGGCCCAGAGCAGGGTCGTGACAACGGCGGCGAAGAGGATGATCAGACCGCCCATCGTGGGTGTGTTGGCCTTCTCCTTGGTCAGTTCGTTCAGGGCCGCGTGGTGAAACTCGGGGCGGTCGCCGATCTTCATGCGCATCAGCCAGCGGATGATCCGGGGGCCCACCAGCAGAGCGATCGCCAGCGAGGTCAGGATCGCCATCACGGCGCGGAACATGACGTATTGATAGGCGTAGAAGTGCAACTTCTCGGTTAGGAAGTCACTGAAGTATTCCAGCAAATGATAAATCATAGGGACAATTCAAAGTGCAAAGCACAAAGTGTAAGACTGAGGAAGTCATCGCCGCAACGCGGCCATTCCGCAATTCTGATCTTTCATTTTTGGTTCTTCATCATACTTTCGACCACGTTTTCCAGTTGGGCCGTCCGTGATCCTTTGACCAGGATTATATCGTGATCGCGCAGGAAAGCCGACAGATTCTCACAGAGCCCGGCCGTGTCGTCAAAATGTTCCGCTTCGAGACCGTTCGCGGCGGCGCGGGCGGTCGCGGCGGTGGCTTTCGTCGCATCGCCCACGGTCAGCAGCAGATCGACACCCGCCTGGGCGACCGCCTTGCCCAGTTCGGCGTGCAGCGCGTCGCTCTGGGCGCCCAGCTCCGCCATCGCCCCGCAGACAAAGACCAGGCGACGAGGCCCGTGATCCGTGGCCCGTGCCCCGTGATCCGGAACACGAGCCACGGGACACGAATCACAGCCGCGAAGCTCGCGGAGCATTGCCAGGGCGTTGTTCATGGAGGCGGGGTTGGCGTTGTAGCAGTCGTTCAGGACAGTGTACGTTCCGATCTGGATCGGCTCGGCCCGCATGGCGACTGGGGGCAGGCTCGCGAGCGCTTGGGCGAAGTCCGTGCTCTCCAGGCCGAACGCCGCGCAGACCGCCCAGGCGGCGGTCGCGTTGTCGACGTTGCCTGGGCCCGGCAGGGGCAGCGTCACACGCTGGCCCGCGAGGGTGAACGTGCTGCTCAACCCGTGAGGGGCGATTCCCTCGGCTCGAACGTCGCAACCGGCCGAGTGGCCGAAGGTCTTGAACGCGCCGCCCCGGGCCTTGCATGCGTCGCGCAATGCGTCGATGTCACCGTTGACGAAGAAGACCCCGTCTTCACGCAGCCCGTCGGCGATCGAGGTCTTCTCTTTGATGATGGTCTCCAGGCTGCCAAAGCCGGCCAAGTGGGCGGGGTGGACGTTGGTGACGACCGCCACATCAGGCTGAGCGATCCGCGTCAGGTACGCGATCTCGCCCGGCTGGTTGGCCCCGAGTTCCGCGACGATGACCTCGGTGTCCGGGTCCGCCTCCAGCAAGGTCAGGGGCAACCCGATCGTATTGTTGAAATTCTTTCGCGCCTGGTGGGCCGTGAAGTGTTGGCTCAAGACGTGATGGACGATCTGACGCGTCGTTGTTTTGCCGACCGAGCCGGTAATGGCGACGACCTTGAAATCGCGCTGGTTTCGGTACGCCCGCGCCAGCGCGCCCAGCGCGAGAATCGTGTCCGGCACTCTCAGAAGCGCGCCATCGATCGCGTCCAACCCCGGCGCGTCGGCTCGGACCACCGCGCAGGCAGCGCCCAGTTCGAACGCACGGGCTACGTACTGATGACCGTCAAAATTCTCGCCCGCGATGGCGAAGAAGCAGTCGCCCGGCTGGATCGTGCGCGAGTCGATACTGACACCTGTCACGGGGGCCGGGTCGCCCGCCAGGGGCGTCTCAAGTATCTGCGCGATCGCTTGCGTCGTGAAATCTAGCACACCCGCTCTCCCAGGCACTGGAGCGCGACGTCCTTGTCGCTGAAGTCCAGGCGCGTCTCGCCGATGAT
>JANQFY010000392.1 GCA_028277585.1 Sedimentisphaerales bacterium
GGGACCACCTGCGTCGGCACGGGCGTCAACCCGGGCTTTCTGATGGATCTGTTGCCCACCGTCCTGACCACAGCCTGCGAAGAGGTCACGGGCGTGCGGGTGACGCGCGTCCAGGACGCCTCGGTGCGGCGGGTCCCCTTCCAGCAGAAGATCGGCGCGGCGCTGACCGTGCCGGAATTCGAAGCCAAGCGTGCCGACGGCTCCCTGCGTCACGTCGGATTGCCCGAATCGGTGGACTTCATCGCCGCGCGGTTCGGCTGGACGCTCGATCGCAAGAGCGAGAGTATCGACCCGGTGATGGCCGAGCACGCCACCAACGCGGGGTACAAGCCGATCGACAAGGGCATGTGCCGCGGCGTCCATCAGGTCGGGCGCGGATTCGTCGGTGACGACGAGGTCATCACGCTGACCTTCACTGCCGCGGTGGGAGAGCCCGAATCGTACGAAGAAGTCGAGGTCGAAGGGTCGCCCCCCTTCCGCTCGCGGATCATCGGCGGCATTCACGGGGACATCGCGACCTGCGCCGTGACGCTCAACACGGTCCGCTCGACGCTTGCCGCCGGGCCCGGGCTCAAGACCATGGCGGAGTTGCCCGCCACGTCCTGGTTCGCGCCGTCGGGCGTTTGAAGCGTAGCATAGGTCCTATAGGACCTATAGGACCTATAAGAGGTGATTCGCCCTTCCGGGGGTGTGACGCGATTCCGATGATTAGGACTCGGCGCGGATGACGCGGTCGATGTAGTCGTTGGATTCCCTCACGACGACCCCACTGAGACCCAGCAGTGCGATGAGGTTGGGCACCGCCATCAGGGCGTTGAGGTTGTCCGCGATGGTCCAGACCAGGTCGAGCCCGCCGATGGCGCCGAGCACGACGAAGATACAGAAGACGTACCGATACGGCGTGATGGCGTGCGTGCCGAGCAGGTACTCGAAGCACCGGTCCCCATAGTAGGACCAGGTGATCATCGTCGAGTAGGCGAAGAAGACCAGTGCGAACGCGACGATGTAATCCCCCACGCCGGGCAGGCTCGCTTCGAAAGCACTGGCGGTCAGCGGCGCGCCGCTGGGGACCTCGTACGGCTTGCCCTCCGAATCGAGGAACGGCTCGGGCGTCTCGCCCACAGTCCCGACGACCTGCACCTCGCGACCCTCGATCTCGATCTTCATGGGCAGGCCCTTTCCGTCAGGGCCGTACAGGACTTCCCCGCTCTCGCTGTGGACCTGCCAGACGCCCGAGGTTAGGATCACCAGCGCCGTCAGCGTGCAGATCAGGATCGTGTCGATGAAGGGGCCCAGCATGGCGACGAACCCCTCACGGGCCATCTCCTTGCTGCGGGCCGCGCCGTAGGCGATCGGCGCCGAACCCAGGCCGGACTCGTTGCTGAAGACGCCCCGCGCGACGCCCTTCTGGATCGTGCGGGCCATGACGGTGCCGAAGAAGCCGCCCCCGACAGCCATGGGTGAGAACGCATAGCGGAAGATCTGCGAGAACGCCTCCGGAATCGCGCCGGCGTTCTTGACCAGGACGAACAACGCCGCGCCGACATAGATGACGCACATGAACGGGACGACGCGCGACGCGACACCGGCGATGCGTTTGATGCCCCCGATCGTTACGACACCGACCAGAATCGCCAGGACGAGACCGAAGATCGGCTGCAGGATCGGGGCGCCGCTGAGAAACGGGGTCTCGGCTGCGAATGTCGTCTGAAGCCAACTCTCGGGTGTCACGCTGAGCAACCCGTCGACGACGGAGTTCGACTGGACCGCCGAGCCGATGCCCAGCGAGGCGAGCCCGGCAAACAGTGCGAAGACAATGCCCAGCCAGCGCAGTTTCAGGCCCCGCTCCAGGTAGTACATCGGTCCGCCGGAGGTGGTCCCGTCGGGATGGACGACGCGGTATTTCAACGCCAGGGCGCAACTGCTGAACTTGGTCGCCATCCCCACCAAAGCTGTCACCCACATCCAGAAGATCGCGCCGGGCCCGCCGACCGCGATCGCCAGCGCCACCCCCGTGATATTGCCCGTCCCGATCGTCGCCGACAGGGCCGCACAGAGGGCCTGGAAGTGCGAGATGTCACCCTGCTCGTCGGAATCGTCGTACTTGCCCGCGACGCACTGCAGGGAGTGCTTGAGATGACGCAGTTGCAGGAAGCGCAGGCGCAAGGTCAGGAAGAGCCCTGTGCCGATCAACAGTACGACCATCGCGGGACCCCAGACGATCCCGTTGACCACGTCCATCCAATTCGAGAGTGTCGTCAGCACAGCCGGCCTCCACAATGTCCCACAGCATCCCTGCCCTGCCCGCCGCACATCCGATGGATGCGTGACGGGGGCGGCAACGGGTCAGCAGCCCGTGCGGGCGATTGTAGCGTGGTGCGGGGAGGTTGCAAAGACCGTTTTCACCGCCCTAGCTTCCCATCGCCAAGCCTGCGTTCCGCTCCGGCTTGACGCTGCCACCCATTTTGTCATCCTACACGAAAGTGAAGGATCTGACCTGGGAACGAGGGGCCGCCCCAAACAAGACTGATACTTCTGCTCAGATGAGATCCTTCGGCCTCGCCTCAGGATGACAACAGGGGCACGGAACCGCACCGATGACCATCAAGACAAAGGCGAGCGGGGACGCTCGTCCTACGGAAGCCGCATCGACAGTTCTCTAGCCCAGGAACTACTTCACGGCCTTGAGGCCCGCCAGGATCTCGGGCGAGACACGGAAGGCGGTTCCGTGACGAATGCCCTTGGGGAACGTCAGTTGCTCGGTGATCAGTTCCCACTGCTTCAGGTCCCGCGAGCGGGCGCCTTCCATGCGGCCCCGGGTGTAGGCGTCGTAGTAGACATACCAGTAGTCGCCGATCTTCAGCGCCGTGGGCCCCTCGACCCAGTCGGGCGTGAACGCGGGCGACGCGGGACTGTAAGGGCCTTCGGCGCGATCGCTGGTCGCGATGCGAATGTCCTTCTTCGCGACGGGCGCCTTGGTCTCGTCCTTGACGAACATGATGTACTTGCCCGCGTCCTTGACGATGGTCGCGTCGATGACGTTGAACCCGTCGTCGTAGAACAGCTTCGTGTCACTGTAGGTCTTGAAGTCGGCCGTCGTGACGTAGTAGATGCGATGGTTGAGCGTGACCTTTCCGACCTGGTCGCCCCCATGCTGCTCAGTCTTCGGGAAGCGACCCGGGATGGTGGTGGACCAGTAGATCAGATACTGCTTCGTCGGCGCATCGTAGTAGATCTCCGGCGCCCAGCAGTTCTGCGCGTCGGGCTCGTGCCCCATCACCTTGATCCAGCGTTGCTCGGACCAGTGGATCAGGTCCTTGGAATGGGCCAGGCCGATCCCGTTATCGTGCCAGCCGGTGGTCCAGACCATGTGGAACGTCCCGTCGGGCCCCTGACAGACGCACGGATCGCGCATCAGCTTGGTCCCCACCTGGGGCGTGAGGAACGACCGGTCGCCCTTGAGCGTCGTCCAGGTGAGCCCATCGTCGCTGCACGCCAGGTGCAGGCCGTCCTCGCCGTTGCCCTTGAAATAGGAAAACACGTAGGGCCCATCCGCCGCCTGTCCGGCCGGCACCACCGCCGCGGCCATAATTGTCACGATCGCGATTGCTCTCAACATCGTCCTGCCTTTCCTCACTAACATGCACAGTTTCCGATCCAACAACAGGCGGACATCCTACCGCGAACTTAAAGTGTTCGGTACCCTTTTTCGGTCAAAAAAGGGGATCGGACACCCTCGGCGCGTCTACTCTCTGGCTTTGTCATCCTGAGCGAAGCGCAGCGAAGTCGAAGAGCCTGCCCTGAGCGAAAGTCGAATGGGTTCTCCTCTGCGACCAGGCGCGCCTTCCATTCCAGGCGAGATCTCTCCGTTCCAGCCCGGCGAGACCGGGCTTCCAGTCGAGATGACATGTGGCGGAGGCATGCTGCGGGTCACGAGCCACGAGTCACGGTCAATACTCCTTGAACCGCCGCATCCAGTGCGGCCAATCGCCCGGCTGTACGCCGCCCGCCCTCGTCCACGGGCCGTTGGTCTCGTGTGTATCATTCCACTTCAACGTCCAGATTTCCTTGAGACCGACCTTCCGCACAGATCCGGTCGCGAAAAGGACGTTGACCCCTCCGCCATGACGATTGATGCACCAGTGGTTACTGCTTTGGTCAATGTAACCATCGTACGGGGGCGGTTCGGTGTACGAATACACACATGACAGAACACTCATCGCATCCCCTATCAACGGCACATTCGATACGCTCTTGAGCCCCCATCGTTCCCAGGACCAGGATTTCACGCGACCACGGTTGCCGGGCAGGACGTTCGGGCCTGAGGCCGCGCCGAACGCCGCTGCGTTCTGCCCGTGACTGGCCGTGAATCCACGCCAGACCCAAGCCGAGAAGGGACCTCCGAGGACATCGGCGCCCGCTGAGGCCGGTCTGACCGCTGAAGGGCACAGCGCCAAATCAGGGGATTCCCTGTATGGAGGATACGTCACGAAGAAACGCAGTGGTAACCCCTCATCTAGATCCACTATCGTCCCATCATCCAGGAGCCCGCCTCCCCCATTATCCGCAAGGCACACCAGCAACCCCATGCCCCCCCTGCCGCAATCGGCCCTGGCACACCACCCCGCGCGCCTGCTTCCGCGCGCGCGACAGCGCGGGCAACATCAGCGCCATCAACAGAACCACAATGGAGATGACCACCAACAGTTCGATCAGTGTAAACCCGCCGGAGGCTCCATCGCTGTGGGCGCTGCCCTGCTCCCCTTTGTCATCCTGAGCGAAGCGCAGGGGAGTCGAGGGACCTGGCCCGCGACCAGGCGTACCTCTCGTTCCAGGGCAGATCTCTCCGTTGCAGCCCGGCGGGGCTGAGTCTTCAGTCGAGACGACACGGGCGCAAGGCCGCACCGCGTTCCCGGTCGCGCTGACACTTGGGTCGAACTGTTCTCTCCGCATCATGGCTTCCGCTCCGATCCTCGCGGCAGGAGCCCCAGACCACTTGCCTTTGCCATGCCTCATACGCCGGGCGCCGCTTCTCGATCGTCTCTTATGACTATTGTCTCATTTGGCCGTTCCGAGTCAAGGGCAAAACCGCAGGGACACAGGCCTCTCATTGCGGATTGGCGATTTTGGATTGCGGATTAGCGTTGGCAGGGAATCCGCAGTCTGCAATCTGCAATCCGAAATGGTTGGCAGGAATATCTGTCTCGACGGACCAAGTCGTCGTTGAAAAGGCGCGTCCCAACGGGTATACAGGGGAGCGAAAGGCTGGAACTCAGTGCAAAGGGTCTGTGATGAAGTACGAATATCTGCATCCGCGTGACGAGCTGGTGCTCACCATGAAGCGGATCTATCAATACAAAATGACCACGACCAGCGGCGGCAATCTGTCGATCCTGGACGAGAACGGGGACATGTGGATCACGCCGTCAGGCGTGGATAAGGGCACGCTGACGCCCAAGGACATCATCTGCGTCCGCGCCGACGGCACGATCGATGGGCCGCACCGCCCGTCCTCGGAGTACCCTTTCCACAAGGCGATCTACGCGGCCCGTCGCGATCTCAAGGCGATCGTCCACGCCCACCCGATGGCGCTGGTGGCGTTCAGCATCGCGCACCAGGTCCCTGAGACGCGGCTGTTCCCCCAGGCGTGGCGCTCCAACGGGACGGTCGGCTTCGCGCCGTATGGCGTGCCGGGCAGCGAGGACCTGGGCGCCAAGATCGCCCAGAAATACGCCGAGGGGTTCGACAGCGTCATTCTGGAGAACCACGGCGTCTGTTGCGGCGCCCTGACCCTGCAGAAGGCGTTCCAGCGGTTCGAGACGCTGGAGATGTGCTGCAAGGTCCTGATCAAGGCCCACACGCTGGACGAGCCGACCTACCTGACCGATCAGCAACTGCAACTACACGGCAAGAGCGGCTCGCACATCGACGCGTTCGAGTACGATCCCAGCATGATGAGCATCCGCGAAAAGGCGCTGCGCAACCAGCTCTGCGCATTCATCGAGCGGGGCTACCGCCAACGTCTGCTGACGACGACGATGGGAACCTTCTCGGCGCGGATCGACGAGGAGAAGTTCCTGATCACGCCGTACCCACTGGACCGTCACTCGGTCTTGCCCGAGGATCTGGTCATGATCCGCAAGGGCAAGGCGGAGTTCGGCAAGCGGGCCAGCCGAGCCGTCTTCGCGCACCAGGCGATCTACGACGCCCACCCAAAGGTCATGGCGATCGTCAACGCGTGCCCGATCAACACGATGGCGTTCAGCGTGTGCGGCCGCAGTGTCGACACCTACACGATCCCCGAGAGCTATGTGTTCGTCCGCAAAGTGGGGCTGCTCCCGTTCGAGACGGTGTACAACGATTTCGAGCGACTGACGAAGACGCTGACGGTCGACAGCCCCGCAGCGGTGCTGTGCAACAACGGCGCGATGGTCGTCGCCGACAGCGTGCTCTCGGCCTTCGACAAGCTGGAGGTGCTGGAGTGCTCGGCCGAGGCGGTGCTCGACGCCCAGCCGATCGGGGGGCACGTCGCGATGAGTCAGGAAATCATCGACGAACTGATCGACGCCTTCGACCTGCACCCGTCGGAACCGGATTCCGGAGACAAGACAAGCTGAAGGGATTCCATGTGAAAAGTCTGTCGGATGCTCGTTCAACTCGGATCGCGCTGTCTGTCGGGCTTACGGCCGCAGCCCTGCTGCTTGGCGGTTGTGGACGCCAGCCGAACCTGTTCGACGATCACGGGATCGGCAGACCCCGCCCGCGGACGGGGCGGTACGCCACGGCGACGATCGGAGGCGCGACTTTCCTCGACCTCGACGACGCGGGCATGCACAGCTACTACACCGGACGCCGCTGGGAGCGCAACGGCATCATCTACACCTGTCGGGCGGGCCATATCGACCTGGCCCACGTACGCAAGAGCGCCGACTGGACTGCCTACGCGGCTGAGAAGATAGTGGCCGTCATCGAGAAGGGCCAAACCGAATTCTCGCTGAAGGTCTCCGACCCGGTCCGCTATTTCGTGACGCTGCGCTATCCTTGCGACTGGAGCGAACGCACGCCCATAGAGAAACGCCGGGTCACCACGGAAGTCGCCATCGAGTTGGGCCGATATCTGGGCTTCGCCATCTCCGCCTGGCACGAGATCATCACCTGGTTCGGCTACCGCAATGTCCCGCTCTATCCGGAATTCCCGTCCGCCTTCTCCTGGGAGGACAGCTTCTCCGACCTGCTGGGCAGCCACCTGGGCGCCGCGGCCCTGCGCGACACCGTGCGTCCCTTCGACAGCGCCATGACGTGGGCCCTGACGAACGAACTGGAACAGCTCGGCGTCCAATCCAAGGAGGTCGCCGCGCAGGCGGCCCGCAAGGTCGAGGGCAACTGGTACTCCGACGGCTTCCTCTTCATGGTCCAGATGAACAAGCGCAACCTCGATCTGGGCGTCGATGACGGCTACATCACACCCTGGATCGTGCACCATCTCGACGCGTGCCCCGGCGCTGAGCCGCGATCCTACGCCATCCCCAGTCTTTCGGCCCTCTGCGACCTCGGGTTCGTCGCGAAGGTCGAAATCGAGCCGGGTGGGCTCGAGAAGAAGAGAATCCTCCAGGTCGTCTACCCCGATCCCGAGCGGCGTAAGGACCGGATCGAGCCGGAATTGCATTTTCGGCCCATCATGGAGTACATTCACTGGGACGCCCTCGAGCGGTTTGGCCCGGACGTGGACGTTCCCTGGCCCGACGAGATCCCCGCCGATTGAGCCGGCGCGGCGCCGTCGCCCGAGAAAACTCACAAATCTGCATTTTTCGCCCGTTTGACCTGTAACCACCCCCTTCGACGAGCCACTATCTGGGTGATCGGCCGCGGGGCCCGCCTTCGTACGAGCCCATGCGTCCTGAGAACCTTTTCGGCCCATGGTCGTCCTTTTCCAAGGAGGACGACTCCCGTAGCGGCCCGGCGGCGTCGCGTTCGTCCGGGTCGCTCTTCATTGCCCCCCTGCCGATCGCTCCAGGACGATTCCGTGCCGGCGCCAGCGGCTGGCGAACTCCCGCCGCGTCATCTCGACGCGTCCTTCCAGAGGGTCCCCCACCGCCACGGTCGCGTCCGTCACCTCCAGAACCGTCACGAAGTGATCGATCAGAAACGCATACTTGACCACCGCGATAACAGGAACCAAATCCCGCATCTCGGCGATCGTGTCGAAATAGGCCTGGCGACAGGGCACGCCGTAGTGCGTCGCGATGACGTCACGCAGGACATCCGTCTGCGTGCCGGTCATCCGCGTCGTGTGCGCCCAGGCCGCAATGTCCCCTTCGCGCGCCTCGACGCCGATCTGGTGCAACGCCGTGACGGCCGCGGCCGGGCCGCACGTGTAACCGTTGCTCTGGATGCAGACGCCGTCAACATCCACCAGCGTCTTGAGGTCTTTGAGATAATGGTAGTTGAACGCCGGCGCCAGGAACGAAGGGATCGATTGGGCCGCCACGAAAACGACCATCAGCGCCATCATGCAAACCCTCTCGCTCCGACGCCGCAGTCGCGAGACGATACTGGTTATCATCATCGCACAAGCGGCCGCCATCAGGACGAACTCCACACGTCCCGCCATGATCCACGCGAAAGGCAGCGCGGGCTCCAAACGAGGGAACCACCGCGACAAACTGATCGCCGCCATGATCGACAGAGGTGTCACATACCCAACCAGCCACCAGCGTCCTCGCAACTTCGAGCACCGCCACCCGGCCGCCGCCCCCAGCCCCGCCAGCAGAACCACCCCCACCGTCTGCAACCAAGCCATCCCAATCGGCGACATCACTCCTCCCCCGCCTCCAACTCCAACTCCAACTCCACGACGGGCCAGAACACCCGGTCGAAACCAAACTCGTTCCACCCGCCCGGGATGCCGCCGTCATCGCAGAAAACGTCACCCACGCTGTACAGGGTGAAGTCACCCCGTTTCACCCTGTAGACGAGCGGTCCTTCGCTGTATGGGTCCATCGGGACATGTGTCAGCAGTCCGGCCGCCACCAGTTCGTCCAGCGATTCTGGAAAACTCCCCCGCTGGGCTTTGTATGTGAGTATCGCCAGGACCGCCATGAATGCCTCTCCGGCGGTCTTGTCATGCCAGCCGATCTCGATAACTCCCGCAATGACGCCCACGCTGCAGCGTAAAAGGTAGTTCTCACAAACAACAGCGTCCAATTCGCCTTCGCAGGAAGTCCCCTCAGACATCATCTGCCAGGGAGACCGCTTCATGCACGTGCGCGTCACTGCGTGGAGGCGCTGCCCGTCTTCCAACGTCCTGGTGCGGGAGGGGTGATTCAGGCAAACCCATAGAGCCCCCAGATAGGGGAGCGGCGACGAAAACGGGCCGCCGTCTTTCTTCATCTCGTACAGACACCCGGGGATGATTCGTCCCTCCCCGGAACCGTCATCGGTGAATGTTCGCTGCAGACAATCCTGCAAGAGAAGGGATTCACTCTCGGCGAAGCGCGGCGCCTCGACCTGAGAGATCTGCGGCGTAAGGGCCCGGCGCAGGCGGTCCAGTTGATCCCGTTCCAGGTCGTGATGATCGAGAATGGCGTACCCTGTTTCGTACGTCCGTTCCCAGATCGCCAATCCCACCATCTGATCGACGATGGCCGCCTTCTGAACACTGTGCCACCCCATCGTATGCAGGGCGATCAGCACATCCAGGGCCCGATCGACATCCCCTCGCTGAGCGTAGTACTGAGCCAGCGTGACCAGGGCGAATGTGCTGCGGCGCTGGTCCATGAGGTAGGCCGGGCGACCAACACCCCCGAGCGATCCATCTTCGGATTCAACGGGAGTCCACCAGTAGGGGCAACGCACCGCCTGCTCCAGATGGTGCAGCGTCGGCTCGTTGCCGGCGGCCCATTCCTCCAGAGCCTCATACTCCAAGCGCGTAAGATCATCCGGCCATTGGGCCCATCGGCCCGTCGTGGCCAACGTCTCAGGCAGTTCACTGAGATTCGCGAAGAACAGCTCGTAGTGGACAGCGGCATTGCGATTGGGGTCGTAGTCCGCCGGCTTCGTGACTCGGTCGTACTCGGTGACGTAGTCGGTCGTGATCGTCGGCTCGGTCAGGATCAGCGGCACGATGCGCCAGGCGCCATAGGCCAGAGCCAGGACGACAGCAGCCAGAAACACAATCAGAACGCGCCGAACTCGGTAGCGTCGTCGCGCGACGATTTCGGGTGACTCTTCCCCTCGCGATAGATCGGCCTTCATCGCTTGGTGATGCAGCGCCAGAATGGCGATAACACACGCAGCCAACCCAAGGCCAAGAACTCGAATCGGCACAATTCTGTCTGCCAGGGATGATTCATCGCGTGCAGCATGGTACAGGTTAACGGCAAGGACCGGGACCAAGCCATGCAGGAAAAGCGACATAGCGATCCGAACCCAGCGTACCCGGGCGAAGAAGAGCAGCGACAAGACGCCGAGGCTAACATTGAACCCAAGAAAGACAGTACCATGGGTATCGAACGCCGGGACCGTCTCGTCCAGAAGCAACGACATCCAGAACAGAGCCCCCCCCACCGCCAGCAGTAGCAGCACCATTCCAAACAAGGTCGAAGGTCTCAGTGCGTTGTTGTACATGGTCTTTAGAATGCCTCTTTCTTGAAAGCTCCGGATAGTTCACAGTCTCGCGGGAGTGGCTCGCGCCTCCGCCCCGCCGTGATCCGCATGCCTATTGTCCCTGGCATACGCTCCAGAGGCAAGGTCTTTTTGGATACAGTGATGGGTACACTTCACGTTTGTGGGTAACTGACTCCTCTGCGCCCGCGATGGTCTTGTCATTCCTGCGCAGACAGGAATCTAGAGAACCGTGTCCATCTAGACGCGAGGCCGATACATCCACAAACCATAAGAGCCTCTCCAACATCTGGATTCCCGCCGTCGCGGGAATGACAGCATCTATGGACGTAGTCCTACCTACGAACATGAGGTGCACCCCGCAGCGGCCAGTGTATGTGGTGATACCTTGGAAATGGCGCCCCCAATCCACAATCCGAAATCCGCAATCCGCAACGGCGCCTCAGATATCCATAGGCAAGCGGCGCCAAATTGTGTATATGGAGGAAACGGAAAAGCCAGCGACGCGATTGAGCGAAAGGAGTCGCAAGATGGACAATGACGTCAGGTACATTCGTATCGTCCCGCCGCAACCGGGCGATCTGATGCGTTATGCATGGATCGGGATCGTCGCGGTGATCGTAATCATCCTCGGGTTCTCGTCGTACTACGCGGTGCCCACGGACTCGAAGGGCGTGGTGCAGCGGTTCGGCAAGTTCAACCGCATCACCGACCCGGGCCTGCACTTCAAGCTCCCGCTGATCGAGACGGTCTCCAAACCTCAGGTCGAGCGGATCTTCAAAGACGAGTTCGGCTACCGCACCCTGCAGGCGGGCGTCCAATCGAAGTACGGCCGCAAGAACACGGACGAATCGCTCATGCTCTGCGGCGACCTCAGCGTCGCCCAGGTCGAGTGGGTCATCCAGTACCAGATCGGCGATCCGAAACTGTTCCTCTTCAACGTGCGCAACCCGGGCAAACTGATCCGCGACGTCTCGGAATCCGTCATGCGGACCGCCGTGGGCGATTCCAGCGTCGACGAAGTCCTGTCCCTGCGGCGCAACCCGATCGAGGGCGAGGTCGCCCAGAAGATGCAGGAGGTGCTGAACAAATACGAATCGGGGATCCGCATCATCGCCGTCAAGCTCCAGGACGTCAATCCGCCCGACGAGGTCAAGTCCGCCTTCAACGACGTCAACGTGGCGCAGCAGGACAAGGAGCGCGCCGTCAACCAGGCTCGGGAGGAGTACAACAAGGTCATTCCCCGCGCCAAGGGCGAGGCCCAGCAGAAGATCAAGCAGGCCGAGGCCTACGCCGTCGACCGGATCAACACCGCCCAGGGTGACGCGAGCCGATTCAACCAGATCTATACCGAGTACAAGCAGAGCAAGGATGTCACGCGACGCCGCATGTACCTCGAGAGCCTGGGCAAGGTCCTGCCCCGGATCCAGAAGAAGTACATCGTCGATGAGAGCGTCAAGGGCCTGCTGCCCGTGATGCAGATTGGGGAGAAATAGCCATGCAGAAGAGTATGAAACCAACGATCGTTCTCGCCGTGGTGTTCGTGCTGATCCTGATCGTGGCGGTGTTTGCCTTCACGGTCTCTGAGACCGAGCAGGTGATCATCACGCAGTTCGGCTCGCCCAAGCGGGTCATCAAGGACGCGGGCCTGCACTTCAAGCTCCCCTTCATCCAGAAGATCAACACGCTGGACAAGCGCGTGCTCGAATGGGACGGGAATCCCACGCAGGTGCCCACCTCGGACAAACGGTACATCTGGGTCGACAGCTTCGCCCGCTGGCGAATCACCGAACCGCTGCTGTTCTTCAAGACCGTGACGATGGAAACGTCCGCCCAGGGGCGGCTCGACGACATCATTAACGGCGCGGTGCGCACCCAGATCTCGAACCATCCACTGATCGAGGCGGTGCGCACCTCGGACCGGCCCATGGAGATCATGATGGATCTCGACGACGGAACGGCCGGCCCGACCCAGAACGTCGAGACGGGGCGCGACCAGATCGCCACGGCGGTCCTGAACGAGGCCCGGGAGGCCGCCACCGAGTTCGGCATTGAGATCATCGACATCCGCTTCAAGCGCATCAATTACGTCGAGCAGGTCAGGAAGTCCGTCTACGAGAAGATGATCACCGAACGCCAGCGGATCGCCTCGAAGTACCGCTCCGAGGGCGAGGGGCTCAAGCTCAAGATCGAGGGTGACAAGGAGAAAGAGGAAAAGCAGATCATCTCCGAGGCCTATAAGGCGGCCCAGGAGATCATGGGCAAAGCCGACGCCGAAGCGCTCCGCACCTACGCCGAGGCCTACGGCAAGGACCCCGAGTTCTATTCCTTTCTCGAGACCCTCACCAGCTACGAAGAGAACCTCGCCACCGGCTCGACCCTGATCCTCTCCACCGACGGCGACTACCTCAAGTACCTCAAAGACCTCGGCCAGGAGGAAACACCCAAGTAGGGTGGGTTCTCAACCCACGCGACAGGGGAATCGCAAGCTACAAGACGAAAGGTGTCAACTCCAGAGCACAGCAGACGCGCGTTCATCGCTGCTTGGCCGGACGAACGAAACGCGTGGGTCAAGGACCAATTCTGTTCGGCACGGCGATTGCATGGGGGAGGGGCCGCTGAGTCGTGATGGAGATTTCTTTCGCAAGGCCCCTATTTTAACTTGCGCGATTTCTGGTGGCGTGTTTCACTGTCCGTATGAGTCGAAAAACACGTGACTTTTCTGAGCGTGACTTGCGCGGCATGAAGCATTTCAAGGACCTTTCTCGGCTGCTGAAGCGGTTGCACAAGGTCGGCTGCGAACGCGACCGGGCCGGCAACCGTCAGTTGCACATGGATCACTATGTGGCCTTGTTGCTGCTGCATTTGTTCAACCCGATCTGTGACTCCTTACGCGCCATCCAACGGATCAGTCAACTCGAGAAGGTCCAGAAGAAGCTGGGCGTCCGCCGTTGTTCGCTCGGTTCGCTTTCCGAGGCCGCCCGCCTCTTCGACAGCGAGGCCTTGCGGGAGATCGTGACAACACTGGCCCGTCAGACACGTCCGGTGACCGGTTCAGCCCACGTCCCCGAACTCGAGGCGATCCTGACCGTTGTCGATGGGACCCTCTTAACGGCCTTGCCCAAGGTCGTCGAGCAACTCTGGGTGACGAATGCCCCGGAGAGCTTCAAAGCGCACGTCCACTATGAGCTGCTCAAAGGCGCTCCGGTCGCGGCCACGATTACCGGGGCTTACACCAGCGAGGTGGCCGTGTTGACCGAGCGGTTGGAGAAGGGCCGTTTCTACCTGCTCGATCGCGGCTACGCCAAATACCAATTGATGCAGGACATCATTGACGCCCACAGCAGCTTTCTCGTCCGCATCAAATCACATTTCCACGTCGAACCAGTCGAAACACGTCCTCTGGACAAGGCGGCGCGGCGAGCCGGGGTGCTGCGGGACGAGGTCGTTCGCCTGGGCAAGCATGCACGTTATCGAAAGCTCGAGCAGCCGGTCCGCTTGCTCGAGGTGGTCTGCACGGAACGGTCACGCCAATCCGTCCGGCGGATGCGTGACAAACAGACCAAGGAGACCACCATGCGCCTGGCGACCGATCGCCTGGACCTCAGCGCCGATGTGATCGCCGCGCTCTATCGCTTCCGTTGGGAAATTGAGATCTTCTTTCGCTGGTTCAAACATATCCTCGGGTTGCGGCACCTGATCAGCCACTGTCAGAACGGGATCGAGTTGCAGGTCTACGCCGCCCTGATCGTGTGCCTGCTGATCGCTCGATACACGGGCCTCAAACCCAACAAGGCCCTCTATGAAATGGTGTGCTGGTACCTCAGCGGTTGGACCAGCGAACAGGAACTGATCGACCACATCGCCAAGGCCCGGAGCCGGCGGAACGCTTCGTCACGCTGACGGGACGCCAGGCCGGATTGCATCGCGACCCGGCCCAGCTTCCTGCTGCGCCCACCGCAGCCCCTCGCTGGCCGTGAACCCTCTGCGTCGCCGAGACGAAACGCCCCAGTACCTCCCCCAGCCACAAGGCAACTACCGTGCCGAACAGAATTGGTCAAGGACCCACCCTACCCTGGCTGACAGAGATCGAGGATCGCCGACTGGATCAACTGAAGCACAATCTGACATAGACCAGATTGTGCCTTTCATCGATGATCACGGTGCAGCTCGAGTGATACCCTGAGGGGAAGATTCGATAGCGTCTCAGCGATCCCTTGGGATCCTTCATAAACCAGGGCGGCCCGGGCAGAGGTCTCGAAACATAGGAACGGAGACTCTCGGCGGACATCGACCGCTGACGTGGATAGAACAGCGTGACTTCGCCTTCGGAGTGCTCCAGGTACTCGACATCGCGGAGGATCGGTGACGTGGAGAGGAACTGTTCGATGTCGTCCCGCGTCGCACTGAACGTCAGATACTCCTCGCCCGACATCGGGGAAGACCACGTGTGCACCTTGATCTGTTTCGCTGAAGGGGGCAAGGGTGCCAACTCTCCGTTGCTCAGAATCTGGGCGGCCCTGACGG
>JANQFY010000498.1 GCA_028277585.1 Sedimentisphaerales bacterium
TCTCGGTCAGCGGCTTGATCGCAAACGTGGCAAACTCGACCGGGCTCCCCCCCCGATCGACGATCTTGCGAGCGAACTCCGCATTACCGGCCGCGTCGCGCGTGCTGACGATGGTCTGCCCGAACAAGGGCTGCTTCATGAACCAGTCCAGCTCGCTGTCACCCTCGGCAGCGGCGCCGACGACAATCAGGGCTGGCGGCTTGATCTGCTCGCGCTGGCACGTCTCGACGATCGCGCCCAGCGGCGCCCGCACGACCCGTTGCGTGGGGAACGTGGCGTTGGCCACCAGCGCGACCGGCGTATTGGCGGCCCGGCCGTGGCAGAGAAGTTGGTCGGCAATCACGGGCAAGGTCCCAATCCCCATGTAGAAGACCAACGTGCCCGGAAAGCGCGCCAGCACGTCCCAATCGATATTGCTGTCCTGCTTGCCATCCGCTTCCCGGCCCGTGATGAAAGCCACCTGCGAGCTGTAGCGCCGGTCGGTGAGCATGATGCCGGTGTATTCGGAAGCCGCAATCGCCGCGGTGATCCCGGGCACGATCTCGAAACCGACCCCCGCTTCGTTCAGCGCGACCACCTCCTCGGTGACACGGCCGAAGATGCAGGGATCGCCGCCTTTGAGGCGTACGACGGTTTTGCCCTCGATGGCTTTGCCGACCAGGATCTCATTGATCTGATCCTGGGTGAACGATCCGGCGCCGATTCGCTTGGGCACGTTGACAATCTCGGCGTCGGGACGGGCATCCTTCAGCAGCGCCGGGTTCGCGAGCTTGTCGCAGATAATGCAATCGGCGATCGCGATCAACTCGGCGCCCCGCCGCGTGATCAGATCGGCCCGGCCCGGTCCGGCCCCCACGAGATAGACGTACCCTTTGTCAGGCATGGATGTCACCTTTGTTTCGATTGCTCTCAAGCTCGTCCAGAATCCGCTGACCTCCGGCGGCGAGCAACTCAGCCGCCACCTTCGAGCCAACCTCGCGCGCCTCGGACCAGGGTCCACTCGCCTCGGCGCGAAGCAGCGTCTTGCCGCTCACATCGGCGAGGAAAGCCCTGAGCGTCAAGCCCTCGGCGTCTTCCTCGGCATAGGCCCCGACCGGGGCATGGCAACCGCATTTCGTATCGATCAGAATCTGTCGCTCGGCGTCGGTCACGGCTCGGGCGTGCGCGTCATCGATCGCCGCGACGATCTCGCTGGTTCTCGTGTCGCTCATCCGTGTCTGGATCGCCAGAGCGCCCTGGGCCGGCGCGGGCGTAAACTGCGCCGGGTCGAAGGTGAAGGTGATCGCGTCAGTTAGTCCGAGCCGCTCCAGACCCGCGCGGGCCAGAAGAATTGCGTCGAGGTCCTCGCTGTGCAGTTTCTCCAGTCGCGTCCGCACGTTGCCCCGAATGGGAACCGGCTGCAGATCGGGCCGGGCGTGCTTGAGCTGCGCGATCCGGCGCAAGCTCGATGTCCCAATCCGCGCCCCTTCGCGGAGCCCTGCCAGTGATGCAACGGGCTCTCGCGCCAGCAGGCAATCCTCGGGAAAACAGCGGTCGTACACCGCCGCGACGGTCAAGCCATCGCGTGAGCGTGTGGGAAGATCCTTGAAGCTGTGCACGGCGAAATCCGCCTCGCCCGCCAGGAGGACCTCCTCCAGTCGCGAGGTGAAGAAGCCGGTCTCTTTGAGGTTCCACAGCAAGGTCCGCCGGTCGCGGTCCCCTTCGGAGGTCACTTCCTTGACGCGGACCTCAACTCCCGGGTGCTTGCTCTGGAGCGCTGCGATGACGCGGTGCGTCTGCGCAACGGCCAACTCCCCTCGACGGGTAGCTACTGTCAGCACATGACTCATGCGTCGCCTTCGCCCTGATCGAGAAACATCCGATTGACCAGGTCCGCCGCCTGGAGTTGTTCGGCGGTTGGCTCGCCGCCCCCGTCCTTAATGAAACTGATCGGGCCGTGCAGAACCTTGCGAACCAGCGACTCGGCAAAGGCCTGTAGTTTCTCGCTGTTCTGGTCGCCGAAATCCTTGGCATACCGTTTGGCCTCGTTCCGCGCCAGTTCCAGACCGGCCTGGGTCAGCCTGGAGATCACCGGCACCAAATCAAGCGAGTCATACCACTGCAGGAACACGGCGACAAACTCGTCGATGATCGCGCGGGCCCGGGGGATCTCGCGGCTGCGCTTGTCTCGGTTGCTGTTGATCTGTTCGTCCAAATCATCGATGTTGTAGAGCGTGACGCAATCGATCTGCCCGATAGCCGAATCGATATCGCGCGGGACCGCGATGTCAACGATCAGAAGCGGCTTGTTCCGGGCGGCCAGCGCCCACTCGACGCTGTCCCGCGTCAGGATCGGCTCGGTGGCGGCCGTTGAGGCGATCAACACATCCACCTCGGCCAGCCGCATCACGAGTTCCACGAGACCGATCGCCTCACTCCGGTCGAACCGCCGGGCCATGGCCTGGGCCCGCTCGATGTCGCGGTTGGCGATGGTCAGGTGGGCCAGATCAGCCTTGATCAGGTATCGCGCCACCAACTCGGCGTTCTCGCCGGCCCCGATGATCATCGCCTTGGCGCTGGGCAGGTTGACCTTCTGACGGACCAGTTCCACGCCGGCCAGCGCGATGGAGACGGCGCCGCAGTTGATATCGGTCCGCGTCCGCACGGCCTTGCCCGCCCGAAAGGCATAGTGGAAGAGCCGATGGAAGATCATCCGACTCATCCGAGCGTTGATCGACTCGGTGTAGGCGGCCTTGGCCTGGGCGAGAATCTGATTCTCACCAATCATCTGCGAGTCCAGGCCGGCGGCTACTTCGAACAGATGCCGAACCACCTCGGGCCCGGTCGTCTCGTGACTGTGAGCCGTCCAGGCCGCCAGAGCCTGCTCCCCGCAGGCGGCGAACTGCTCGCCCAGGAAGGCGTGACAGTCGTAATCCTTCCGCGCGTAGAGGTAGATCTCGAGCCGGTTGCAGGTCTGCAGGACAACCGCCTCGGCGATTTCTACACGACGGTGCATCGCCTTGAGCAGCGCGTGCCGCTGCTCCGGCGTGAAGGTCACCTTCTCGCGAACCTCCACGGGGCAATCGTGATACGTCAGACTGTATAGAACGAGCTTCATGGCTGTAGTTATATGTCTTATCGAACGGGTAACGTTACAGTGTACCGCCGGAGAAGTCGATATTCAAGCCCTCGCCTGGGTGGATTCTGGAATCAACTGAGGATGAATAAACTTGCGAACCGAGTATCGGCTTTGATAATACGTATCTGCAATGGTCGCCTTCCCAGGGTCGGTTCATCACGCGTTTTCGATGGCTCGTCCGTGGTGGAGAGCCGGAAACGACTAAGGAGAGCGCATGAATCGACTCAAACGGCTCGTGATGTGGGCCGCTCTGATAGCCATCATCCTGCTGGCCGGTTTCTCGATCTATGGGGCCTTCCTCGGAGCCAACCGCGCGAAAGCCTTCTTCAATTCGATTCCCCTGGGGGTCTACTGGGGAATCCTGGCCCTTCTGCTGATCGCAGGCATTGTACTGTTTCGCCGGCTGCTGAAGGTCCCCTCGCTGCTGCTGATGCACCTCGGCTGCATTCTGGTCCTGGTCGGTGGGGTCTGGGGCTCCGAGGCGGGCCACGCCCTGCAAAAGCGTCTGCTGGGCAAAGATGTCATTATCAAGGGCCAGATGCCCATCTACGAGGGACTCCAGGAAAACCGCGTCCAGATCGCCGACAGCAACGACTTGCGGGAGTTGCCCTTCCTCATACGGCTCCGCGACTTCCAGATATACTATTATGAACCGGGGGCCTTGTGGATCTACGACCAGGGTGGTCAGAGTTGGAAACTGGAAGCCGAAGCAGGCGCCGCGTTGGGGCTGCCCGGTAATCTGGGCAAGGTCACGGTCCAACGGGTCTTCAAGAACTTCAGGATGACGCTCGAGGGCGACAAGCAGGTCGCTTTCGATGCACCGGGAGGCACTAACGCTACGTTGGAAGTTCAGGTCACTCTGCCAGACGGCCAGACCAGGTCACGGTATGTCTTCGCCGACTTCCCCGGCCACCCGCGTCCGGAGGACCCTCTGACGATGCGCTACCATCGGATGGAAAGCGACTACATCAGCAAGCTCGATGTCGTCGAGGACGGGAAGGTCGTCGCCAGCAAGGACATCGAAGTGAATCACCCCTTGCACTACGGGGGATACCACTTCTACCAATACGAGTGCGGCCGCAACGAATACGGCGAGTACTCCATCCTGATGGTCGTCTCCGATTCAGGCGTGAACGTCGTCTATCTCGGCTACGCCATGCTGCTCGTCGGCATGTTCTGGCACTTCCTGGGCCGGCGTCTCCTGGCCGCGGCGAAGAATCGGAGCCAAACGACGAGCGCGTCATCCTCAGAACCATCCGAGACACCGAGTCAACCTCAGTAGCAGAGACCTCTATGGCTATCAAATACACACTGCAGGGCCTGTTGATCTACCTGACGATCGCCGCCTACTTCGCTGCGTTCATCGCCACCATCGCACGTCGCCAGAAAACCGGACAGGGGCTCTTTCTGGGCGGCTTCTTCCTGGCCCTCGGTTCCTTCATCTACCGCTGGATCCACGTCCAGCACGTCCCCCTGCAGAATCTCTTCGAGGTCTTCCTCTCGCTGGGCCTCGCCTGCTATCCGATCTCTCTGTTCGCGAAGAAGTATTTGCGAATCGGAGGCCAATGGGCGGAGATGCTGATCGGCGCCTTCGTGCTCTTCCCGGCCGGCTTCGTCTTCCACGCCGAACCCCAGCGACTACCTCCGGCCCTGCAGTGCTGGCTTTTTGCCCCGCACGTCGCCGTGTATATGCTGTCGTACGTGTTCATGGCCATGGCGGCCTTCCGGGCGTTCGAGCAACTGCTGACGAAACCCCATCCGCACAGAATCACGCTCGACCCCGAGCAGGCGACGTACGAACTGGCGGCCATCGGGTTTCCCCTGCTGACGTTGGGGCTGATTCTGGGCAGTTTCTGGGGCAAGCTTGCCTGGGGAGACTACTGGGGCTGGGACCCGAAGGAACTCTGGTCGTTGGTCTCCTGGCTCGTTTATCTGGGCTATTTCCACTGGCGCTACATGTTCGGCAAGAAGTACGCGCGGATCAACAGTGTCTGGGCGTTGCTGGGTATGGCGGCGATCGTCATCACGTTGCTGTGGGTGAACCTCTCGCGGCTCTTCCCGGGCCAGCACAACTACGCAACCTAGCGCCAAGACAATAACGTAGAAATCTTGGAGGGCGAGTATGAACCGCAGAACGTTCCTCAAGGCAACTCTGGGCGTCCCACTGGCTACCGGTCTGGCGTCGACACCATCATTCGGCGCGGCGAATCGATCGAAGCAACGTCCCAACATCCTCTGGATCATGCTGGATGACGGTCGAGCCGACGCGCTGGGCTGTTATGGCAAACCATGGGCCCGCACGCCGCACTTGGATTCGCTGGCCGCCGGCGGGGTCCGTTTCGAGACGGCGATCGTGCAGAACCCCGTCTGTGTTCCGTCCCGCAAATCGATGAAGTCCGGGCACTACGCCCACACGTTTGGGCTAACCGCGATGGGCAAGCCCACTGCGACACCGGCGGCGTACATGAAACGGGCCCATGAGGTTCCGAACCTGCTCAACGCCTGGGACGCCATCGACATGGCCCCGATCAATATCGGCAAGACGCACGCCTACAGACAGGATTGGGCGAAGAAGCGGGATGTGGGGCCCGCCTTCGACGTTCTGGGCCGGCCGCGCAGCAAGCTGGCCAAGGAACGTGTGAAAGAGACGGGCAGCTCGTACCCCGACGTCGTGACCAAGACGCACGGCTGGGCGATCGGGGGAACTGTCCCCTTCAAGCCTGAGGAAATCAGCACCTCCAAACTGGGCGATCTGGCCCTGCAGACCCTGGGAAGGCTGACCACACAGGACAAGCCTTTCTTCCTGCGCGTCTCGTTCCATGCCCCGCACGTCCCGTGCCGGGTGCCCAAGGAGTACATGATCGATCCGGAAACGATCGATCTGCCCTTGCCGACCAAAGAAGAACTGGCGAGCAAGCCCCGCTTCGAGCGGGAGCAACTGCATGTCTACGCCGGGGCGCCGGATTTGACGCTGGAACAGATCAAGATCGCCCGCGGCACCTACTACGGCATGATTTCGCTGGTCGACACGCAAGTGGGCCGGCTGGTGGAGCACCTCAAAAAGACGGGCCAACTCGAAAACACGGTCATCGCCTTCAACTCCGACCAGGGCTTCCAACTGGGCGAGCATGGACTCTGGAAGAAACGCGTCTTCTACGAGCAGAACGTCAAGGTGCCCTTCATTCTGAGCTGCCCCGCCCTGCTGCCCAAGGGCAAGGTCATCGACGAACCGGTCGAGATGATCGACTTCGTGCCGACCCTGATGGAGATGTGCGACCTGGAGCCTCCCACGTCGATCGACGGGCGCAGCCTCATGCCCCTGATCCGGGGCGATGTCAACTCCTGGCGCGAGGCGGTCTTCAGCGAGATCGACCACAGCATGTCGATGTACCAGGAACTGCGCCACCACAGTGGGCGGCGCGTCATGGTGCGCACCAAAGAATGGAAGATGGTCTGGTTCATGGATGAACGCGCGGACGGCAAGGACGGCTCCCTCTACAACCTCCAGAACGACCCCGATGAGAAGATCAACCTCTATGGGCAGCCCCGCTACGCCGGCGTGATTGACTACCTCGAACGACTGTGCTACGAATGGGATCGTGGCGCGTAGTTTCACGAGAAGATCCGTTTCCTGGAGGGACAGAGACATGCTGAATCGAACGCACATCGGGATCGTAGCGGCTATTCTTGTTGTCAGCGCTGGAGCCTGCAGCGCGATGACCATCGCAGAGAATGGGCAGGCGAAAGCCCTGATTGTGGTTTCGCCCGAGTCCTCTGAGCCGGTCCAACACGCCGCGCAGGAACTCGCCAGCTTTCTGAACCAGATCACGGGCGCCGAGTTCAAGATCGCCGAGCAAGCGAAGCGCCGGCAGGTCTGCATCTTCGTGGGCCCCGAGGCCGCCAAGCAAGTCTATCGGCGTCTGTCGATGGAAGGCTTGGGCCAGGAGGGAATCCTCATCAGGACCATGCGCGACGATCTCGTTCTGACCGGAGGCGAGCCACGCGGCACCCTTTATGCCGTCTATACCTTCCTCGAAGACCACTTGGGCTGCCGCTGGTGGTCGTCGAGCGAGAGCACGATCCCGAAGAAGCCCACGGTTGAGATCGACAGGCTCAACGTTCGGCACGTCCCCATTCTGGAGTATCGCGAGCCTTTCTGGTACGACGCCCATGATGGCGACTGGGCGGTGCGCAACAAGAGCAACGGCAACTCCGTCCGGGTCGACGCCAAAGGCGGCAGCAAGCACCGATACGAGGGCTTCGTCCACACGTTCTACTCTCTGATCCCGCCGGCCAAGTACTTCGAGACGCATCCCGAGTGGTTCAGCCAGATCGATGGCAAACGCATCACCGAGCGGGGGCAGCTGTGCCTGACCAACGAGGCGATGCGTCAGGAACTCGTCAAGAACCTCCGCGTCCGCTTGCGGGCCAACCCAGCCGCGACCATCGCGTCAGTCTCGCAGAACGACTGGCGGGGCAACTGCCAGTGCGACAAATGCGCCGCGGCTGAGAAGGAGGAAGGCAGTCCGGCCGGCTTGATGCTACGTTTCGTCAACGCTGTCGCCGAGGACATCGAGGAGGACTTCCCTCACGTCGCGATCAGCACGCTCGCGTATCAGTACACGCGCAAGCCCCCCAAGCACGTCAAGCCGCGTGACAATGTCATCGTCCGGCTGTGCAGCATCGAAGCGTCGTTCAGCGTGCCGCTGGCCCACGAGCGCAACAAGCCTTTCCGCGATGACATCGTGGGCTGGTCCAAGATCTGCGATCGGCTCTACGTCTGGGATTACGTAACGAACTTCCGACACCACATCATGCCGCACCCGAACCTCCGCGTGCTCGGGCCGAACGTGAAGTTCTTCACCGACCACAGCGTCAAGGGGCTCTTCGAACAGGGCGCCTACACCACCAACGGCGCCGAAATGGCTGAGTTGCGGGCCTGGGTTCTCGCCAAGCTGCTGTGGAACCCGAATCGCGACGGGGGCGAACTCATCGACCAATTCATCGAAGGGTATTACGGCCCGGCCGCCCCGCACATCAAGGCGTATCTGAACGTCACCCACGACGCGGTCGAGAAGACCCGCGACTGGTTGGGCTGTTTCGAGAAGCACACCGCCAAGTACCTCTCCTTCGATACCCTATCGCGCGGGTGGGCACACCTGGAACGGGCCGAGGCGGCGGTGAAGGACGATCCCGATCTGCTGTTCCGCGTGCGAACGGCGCAACTCCCCGTCATGTACACGTTCATGATGCGCTGGAACGAGATGCGCGACGCCGCGAAAAAGGCCGACGCCGACTGGCCCATGACCGAGACAATCCAGGAGACCCATGACCGGTTCATGGAGATCGCCAAGAAGAAGAACATCACCCGACTCGACGAATGGAACCAAGGCTTCGGCGCCCTTGACAAGGCCCTGAAACGGGCCAAACCGGTTGGCATTTTCTAACGATGGAATCTTCGACCGCACTCCAGATCACGGACCTGACGATCCGCTATGACGGGCGCACCGTCTTGAAGGACTTCTCGATGTCCCTCCACGCAGGCGAGAAAGCCCTGGTGACCGGTCCGTCCGGATGCGGCAAGTCCACCCTCCTGCGCTGCGTGCTCGGATTCGCCGTCCCCGAAGCGGGAGCGATCCATATCCAGGGCAAAGAGCTGACCGCGCACAGCGTCTGGAATCTGAGGAGACACCTGGCTTACGTCGCCCAGGAGCCGGACCTCGGGGCCGAGACGATCCGGAGCATTCTCGAACAGCCGTTCCACTTTCGCGCCAATGCCTCGAAACGTGACAACCTGGAGCGCACCGGCGAATTGTTCGAGCGGTTCGACCTGCCTCAATCCGTGCTAGACAAAGAGGCGGGCGACCTCTCGGGCGGCGAGAAGCAACGTGTCGCCCTGATCGGCGCGATCCTGCTCGATCGCTCGATCTTTTTGCTCGATGAAGCGACCTCGGCCCTGGACAAGGCAGGCAAGCAGCGTGTCGCAGACTACTTCCGATCCCGCGACGATGTAACCGCCCTGATCATCGCGCACGATCCGGAGTGGTTCCCGTTCGCCGACCAGACGATTCAGGTGCGTCCCGGCCATGAGGAGGAGGAACGAACGCCATGACGATCATCGACATTGGCACCTGGCAATTGGCGGCGGCCTATCTGCTACTCGCCTTCCCCCTGGCGATCATGCTGTGGTACGGCATCCCCATGGTGGGCCAGACCGCCCTGGCGTTGGTGCGCATGACCGTGCAACTGATCTTCGTGGGCCTGTACCTGCAGGTGATCTTCCGACTGAACATCGTCTGGCTTAACGCCGCCTGGCTGTTGATCATGGTGACGGTCGCGGACGTCTCGATCATCCGCACGTGTTCGCTGAAGCTGCGCCCCATCATGCTGCCGCTGTTCGGAGCCCTGCTGGCGGGCACCGCGATCCCCCTGCTGCTCTTCGTCGGCCTGATCTTGCGCCGCGACAATTTGCTCGACGCCCAGTACGCCATCCCCATCGGCGGCATGATCCTGGGCAACTGCCTGCGGGCCGACATCGTGGGCATCCGGACCTTCTACGAAGGGCTGAGGACGGGCGAAAAGGCCTTCCTCCAGAACCTCGCCCAGGGCGCACTGCTGCACGAAGCGATCCGCCCGCACGTGCGAAAGGCCTGCCAGGCGGCCTTGGCGCCGACTGTGGCGACGATGGCGACCATCGGACTGGTCTCGCTGCCCGGCATGATGACCGGCGTCATTCTCGGCGGCGCCAGCCCGGCGATCGCCATCAAATACCAGATCGTCATCATGATCTGCATCTTCTCCGGCACCGCCATTACCGTCGCGCTGGGCCTCTGGCTGACGGCCAAACGCGGTTTTACCCCCTACGGCGTGCTCGATCGCACGATTTTCCGGGCTTCCTAGCAGAAGGTCGCCACAAACGAAGCCTGAAAATCGTCTGAATCATGGAAGCAATTATCGCCAATGGGGCCCCTTGATCGATGGGGAACTTTGCGGTAGGATATCCGGACCCATGGGATCCGTGCCCGTTTGGGTGGCGAAATCGGCTTTCGCGGAAAGACGTTGTATTTCACGTCGGCATCGGGCGCCGGCGCCGTGTCCAGCGGCTTGGCATGCGGCGAAGCATCTGATACGATTGGAATAGGAGTCGATTCTTTCATTCACCAATTGTTAAAGGAACCAAACTTATGTCGAACGTCACACGCCGTCAGTTCATCAAGGGCGCCGGTGCGATCGGCGCCGCGTGCGCCGTCGGTTTCCCGAGCGTGATCCGGGCCCAGGGACTCAACGAGAAACTCCAGGTGGGATTCATCGCCGTCGGCGGTCGGGCCGGAGCCCACACCGGCGCCGCCCATGGGGAAGGCTGTCAGTGCGTGGCGTTTGCCGAGGTCGATAAGACCCGTTGGGGCGGCGCCCACGGCAAGGCCGGCTGGGAGAACGCCGCCGGGTACACCGACTGGCGCAAAGTCTTCGAGAAGCACGGCAAGGATCTCGATGT
>JANQFY010000499.1 GCA_028277585.1 Sedimentisphaerales bacterium
GATGATCCAGAGCACCGATGATGTTGAGCAGCGTGCTCTGGATCATCCCACCGGCGGCAAGGTCATGCTGGATGGCAAAGACTTCGCGACCGCCGACGAGCACGAACTGGCGCGGATTCGCAACCGTGAGATTGGCTTCGTCTTTCAGTTGCACCATCTCTTGCCCCAGTGCACGGTCCTGGAAAACGTCCTTATCCCCACCCTCGCCGGGCGGGAAGGACTGGCGACCAAGGCCGTCCGGATGCGCGCCGACATGCTGCTCGATCGGGTGGGCCTGAAAGACCGGGCGTCCCATCGTCCGGGTGAACTATCCGGCGGGCAGCGACAACGCGTCGCCGTCGCCCGGGCCCTCATCAATGAGCCCAAGTTGCTGCTCGCCGATGAACCGACCGGTTCGCTCGACGAAGCAACCTCCGATGGCATTGCGGATCTCTTGGTGCAGCTCAATCGCGACGACGGGATGACCCTGGTGGTGGTGACACATGCCCGGACGTTGGCGTCGCGCTTGGGACGCGTGATGGAACTGGCCGACGGTCGTCTTCAGAACGGAGGGGCGGCATGAGCCTGTGGCAACTTGTCACGCGCAGTCTGCGGTTCTACTGGCGGACGAACCTGGCCGTGGCGCTGGCGGTTGTCGTCGCTACGGGGGTGCTCACCGGTGGTCTCGTGGTCGGCGATTCGGTTCAGTACACGCTGCGGCGCACCGTGTCGATGCGTTTGGGCCAGACCGATTCGGCGGTCATGCCACAGGAGCGCTACTTCCGCGCCGCGTTGGCTGAGGATTTGGAGGTGCAAGTTCCCGGCACGATCGTTCCGGTTCTGCAGATCGCGGGGATTGTCACGAACGATGACGGGACCCGCCGTGTCAATCGGGTCAATGTGCTGGGTGTGGACGAGCGGCTCTACGCGATTGGACCGGGGCAGAATCCCTTTGCCGAGAGCGAAGGGGACGGCGTTGTCCTGAGCGACGCAGTCGCCCAGCGGCTCAACGTGAGGGCCGGCGACGAGATCGTTCTCCGCATGGAGAAGCCGGGCCTGATGCCGCGGGATGTGCCGTTGGCGTCGGATGCGGATCGGACGATCGCTTTTCGCTTGCCTGTCCACCGAATCGCGGACGAGAGGGAGTTCGGGCGCTTCGACTTGCGGGCCAATCAGATCGCGCCGCTGAATGTGTTCGTGCCGTTGGCTTGGTTGGGCGAGCAGATCGAGCAGCCCGGGCGCGCGAACATGCTGCTGGCGGCCGGCATCGATAGCGAAGCGGCCTCGGGCGGGTTGGACGCGGCTCTGAAGGGTTCATGGCGCCTGGCCGATGCAGACCTCCAACTCGGCCGAGCCGAATCGGGCGGGCCGTTCGAACTGCGCAGCCGACGCGTTTTCATTGATAAGACGTTGGCCGCTGCGGCGCTCGAGACTCACGACCGGGCGGCGGGTGTGCTGACCTACTTCGTCAATGAGATTCGCCTGGGCGAGAAGACGACGCCGTATTCGATGATCACCGCCATCGACCCGGGCCGCGAAGAAGGTGCCCTTATCCCGGCGGACCTGCAATCCGATGAGATCGTGATCAACCGTTGGCTGGCCGACGATCTTGACGCTCAGGTGGGTGACATGCTCGATCTGACCTACTACCTCGTGGGCCCCAAGCGCGAACTCTTCGAGCGTACGAGTCGTTTCAAGGTTGCCAAGGTCGTTGCGATGGAGGGCAAGGCCGTCGATCCGACGCTCATGCCCGATTTCCCCGGGCTGGCCGACGCCAACAATTGTCGTGATTGGGAGCCGGGTATTCCCGTCGATCTGGACAAGATCCGTCCAAAGGACGAGACGTACTGGGACGACTATCGCGGCACGCCCAAGGCGTTCGTAACGCTGGCGACCGGCCGCCGCATGTGGCGCAATCGGTTTGGTAGTCTGACGGCGGTGCGGTACCCGAATGAAGAAGGACTGGTCCAGCAGGTGACGGCCGCTCTGACGGAGAACGTCGACCCGGCCGCGGTGGGGCTGTTCTTTCAGCCCGTGCGTCAGCGGGGGCTCCAGGCGGGCCGTGAGGGGACCGATTTTGGACAGCTCTTCCTTGGCTTGAGCATGTTTCTGATCGCCGCCGCGGTTATCCTGACGGGGCTGCTCTTCATTTTTGGCGTCGAGAGTCGCTCTTCTCAGGTGGGTCTGCTGCTGGCGCTGGGATTGCCCGCGGCCCGAGTCAAACGGTTGCTTCTCGCCGAAGGGGCGCTGGTCGCGTCGGTCGGAACGGTCATCGGCATGGGTGCCGGGGTGCTCTATACGCACGGGTTGGTGTTTGGCCTGTCCACGCTCTGGAGCGGGGCGGTCGCCGGGGCGCGCATCCACGTTCACGCCGAAGCGGGGACATTGCTGCTGGGCGGCCTGGGTGGGCTGGCGGTCGCGATGTTTGCCATCTGGATTACGTTGCGCCGCCATGTCACGCGGTCGCCTCGAGAGCTGCTGGAGGGCCAACTGGAGCCGTCTCGCCAGCGAGAGGCGAGCTGGGTGCGCGGTCGACTGGGATTGATCGTAGCCGTGGTTTCCTTCGTCAGCGTCGCCGTCTTCCTGGCGATCATGAGCGGCAGCAGTAGTCGCAACGTTTCCGGCGCGTTCTTCGGCGCCGGGGCGCTGCTCCTGCTGGGTGGGCTCGGGTCGTGCCAGGCGATGCTGCGCGTCGCCGGCGGCTGGAACCGACCCATGGTGTCTTTGGGAGGATTGGGATTTCGCAACAGCACCCGCCGCGGGGGCCGCAGTCTGGCGATCATCGGATTGTTGGCTTGCGGCGTCTTCATGGTGGTCGCCGTTGGCGCCAATCGCCGCGATCCGCTGGCCCAGCCGGATAGTCGCCAGTCGGGAACCGGAGGGTTTGCCTTCTACGGCGAGTCGGCTGTCGCCGTGCTGCACGATTTGGACGCGCCGCAGGGACGCGAGACGCTGGGGCTCGATCGGGACCTCTTGGAAGGCGTCGGTTTCGTTCAGTTCCGCGTGCACGAGGGGGACGACGCCAGCTGCTTGAACCTGAACCGGGCGCAGCGGCCCCGCCTGTTGGGTGTCCGACCGGAGGAGCTCGCGGAATTCGAGGCCTTCAAGTTCACGCGTATTCTGAGTGAGGATCAAGACGAGCAAGGGTGGGACCTGCTGACAATGGACCTGGATCGGGGATCGATCCCGGCTATTGGCGACTACCCCACGGTGTTCTGGGGATTGGGCAGGGACATCGGCGACGAGTTGGAATACACCGATGAGACGGGGCACGTTTTCCGCGTGCGCATCGTCGGCATGGTGGACAGTTCCATCTTGCAAGGCAGCCTGATCATCGCGGAGAAGGAATTCACCGGCCGGTTCCCTTCCGAATCGGGCTATCGCGTCTTCTTGGCGGATGTTCCGGCCGACAAAGCCGAGGCAGTGGGGCAGTCGCTGACGTCTCAACTGCGGGATTACGGGCTTCTCCTGACGCCGGCGAAGGAACGTCTGGCTGCCTTCAGCACGGTTGAGAACACGTATCTGTCCATCTTCACGGCACTGGGCGGGCTCGGCCTGATCCTGGGCAGCGTCGGTCTGGGGCTGGTCGTACTGCGCAACATGTTGGAGCGGCGGGGCGAATTGGCCATGTTGCGGGCAGTAGGATTTGATCGCAAAAGGCTCCGCCGTATGGTATTCTACGAGCATTGGGGCTTGGTTCTTTCCGGGCTGCTTTGCGGCGTGGTAGCCGCCCTTGTGGCGGTGCTGCCAGCGATTCAGCTGCCCGGCGGGCGTATCCCCTACGTGTCATTGGGCCTGACCGTTTTAGCGATTGGCCTGGTCAGCGGCCTCTGGGTCTGGCTGGCCGGGACGGCGGCTCTCCGCGGCGGCTTGCTGGAGTCGCTGCGAACCGAATAGGTGACAGCTTACGACAGGCGCAGCATATGAAAAGATCGTTCATTGCCGATATCGTCCCGATGGGTTTCGCCCTGGCGGGCGTGCTGGGCCTGGCTTACCTCTGGGTCAGCGCCGACGCGTCTCCTCACTTCGAGGTCCGCGTGCCAATTGCCTCGAACATTGCCGACGCCTCAGCCGGGGCCGGCGATGTTCTGGCGCAGGCGGAGCTAACAAGCTTCGACGGGGTTGCCGCCGATCTACCCGGCGCCTGGCCGCAGTTTCGCGGACCGGCCGGCGACGCGGTCGGCAAGATCGACGTGACCCTGTCGCGAAATTGGCCTGCTGAGGGACCGCCCGTTCTGTGGTCGGTCGATCTGGGTGAGGGCTACGCGGGCGCCGCCATTCGCGATGGGCGCGTCTTCGTCGTCGACTACGACCAGGAGAAGCACGGTGATGCGATTCGCTGCTTCTCCCTGGACGACGGCACAGAGATCTGGCGCTACTTCTATCCCATACGAGTCAAGCGCAATCACGGCATGAGCCGGACGACGCCCGTGGTGACGGACAAATACGTTGTGACGATGGGCCCCAAGTGCCATGTTGCCTGCCTGGACGTCGCGACCGGCGAGCTGAAGTGGTTCCTGGATCTGGTCAAGGACTATGGCACGAAGGTCCCGAACTGGTACGCCGGGCAGTGCCCCGTGGTTGAGGACGGCAAGGTCATTCTCGGCGTCGGGGGCGAGTCGCTCATTATGGCGGTTGATATCGAAACGGGTGAGGCGGTCTGGAAGACCCCCAATCCCAAGGGTTGGGACATGACGCACTCATCGCTCGTGCCGATCGAGTTTGGCGGGCGGCGCCAGTACGTCTGGTGCGCCAGCGGTGGGGTAGTCGGCATCTCGGCTGACGATGGAACCCAACTCTGGGCGTTGACGGATTGGCAGATCCGCATTGCCAATGTCCCCACGCCTGTGCCGGTCGGTGATGGACGCTTGTTCCTCTCGGGAGGGTACAAGGCCGGTGCGATGATGCTCCAGCTCGTTCAGGAGGGCGATCAGATTAGGCCGGAGATCGCGTTCCAGCTTGAGCCCGAAGTCTTCGGGTCGCCCCAGCATACGCCGATCTTCTACGAGGGACACATCTACGGCGTGCGCCCGGACGAGCAACTGACCTGCCTCGATCTCGAGGGCAACGTGGTCTGGACCAGTGGCAGTACGAACAAGTTCGGCCTGGGCCCCTACACGATCATCAACAATCTCATCTACGTCATGGACGACCATGGATTGCTGACTCTCGCCGAAGCGACCTCCACCGGCTACGTGCAACTGGCTCAGGCGGATGTCCTTGAGGGTATCGATGCGTGGGGTCCCATGGCGGTCGCGGACAAGCGGCTCATTCTGCGCGATCTGACCAAGATGATTTGTCTGGATATCAGTGCCCAATAGTCGGCAATCGCGAAGAGCATTCTGCGCTAATACCGAGGCAAGGGAATGAACCAGTCACAAGGCAAGATCGACAGTGGCATCTTGATCGCGGTGCTGATCGGCGTCGCGATCCTGGCGGCCGTCGGCGCCGTGCTGCTCGTCGACACGACCGGCGAGCGGGGCAGTGGTCTGAGCCAGGCGTACGACCTCGACGCGGCGAAGCTGGCTCGGTTCGATCCCAACCTGATTCTGTACGACGAGGTGGGCTCGCCCATTCCGACCGGCCTTTCGCGGGCGCGGGCGTTCGCCCTGGATGCGGAAGGGCGGTTCTATATCGCCGGCGATGAAGCGGTCCGCGTGCTGAGCCCGACAGGTAACTTGCGGCGCGTCATCGGCTTGTCGAGCCAGCCCCGCTGTGTCACGGTCGCGCCGGACGGGAAGGTGTACGTTGGGTTGAGCGACCATGTCGAGGTCTTTGACGACAATGGACAGCGTCTGGCCTCCTGGGAATCGCTGGGCGAGGGCGCGTATCTGACGAGCATTGCGATCGAGGATGACGCCGTCCTGGTCGCGGATGGCGGTCATGCCGTCGTTCTGCGCTACGACACGGCGGGCGAACTCCTTGGTCGTATTGGGGAAAAGGACCCGGACCGGAACATCCCGGGCTTGCATGTTCCCAGCCCCTATTTCGATTTGGCAATGGGGCCGGACGGGCTGCTGCGCGTCGTCAATCCGGGGCGGATGCGCGTCGAGGCCTACACCCTGGATGGCGATTTAGAGCTATGGTGGGGCGAAAGTGGCATGCGGATTGAGACCTTCTGTGGTTGCTGCAATCCCGCCAACTTTGCTATCATGTCCGATGGCAGTTTCGTGACCTCTGAGAAGGGGCTGACCCGCGTCAAGGTGTACGACCCGGATGGCGCATTCGTCGGCGTCGTTGCCGGCCCTGAGCAGTTGATCGAAGGCGGCGCGCCACGCGTCTTCGAGAACGTCAACGACGCCAAGGCCAGTGGGTTCGACGTGGCGGTGGATGCCGACGATCGTATCTACGTCCTGGACACGATCGAGAACACGATAAGAGTCTTTGCCAAGAAAGAGAAAGGCTGAACGCTGTGAAACGTGCCTTGTCGGAGTCCACGCGACGGGAAGTGTTTGTCTCGGCGCTGCGCTGTGCGGCGCTGGGCGCCCTCGTGGGGGGCGGCGGGCTCATGCTCGCCAAGCGGCGGCGCCTGGTTGCAGAGGGCGTCTGCATCAACAACGAGATGTGTCGCGATTGCGTCGCGCTGGCCGATTGCGGCCTGCCCGCGGCGCTGTCGCTGAGAGAGAACGAACGGAAAGGCAATCATGGCCGATCGAAATGACGATGTCACGCGCCGGCGCCTTTTGAAGGACGGTCTGTGGGGGGCGTGCCTGGCCGGTGTCGGGGGTGTGGTGGGATTCGCCGCCCAGAAGAGCCGCAAGGCCGACTGGGTCTGGCAGATCGATCCCTACAAGTGCATCGCGTGCGGCAATTGTGCGACCCACTGCGTCTTGGAGGAATCCGCCGTCAAGTGCGCCCACGTGCACGCGATTTGTGGCTACTGCCGAATCTGCTTCGGCTTCTTCGAGCCGGAGCCCTTCGCGTTGACCGAAGGCGCTGAGAATCAGATGTGTCCTACCGGTGCGATCCTGCGCAAGTTCGTCGAGGATCCCTACTACGAGTACAAGATCGATGAGGATCTGTGCAACGGTTGCGGCAAGTGTGTCAAGGGCTGCAACGCGTTTGGCAATGGCTCGCTGTTCCTCCAGGTGCAGCACGACCGGTGTGTGAACTGCAACCAGTGTGCGATCGCGGACGGCTGCCCGGCCCAGGCGTTCAAACGCGTCCCCGCCGATCATCCCTACCTGCTCAAAAGTGTGGATCACGCTTAATGATACGATCTGGCTATATTCTCATCGGATGTCTCGTTCTCTTCGTTCTGGGTGGGGCTGCTCTGGCATTGGAGTTTCCGCCGCCGGAGTTTGAGACCGACTATGTTCGGCCCACGACGGAGACCCCGAATCCTCAGCAGGGGTACTGGGAGTACATCGACGCGGGTGTCCTGCTCGCGACGTTGTCCCTGGCGACGTACGTCATCCTGCGCAAGCGCTGCCGCACGGGTACGTTCATCGTGATGATCTTCACGCTGCTCTATTTCGGGTTCTTCCGCAAGGGCTGCGTCTGCTCGATCGGCGCGATTCAAAACGTGGCGATGACGGCGTTCGACCCGGCGTATGCGGTTCCGATCGCGGTGCTGATCTTCTTCGGCTTGCCCTTGATCTTTACGCTGTTCTTCGGCCGCGTCTTCTGTGCGGCGGTCTGTCCCCTCGGGGCCATTCAGGACGCCGTCCTGATTCACCCGGTGAAGGTGCCGCGCTGGCTGGAGAGCGGCTTGCGTTTGCTTGCCTATCTTTGTCTCGGTGCGGCCGTGCTGTTGGCGGCGACGGGGTGTATGTTCATCATCTGTCGCTTCGATCCCTTTGTCGGCTTCTTCCGGCTGGGGGCCAACTGGAACCTCCTGGTGTTCGGCCTGAGTCTGTTGGTGATCGGGTTGTTCGTGGGCCGGCCGTACTGTCGGTTCCTCTGCCCTTACGGCGTTATCCTTCGACAACTTTCGCGCGTGGCCAAGTGGCGCGTGACGATCACGCCGACCGATTGCATTCAATGCCGGCTCTGCGAGGATGCTTGTCCCTTCGGCGCCATTCGCAAGCCCACGCAGACCTGGCCCGCCAAGGAATTCCAGATCGCCAAGTTGCGCTTGGCGCTGTTCCTCGTGCTGTTGCCCGTCCTCATCGGCGCCGGTGCCTGGGGAGGCTATCAACTCCGCGACTGGCTGGCGCAGGCGCATCCCCAGGTGCGTCTGGCCCAGCGCTTCGCGCTGGAGGAGGATGGGCAGGTCGAAGGAACGACCGACGCCAGTGACGCGTTTCGCGCGACGGGGCGACCCAGCGGCGAACTCTACGCCGAGGCCTCGCAGATCAGGGGGCGATTCGCAATCGGCGGCGGCCTACTCGGCGCCTTCATGGGGCTTGTGGTTGGAGGCAAGCTCCTGTTGCTCTCGGTCAAGCGCAGGCGGACGGACTACGAGGCGGATCGGGCCGACTGCCTGGCGTGTGGGCGGTGCTATTCGTATTGCCCCAAGGAACATGAACGGTTGAAACAGAAGAAAGAAACAGTGGTGGCGCGCGGATGACAGACACAGTAGAACAAACGACGACAATTGAAACGAGAACGGGCTGTCGCACGGCCCGGCTGACGGCGCGCGTCGCGGGCGTGTTCTCGGTGCTCTTCCTGGTCGCGCTCGGCGGCAACTTCATTGGTACGAGCATCATCGGACCGAATCGCGAAAACGCGTTGACGCAGATGAAAGCCGAGATCGGGCAGGGCGAAGCGACCGAAGCGCAACTGGCCGAGATCCGCCAACTGGATCTGAAGATCCGGCGCGATCGCATGTGGCGGTTGGA
>JANQFY010000063.1 GCA_028277585.1 Sedimentisphaerales bacterium
ACCGAAACCTCAAGTCCGGTCGCCATCAAGACGCGATCGACGAAGGTGTCACCGTTGGTGGCCTCCCGCACGGCGCTGGTCGCCACCGTGCGGATGCGACTGACGCCATAGGTATTCAGGAGATGGCGATAGTCCCGCAGGATCGACAGGGCGCTGCGCATCGTCTCCGCCCCCAGACGACCGTTGCGAAACGTATCCTGGCCCAGACGAACCGCGCGGCGCAGCCGCTCGAGAATCTCGAGCTTACCGCTGGGCAGCAATTGACCGATCGACATCCGAATCGAGTTGGAGCCGATATCGATGACCGCCATCATCTCGGCGGTCGCCGCGAAACCTTTCTTCCTGGTCTTGTCCTTGTTCTTCTTGGCCATAGCGTGAGGGGGTTTGTCAGCATTTTGTCGTCTTAGTCATATTGCAGGGCGCGCCCTGACACCAGTTCTTATCGGTAGAAAACACGGGCAGCATCAGGTCGTCTGGGTTCGAACCTGAATCATCACGGGTCGATTGAAGGCTTCGGCCAGCAGATCCGCCTTCTTCCGGGCTGCGGCCAGCTCCGCATCCGCCTCAATCCGAGCGATGCCTGCGAGAGTTATCTTGCTATCGGACGCCCGGCAGCGAACGGTCTCGATCACGCTGCGATGGGTGCGATCCAGTCCATCGGCGATCCTCAGAATGCCGCCCAGGATCCGGACGCAGTGCTGGTCGCCGCCGCGGAGGTTTCCATAGTACCGGTGGCCGCAGCCGGGCAGCGCTTTGCGGTGATAGCGGGCGATCAAGCCAATGATCTCGCGTTCGCGCCGCTCGAAGGGAAGTTCGTGAGCCGCCATGATCAACCGCAGCGCCGTCTTATGATGGGCCTTCTGGCCTTCAGACCAGCCGATATCGTGCAGGAGCGCACCACACTGGAGCCAGAACCGTTTCTGCGGCCCCATGCGATGCAGATCCTTCAAGCCGTCGAAAACCTCCAGCGCCAAACGGACCACCTGATGCGTATGGTCCCGTTCGTATTGACACCTCACCGCCAACCTCAAGACCGCCTCCAGGGCCTTCTCAGAACCGCCATCCGCCTGCAAATCCGATCGATCCTCATCGCGCCAGAGCTGATCCAGGCTCTTGGCCTGACGGAACACATCGATATAGTCCTTGGGCAGACCGGCCGCATGGATGGCCCGGACAACACGCTCGATATCGTACGGCGTCCGCAGAAGCTCCGCCTTGACCCGACCATCCGCAATGGTCAGTAGCGCATACGAAGCGCGCCAGTCACCTCCCTCCGGGCGTCCTACACTCCCTGGGTTGACGAAGAGCGTTCGATCGACCTGCCGAACGAAGGCCTCGTGCGAGTGCCCACAGACGACCAGGTCCGCTTCGGCCATCCGCGCCAGTTCTTCCAGACGCTGCGGTGGAGTCTCCGAATTGAGCAGTTCGTCGATAGACGACGGGCTGCCATGAACCAACAGTGCCTGGACGCCTTCGACCGTACAACGGGCCTGCCGCGCCAACGAGGTCAACAACACGCGACTATCATGCTGCAGGTGAGCGTCGTTCCACTGGAAGCCAATGAACTTGGCCGGCGCTTTCTTGCGGCGCCATTTTTCGCGCTTGCGTTCGAAATCCAGAACTTTCAGATCGTAGTTGCCGATGATCGTCACCGCACCGATGTCCTGCAGGAGCGTCAGGACCTCGTTGGGAAACGGCGCATAGCCCAGCATGTCCCCCAGGTTCCAGAATGCCTCGGCGCCGCGGCCTTCCGCGTCGCTCAGCACGGCTTCCAGAGCGGGTAGGTTGCCATGAATATCACTGATCAGGGCGATCTTCGTTGCTTGCTTCGATGTCGTCTTCCGCACCATTGGGAGGTTGGACCTCAATCTCTTCCGTCTTCTCCTGAGGCGCCTCCAGATGCGACTGCAATATCGCATCGAGTTCGCCCCAGAAGCCGTTATCACTCAGTGTCTTCCAATGCACCAGGAGCGCTCCAAACGTATCTATTCTGCTCCTCCGCCGCTCCTCGACGAGCAATTCCAGGCCCGGCTTGAGACGGTTGAACGGTCCATGGTGCCCGAAGTAGTCAATCGTCCGCACCCGTTCCTGTTCCATGAACGAGGTCACGTCATCGACCCAGACGTCGCAGTCGTGAATGTCGCCGAGCAGCGTCTGGACCTTCTTGACCGCCTTGATGGGGGCCGCCAGTTGCTTCTCGTAGGCCGGCGCACAGATCTCCATGGTGTAGCGCAGCTTCTTGGCATCGATGCGCATCTGGTGATGGCCGGTCACGTTCTCCGGATCGGCCAGCGTGTATTCATTGACAAACAAGGCCTTTCGGCAGTCGCGGATGTGCCGCGCCGCCCTCGCGAAGACGAACGGACTCTGCAGAGACACGTCGCGGTTTCGCAACAGGAAGAGGTTCTTCTCCAGTTCACCGTGCATTTGAGCCATGGCGTTGCCCCTCTCCAGGGCCTCCAGCGTCGCCAGAACGGCAGGCTGGACGTTATCACGATCCTGGCACAGACGCAGCAGCAGACGTTTGACGCCTGGGCGGTGCTTCCGGTCCTTCTCATCGAGCCGAGAGAGAAACCCGGCAACGAACTCGACCTGAACGTCCAGGTCGCGAGCGGCGCCGAGCCCTTTCGTCACGCGTTTGATCCGTTTCTGCCACTTGGTCGCCTGCTTCGCCTCGAAGCAATCGGCGAACATGCGCAGCGCCGCTCGCATCCGCCGTGACGCCACCCGCGCCTGGTGCACCGGCTCGATGTCCTTGTTCTGGCGAACACCGCGCACCTCCTTGATCAGCGCGTCGAGTTGTTGGCGCAGGTACTGGCAAGCCAGAAGCTGATAGCTCGGATCTGCGGGCGACATCATCTGCCCATTCCCGTTTTCTGTACCCATTGCATCGGATCGCCACCTCATCGGACGCCAGGAGATTCAGTCCGGTTCGCGCCATGCGGAACTTCACCCACTGGTAACTTCGCAAACCTCAGGCACCGTAGCATAGACCAGCCCCACGCAGGAATCAAGACTCGAACCTCTCTCTCCGACGTCGCGGGAAGACACTCAGCTCCCTCATGGTTCGATGGGGTCAGCGTCTGGGTGGACGGATCCTACCTAAGAGACTCCTTGGAAAGCACTTAGCAAGGCAAGGACGATCTTGCCACCCCGATTATTAGATTTCCGTTAGAATCCCGCCGCCTGGGATCAGCAGGAAGTGTTCTTCGGCTCTGAGGACTTGATTTCGCACACGCCGCGGGCGACAATAGGGTATGGCACGCTGGAAGAAGCGCGTATTAAGGAAGGATACAATGCAGAAGACAATCATTCTCCTGGTTCTTACCGTTCTCGGCGCCGCGGGCTGCACCCCGCGCTACCGCGTCCATATCAACGGATACGCTGAGCTGGCCGATTCCATTTCACCGGGCGCGGCCGTGTACGTCCGCACAGACCCTAACGCAGCCAATCCCATTTTCGAGCGCCAGGTCAGAGGCCACGCCGACACCCTGCTGCGCGGCTACGGCTATGCCATCGCTGAGACGGCGACGAAAGCCGACTACCACATTGATTTTCGCGTGGGCGTCCGATCCGAGAGCGTCACGGGATACACGCCGGTCTACAGCCCCTACTTCGGCGTCCGAGGTGGGTATCCCGGGCGACCGCTGTTCGGGTTCAGCAGCTATGTTCCATACGTCGACACATTCTACGACCAGTGGCTTGTACTGAGACTCGTGCGTCCCACCTCGAGCGACGACGGCGCTGACGAGGTGGTCTGGGTGGGCGAGGCCGTGATGAGCGCCGAACAGGCGGACCTTCGCCGAACCGTCGATTATCTCCTCGTCGGATGCGTCGAGTTCCTGGGCGTCGACACCGGCCGAAAGGTCACATTGACCATCAGAAAAGATGACCCGCGTATCCTGAGCCTGACCCACGAATAAGAGCCACTGAGAGAAACGAAACAGGGCATGAGAACAGATATCTGCGTCGTCGGGGCCGGACCGGCCGGATTGATGGCCGCCATCGGCGCCGCCGGTGAACGCACCGAAACCAGCCTTCTCGAAGCCAACCCCAACTCCGGCTGCAAACTCCTGACCACCGGAGGCGGCCGCTGTAACTTCACGCATGCCGCGACGATCGACGAGTTGGTCCGCGCCTACGGAAAGAGCGGTCGCTTCTTGCGACACAGCCTCCACGAGCTGCCGCCTGAGGACGTCCGAGCCTTCTTCGCTCAACGCGGCGTTTCCAGTGCTATCGAACCGGACGGTTGCGTCTTCCCTCGCACCGGGCGTGCAACCGATATTCGCGAGGCGCTCGTACGGGAAGCCGAAACCCTCGGTGTACGCACGCGTTGCGCCAGTCGCGTGACACAAATCGTCGCGTGCGATCGAGGATTCCAGGTCGACACCCAGGCTCAGAGCGTCGTTGCCCGATGCGTTGTCATCACAACCGGAGGCCTTTCCTGGCCTCAGACCGGCTCAACCGGCGACGGCTACCGCTTCGCAGCCGCACTGGGCCACGCTGTGACCGAACCCAGACCCGCCCTGGTGCCTCTGATCACGCGCGAGTCCTGGCCGGCCGATCTGGCCGGCGTATCCCTGAAGGGCGTTCGGCTACGGGCCAGGATCGGTGGACGCAAGGTCACGGCGTCGGGACATCTGGTGTTCGCGTATGACGGAATCGGAGGCTCAGCGGCGCAGGATCTGAGCCGAGCCTTGACCGACAGTCTGACCGAACAGAACAGCAGCATCCCGATTCACCTGGATCTGGCGCCGGAGGTGGGCGAGACGGTCCTGGACGAGCAACTGCAAAATGAAATAGCCGGGCACAGAAAGAAGACGCTGGTCAACATCATCGCCACGTTTCTTCCCAAACGTCTGGCCGTCACTCTCTGCCACCTGGCCGGCGGCGCCGCAGATCAACCGGTCAATCAGGTCAGAAAGCAGACACGTCGAAGGTTGGTGGCCCTGATCAAGGCGACTCCCTTGGTTGTGACAGGTACGCGACCGATCGCCGAGGCCACGGTGACGCGCGGCGGTGTGACTTTGGACCAGATCGACCGGCGCACCATGGAATCCAAGGTCCGCCCCGGACTCTATTTTGCCGGCGAAGTCATCGACGCCGACGGACCCTGCGGCGGCTACAACCTGCAGATGTGCTTCGCGACCGGCCTGCTGGCGGGCCGATCGGCCGCCCGTTCGAGTTCCTCATCGTAGAGGTTTGTAGTACTCCATCGCCTCAGGCATCAGGTTCTTGATATTATCGATGCGGGTGTCATAGACCGGATGTGTGCTGAGGATCTCCGGCGGGTGTGAACTTCCGTCCGACTTGGCCGCCATGCGTTCCCAGAACGTAACGGCCTCGTGCGGATCATAGCCCGCCATCGCCATAAAGATCAGCCCCAGGCGGTCCGCCTCGTTCTCATGCAGCCGACTGTAAGGCAACGCGAAACCGACCTGCGCCCCAAGCCCATACGAGGTCATGAACAAATTCCGCGTCGCCTCGGGCTTCTCTTTCAGCGCATAATCCAGAGCGATGCCGCCCATCTGAACGAGCAAGCCCTGGCTCATCCGCTCGGCGCCGTGCTTGGCGAAGATGTGGGCAATCTCATGGCCCATCACCACCGCCAATCCGGCCTCGTTCTGCGCGACGGGCAGCAGCCCCGTATAAATCACCACCTTGCCCCCCGGCATGGCAAAGGCGTTGACCGCATCGTTCTCAACAAGGTTGAACTCCCACTCGTAACCCTCAAAGGGATCCTCGTCGGCGTACGTACGACAGTACTCGTCCACCGCCTGCTGGATACGCGTACCACAGCGTTGGACCATCTCGCTCTTCTGGACGTCGCCGCTGGCCTTGTTTTCCGACATGAACTGGCTGAACTGCTGAACGCTCATCGAATTGATGACCGAGTCCGGGACGAAATTCAACTGCCGCCGACCGGTGATCCCCACCTCGCCGCATCCGGCCACCAGGAAACTCAAGCCCGCCAACAGAATCAACACCGATGTCTTCGTCGCGTCCATGAGCATTCTCCCACTGTCCTCGACCCAAGAATCGTTTCCATGCGATCGCCACCGTGGGACCGCCCTTGCGCTCCTATTAAGCCCTCGGAGCCGACTTGACGCAACGCTTTTTCCAAAATCCCCGCCATCAACTCGGAAGCCCAGCCCAAGGACAGGGACAGCTCCGACCGATAATCACGGGCTCAGAGAGCCGGTGGGCTGGCGCGGGAATGTCCCCTTCCTCTTTCGTGCTACTCTGGGTGACTCTCGCGGAACTAACTTAAGTCCAGCGACAGCTGAGCCGAGAAGAAGCTTAAGCCATTGGCTAGCGCCCTTTGCCTTTGGCTGGCACGGACAACGGGTGGGTTGCCCGTCGCATTCGGTCGTGGTCGGTCTACACGAGATAGGCTCGCTTGACCCTCCCCATCGATTGGCTGAACGCCCGCCGCAACGTTGTTCCCATGGCAAGGTTAGCGTCACTAACTGTGTGGAGCCGGACTCTCCTGGCGTCGAGCGCCTGGATTGCGCCGGGAGATGGAGGACCATTGACATGCTGAGACTACGCCGCACCAAGAAAGAGAAGCGCCGCAAGACGATTCTCATCGTCGATGACAATCCCACGATACGCGAGACACTCCGCGATCGACTGGAGGGTTGCCCCTGGAGTGTTCTGACCGCCGCCGATGGCCAGGAAGCGCTGGAATGGCCCTGGCCCACAAGCCGGACCTTCTGCTGCTCGATATTCACATGCCAGGCATGGACGGCCACAAGGTGCTCAGCCATCTGAGGCAGAACGCCACGACGGCCGACATCAAAGTCATCATGGTCACCGCCTCTCAGGATGTCTCCGACATCACTGCCGCTGCAGCCCACAAGATCCAGGACTACGTCACCAAACCCTTCTTCCCGACGGACGTGGTCTCTCGTATCGAACAGGCGCTGGACAGCACCGCATCGTGAGAAGAACCAAGACCAGGGAGGCAGAGGGGACACTTGATATGATTGACCGTGGGCATCCATCTAATCTGAGAGCTGGAGATATCATGCGGGTCGGTGTCAAGACAATCGGCCGCAGCACCAGCATCTATGAAGCCGTTCGCATCCTGGTCGAACGCAACATCACCGGCTTGCCGGTGGTCGACCGGACGAATCTGGCGGGCATCATCACCGAGAAGGACATACTGAACGTTGTCTTTCGCAACGAGAGTCAGCCGGGGCCGGTCGAGAACTACATGACGACACCCGTCACAAGCTTCCGGGAGGCCGACAGTCTGACCGACATCTCGATCTGCCTGACGCGAAACGCGTTTCGCCGGGCGCCGGTGCTGCGTGGCGACCAACTGATCGGCCTTATCAGTCGAGCCGATCTCATTCGCACCTACATGACGATGTTGGGCGTCTCGTCCACTTGGCCGAAACGAAGCACCGATTCGACATCTGCCACCGCGCGAACGGTCATGACGTCCGGCCTGCTCACCACACACCCGCAGGCCTCCATCGTAGAGGCTATGGGCATCCTGGTCGCTCACGGGATTACGGGTCTGCCCGTGGTGGACGACGCCATGAACCTGGTGGGGATCATCTCGGAGAAGGATCTGCTCGTCCTGCTGCACGACCCCTACAGCCGATCGTGCCGGGTGGGCGATGTTATGAGTCGCGACCTCACCACCTTCGGCCCCGACACCGATCTGCTCGAGGTCTGCGAGTGCCTGGCCCACAGCAGTTTCCGGAGAGTGCCCATCATCGAACGCCAGAAGCTTGTCGGCATCATCAGCCGATCGGACATGCTCCTGTTCATCCTCAAGCATCCGTCAACGATAGGATTGTCGAGCAGAGCCGGCACCGAAGATCCTGAACGGGCGACGAACCGGACATGTGCGCCGCCCTATGGCCGATGAGAAACACCTGACATCGACAGTCCGTTTGAG
>JANQFY010000093.1 GCA_028277585.1 Sedimentisphaerales bacterium
CGCGCGGCTACCCCGATTTCACCGGTCCGGCCATCACCTCCATCCCGGCCGCTGAAACGGTCGTTATCGTGATCAGCGCTACGGCCGGCATCGAGACCAACACCCGCAAGATGTTCCAACTGGCCCGCGAAGCGGGCAAGCCGGTCATCGTCGTGGTCAACAAGATGGCCGCCGACAACGTCGACATGGGCGAATTGGTCCAGACGATTCAGGATACATTCGGATCCCAGTGCCGCTGCGCCAACCTTCCGGCCGCCGACAAGGGTTCCGTCATCGACTGCATCGCCAACGACAGCGGCGACTCGCCGGTGATGGATGTCGCTCAGGCGCACACCGATCTGATTGAGAGCGTCATCGAGGCCGACGACGACCTGATGGAGAGTTACCTGGGCGGCGAGGAGATTTCGGCCGAGCAGGTCGGCTCGGTCTTCGTCGAAGCCTTGAAGACCGGCACGGTCATGCCTATCCTTTTCACGGAAGCTCGCCAGGAACTGGGCGTCACGGAACTATTGGACGTGATCGCAAACTGCAGCCCGTCGCCGGCCGAAGCCGCTCCGGCGCAACTGGTTGACGGCGAGAACACGACCGAAGTCAAAGCCGACGCCGCCGGACCGCTGGCGGGCCTCGTCTTCCGCGTGGGCTTCGATCCCAAGTCCAACATGAAGTACTCGAGTATTCGCCTCTTCGGCGGCACGCTCAAGTCCGACACCAACCTGATGCACAATGCCGAGAAGAAGGGCCTGCGGCCTGGGCACATCCTCAAGTCCCAGGGCGCCGAGTACAGCGAAGTCGATGCGGGCATCGCCGGCGACATCGTCACCCTGGCGAAGATCGATGAACTGAAGGTGGGCGATCTCGTCCACGGCGGTCAGATGGCCGGCTCGTTCCCGATGTTGCCCGTCCCGTCGCCGATGTTCTCGCTGGCGCTGGAGCCGGCCTCGCGCGGCGACGAACAGAAGATCGGCGGCGCGCTGGAGAAGCTCTGCGAAGAGGACCCGTGCTTCAAGATCAGCCGCGATGCTCAGACCAAGGAACTGGTCGCCAACGGCCTGGGCGAATTGCACCTTCGCATCGTTCTCGAGAAGATGGAGAAACGCTTCAAACTCTCTGTCAACACGAAGGAACCGAAGATTCCGTATCGCGAGACGATTACGGGCAAGGCCGAGGGACATTACCGACACAAGAAACAAACCGGCGGCGCCGGACAGTTCGGCGAGGTCTACCTCCGCGTCGAACCGGCCGAGCGGAACAGCGAGCCGCCCATGCAGTTCAGTTGGGACATCTTCGGCGGCTCCATTCCGGGCCAGTTCGAGCCGGCGATCGCCAAGGGCGTTAACGACGTGATGCACTCCGGCGTCGTTGCGGGCTATCCGCTCCAGGACGTCAAGGTGTCGATCTACGATGGCAAGCACCACCCCGTCGACTCCAAGGAAGTCGCCTTCCGCGCCGCAGGCAAGGGCGCCTTTATCGACGCCGTCCAAAAGGCCAAGCCCGCCCTGCTCGAACCGATCGTCGATATGGAAGTCACCATCCCGGCCGACAACGTGGGCGACATCACGGGCGACCTGTCCTCCAAGCGCGGCCGGGTGATCGGCCAGGAGATGCTGCCGGGCAACTTCATCGTCATCAAGGCCCAGGTCCCCCTGGCGGAGGTCACTCAATACACCGGACAGCTCAAGAGCGTCACCGGCGGACGGGGCAGCTACTCGATGACCCTGAGCCACTACGAGCCGGTCCCGCCAAACGTGCAGCAGCAGATCGTTGCCGCGCATAAGAAGGCGCAGGAGACCGAGTAGCCTCAGGCTTCCTGAGTTTGCATACAACGGGCCCTGAACCCACCGGTTCAGGGCCCGTTTTCGTTTGCCTCCGATCGGCTCGCCGAGACACCCTTCCTTGTCAAACAGACTCACCTCCGGGTCGCAGAATTCCGAGGAACGCGTCTCACATCTTTGGGCAGCCTCCTGATATCTACCCGATTGCTGTCATCCTGAGCGCAGCGAAGGATCTGGCTCAGGAAGGAGGTGTGGCCGGCGTCACAGGAGCAATATCCCATTCCCTGGCCAGATCCCTCGACTTCACCTCAGGATGACAATGCATGGCGATAGTGGAAATCCGAGAAAATTCCCATTTTCCGTTTGACTCCTACTACGAACTGGAGTACTTTATATTGGAGTAGTGAGAATCAGCGGTCCGGTTCAGGAGGAAGAATCGATGAAACGGAAACCACTCGACGATCTGGGCGAACTGCAGCGATCCGTGCTGGAAACGGTCTGGGAACTGGGCGAGGCCAGCGTCCATCAGGTCCGGGAACGTCTCACCCAGCACAGGAAGCTCGCCTATACGACCGTCCTCTCGGCCATGCAGAAGCTGGAAAAGGCCGGCTGGCTCGACCACCGGGCCCAGGGCAAGAGCTACGTCTACTTCGCCACCCAGACCCGAGAGCAAGCGGGCGCCGGCTCGGTCCAGCGGTTCGTCAAACGCATCTTCGCCGGCGACGCCCTGGCGATGTTCCAACACCTGATTCAGGAGGGCAACCTCAACGCCGACGAACTCGGCGAACTGAAGCGAATGATCGAAGAGAGAGAGAAAGAACAGTGAGGAGGGGAGACCATGATCGAAAAGATGTTCACCGGACACGCGTGGCTTTGGCTACTGGCCTGGCAGAGTACGGCCGTCCTGGCCTTTGGAATCGCAGGTAGCGTCCTTCTAAGGAACCGGGCGGTCAGAGCGCATCGGCTCCTTTTGCTGGGCCTGATCACCGCCCTGGCGGTCCCGGCCTTGACAACACTGGTCAGGCAGCACCATTGGGGACTGCTTGCGGCCCAACCCGTTCCGGTCCACGTCCAGGGCAAGCCGATCGTGCTCCTGGATGCCTCATCCACGGCGGACTCGACTCCGAACGCGGCCAGACCAACCACAGAGACCACAACAACCCCCGTATCGGCCGTGACCCCAAAAGTCCAACATCATGCCATCTCATGGCGAATGCTTGCGATGATCGCCTGGGCATCCGTCAGTGGCGCGCTGGCGCTCCGGCTGATGGCGCGGTTCCTCCTGGGCTACCAGTTGACCAGGCAATCCGAGCCCGTCGAGGACGAAGGGATTACCGAGGCCATCCGACGCGCCAGGATCCAGTTGGACATCAGGGTCGACGTGCTCTGCCGACAAAGCGCCGGCACGCACAGCCCCGTGATCTGGTGTTGGGGCCGGCGTCCGATCCCGCTGGTCCCCAGCGCCCTCGGCGATCGCGACGCCATCGATTGGTCAAGCGTTGTCTGCCATGAACTGGCCCACTGGAGACGCCGAGACCATCTCAGCGGCTTGTGGGCAGAGCTGACGGTCTGCGCTCTGCCGTGGAATCCGCTTGTCTGGATGGCTCAGAGACGACTCGTTCGTCTCAGTGAAGAGGCCTGCGACGACTGGGTCATCGCCTCGGGTCAGCTCGGGACGCGTTACGCTCGAACGCTGCTGGGGCTGACACCACAAGGTCACGCCGCCTTGGTGCCGGCTATGGTCAGCAGTCGAAAGGGCCTGGCAACCCGGGTCCGTCGCATCCTGGCCGACCAATGCGCCAATCCTCGCTCTGGCAAACGGTGGACACTCATTGTCACAGCGACGACATGGTGCCTGACGGTCGGCGTAGCGCTGGCTCAGGCCGGGGCCGCCAAGTCGACCGGCATGATCCGAACCGAATTGCCCGATGGAGCCGTGATCGAACAGCTCGCCTCAACCGGTCTGATCAAGGGCACCGTCCGAGACCCTAATGGGAATCCCACGCCGGGCTACACCACTCGCCTCACGGTCCTGCCGATGACATGCTACGGCGTGTCGTCCAATGACGCCGGTCACTTCGAAATCCCATGGTCGCCCACGTGGATCGATGCCGGACAACCCCTCTATCTGGTCGCACGAGACAGCACGCGGAACCTGGCCCGCATCGTCGAGGTCACAGATCCTGAGGCCCCCGTCACGATCGAGCTCGAACCAGGTACCGCTATCGAAGGCAAGGTGGTCGACCTGGGTGGGCGACCGATTTACGAGGCGGTGGTGGCGGCCTCCTTGCCTGTACAGTTCCAGTGCTGGGCCCCGATCGCCGGTGTCGACACCGACAAGCAGGGAGACTTTACGCTCGGAGACATCCCGGGCAACCGAGCCTATACGATGGAGGTTCGCGCCGAAGGATATGAAACGAAGTTGGTCGACGTGTCCGTCCCAGGCACAGAGGAGAAGGCGGTGCGCTTGGCCCCCATCACACTTGTCCCCCGGGGGCCAACGCAAAGAGCGATTCCCATGCCGGGCCCGAATGCCGGGTCCTACGAGACATTCCAGGCTGTTCACACTCTTGGCGACGGAGAAGCAGTCAAGCTCGTCAAGACGCCCTTCATGCGACACCGCCAGCACGAAATCACAAAGGAGACCGAAGGCACGAACGGATTGCTCGACTACCCCTACATCGTCCATCAGTACCGCTGGGATGGGCGACTGGAGGACGGGTGTTGGTACGCCAACAACGCCGGCCTCACGTCTATCCGGACGGTCATGAATGCATTCCTGGACATCCCGAGTTATGAATTCGAGTTGCCCGAACACCTGGCCGACGTCCACGTGTCCCGGGGCGACTGGATCGTTCGCAAGGACGCGACGACAGCGCAGAAGCTCGGGGCTCTGGAGGCGATCGTCCGCGCCGAATTGCACCGTCCGATTCACTTCGAGAGACGCCAGGTCGAGCGCGACGTCGTTGTCGCGACGGGCCGTTATACGTTCACACCGCTGCCCGGCAAGGATCCGAATCGACTGTACGCTGTCGCCGAACCGGACGAAGAGGTCTGGGACCACGAGGTCGACTCGCTGCCCCAGCTGCTTGCCCAACTGGCCAACGGGATCAAGATCGCCATCGACGACCGAACCGAGCCGGCCGAAACCGGGAAGATCCTGTTCGCGTCCAACAGCGTCTTCTTCAGTCAGTTCGCGAGCCGTCCCATTGATACGGAGAAGACCCTCCCCCTGCTGCTGGACAACCTGGCCAAACAGACGGGGCTGACGTTCACCGTCGAGAAACAGTCGGTGGACGTCTGGTTCGCTAGCGAGGACAAGCGAGAAGGGAGAGGATAATGCTTGAGGGTTTGTTGGCACAACACGTCTGGCTTTGGCCGGTTCTTTGGCAGAGCACGGCCGTCCTGACGCTGGGGCTCCTGGGCAGTTATGCACTGCGGAAGCGGGCGGTTCGCGCGCATCAGCTTCTGCTCTTGGCGCTGGTCGGGGCAATCGCGGCACCCGTTCTCAGTCACGTGGTCAAACAGCACGAATGGGGCATGCTCGAATCCAAGCCAGCACCGGCGGCGCCCGTCGAAAGCCACCCTCCGGCGCCTCGGATTCGGAGCACTCCTATCCCTGTTGAATCGGCACCCACGCCGAAGATCGATCGGGCGAGTACCCCTGTGGCAACTCCGCCCGCCCCGCCTGCGCCCGAATCGGCTCGGACCATAGAATGGGCGCGACTCGTCTTGCCCGCCTGGGGGATGCTCAGCGCCCTGCTGGTCATCCGTTTGGTGGTGCGGTTCTTGCTGGGCTGTCGGCTGGTCCGGCGGTCCGAGCCGTGCGCGACCGATGAGATCACCGGCGCCATTGCGAACGCCCGAGCCAGGTTTGGGATTCGAGCCGACATACGCCTGGGAAAGAGCCCAGCGACGCGCAGCCCGGTGATCTGGTGCTGGGGTCTGCGACCGACCCTGCTCGTGCCGGAAAAGACGGGCGAGGACAACGCCATCGACTGGGCGAGCATCGTCTGTCACGAACTGGCCCACTGGAAACGTCGCGACCACCTCAGCAGCCTCTGGGCCGAACTGGTTCTCTGTGCCCTGCCCTTCAGCCCCTCCGCCTGGCTCGCTCAGCGCCGCCTGAAACACCTCAGCGAACAGGCGTGCGACGACTGGGTCATCGCGGCCGGGCAAGTCGGCACCCGCTACGCCCGCACGCTCCTGGGTCTTTCGGCCCAGCCGCAAGGCACCTTGGCGCTGAGCGTAGTGACAAGCAAGCGAACCCTCGCCGGCCGTATCCGCCGGATCGTGGAAGACCGATGCAGCAGCCCACACAGTGGTCGCCCCTGGTCCCTGGCGGTCGCCGGCGCAGCAGCGTGCCTGGCCGTCACGATCGCCTTCGCCCAGACCCGTCCGGAGGCGGTAACGCAGCCCAGTTGGGCAGCGACAGGGATCGCTCCGACCGATGTCAAGTTGTCCAGAGAGGTGGAGCGGATCATCCGCGCGAATACGCGTACGCTGAGCAAACTCAAGAGCGCCCAGGCAACCATCGAGATTGAACGGAGAAATGTCGTAAACGATAAGGGAGCACTCGCTTGGCGGCAGAGATGCTCGGAATGGTTTGACGGAAACAAGGCCCGCATCGACACTCATGTCACTCCAGATCCCAACGGGCCACGTCAGATACTGGTGCATTCAACGGAGACGGGGGATTCTTACAGCACCGTGCCTTCGGACAACCGCCGGGTGATCGTCACACAGGGCCACCGGATCATCACCACTCAGGTACAGCGGGACTCTGACCACGACCGCCACATGGCGTGGATTGTAGAAGGAGAGGACCCGAATGTTTCCGGCCGCGGAGATAGCCCCATGTTGCTGCGCCACGTGCGGTTCGGGGAGTGGATCGACACCCTGGAGCAGCAAACGCGCTTCCTGGCGGCGCGAGGAGACCTCCCCACCATCAGTGAGACCCAACTCAACGGAGACCCCGCCCTGCTGCTGGAATGGGATATAGAGAACACCGGGGACGGCTGGGTCTACAAGATCTGGGTCCTGCCTAAGAAGGGTCACTCCATCGCGAAGTTCCAGTTTCTCATACACGACAGGTTGATTCGTGAGCACACCATGGAGATAGCGGACTACGGAAATGGGGTCTTCTGGTATCGGCGTGCAGAAGCCCGGAACTGGTTCTACGACGGGAACCCCGGAAACAAAACGATCGCAACGGTTGCGGAGTTCCATCCGAATGTCCCAGTCGACCCGACGCGCTTCACGCTTGCACGCTTGGGAATCCCAACCGGGACGATGATTCAAGACAACGTCGCGGGCATGAACTACGTGTATCGCGTGGCGGCTGAATCGGGCAATCCGTACCTGGAGTTGTACACTTGGCAATGGACGCCACCGCCCCGCGCTGAGGACAGATACAAGAAGACGGACCACCTGGACGACCTGGGGATTTCCCTATTGGAGGCCGCATTGATTGATCCGAACGTTGGTGAAATGGCCGGAATCCAGAGAGACAGCCTCCTCGATCCGAACCAGATCTCCCTGCGACTGGTCGATGACGACAGGTTGCCGGTCGCCGGGGCGAAGGCCTCCAGATCCGTTTCGTTCCGCGAGGACATGCTCGGCGGGATACTGGAATGGATCGGCGAGCAGACATCCGACCAAGATGGATACGTTCGCTTCGAAGCGAAGGACGTGCTTCCAGCGCAACGGAAGACAACAGGGCTGTATATTCTGCACGAGGAGCGGGGTCTCGGAGCGGTGTGGGAGCTCTCGCCAGCGGACGCGGGCAAATCGTTTACCGTCCGACTCGCACCGGTCTGCCGCGTGCGGGGGAACGTTGTCAGTCCGGACCTCGAGAGCGTGAACATGCCGTTGGGTTGGGCCTATGCGTATGTATATTGGGGAGATAACGCCATACTTGCCGCAGCCCCAAGGAACAAGCCGCACCTCTTCGACCTCTCGTTGCCGCCCGGTGAGTATACCCTCGAGTTCGGCGGTGCGGGCAGCCACAACCATGTCCCCACGCGTATCACGGCATCGCTTGGTGACAAACGCCAAGCGATCAGGGTCTCTGAGGAACAGCGAGAATTGGACCTGGGCTCGGTGGAACTCGAGCCAACGGGCGTGGCGAAGCTGATAGGCAAGGCAGCACCGGAACTGGGGCCCATCAAGAACTGGAGGAACGGCGACCCCATAACGCTGGCACATTTGCAGGGCCAGGTCGTCTTGCTGCACTTCGGCAAGCAATCCCCCAGCGTGTCGGGCGACCTGCCCAGGCTGGTGAAACTCCACGAGGCGTTCGGCGACAAGGGGTTGACCATCATCGCAATCTACAACTGCGACTCGATGGCGGATCTGGAGCAACGCTGGACCGAGGCGTATGAACGTCACGGCGGTGCCGCCGATGTCCCCTTCCGCGTCGCGATCGATAGTGGAGAATCGACGTTCTACGAAGGTACGGACAGAGAACGTCCCGGCGCCACTTATGGACGATACGATCTCGCTTGGCGAGACGTAAACATCCTGATCGATCCAGCCGGGAACGTTCTCGGGAACCTCCATCTGCGTGCCGGCGAAGAGACGATCCGCAAACTACTGGACATCCTGCCGGAACCAGCCGAGACGCCTCCAACGCCCGCCTGGCGTACAGGGTTCGACGAAATCTATCGACTGGAGGAGGGCGAGATTGTCCGGCATATCGCCTCGCCTTTCATCCCACAGCGCAGAGACTACTACATTGATGAAGCAAGCAGGCCGAAGTCACGCAGACCAGAGTCGCCCTGCCAATTCTGCTTCAACTGGGACGGTGCACTGGAACTGCATTGGAAATCGTTTGACGAATGTAACCACCGTCTCGGCTGCCTGATGCACGTTGTCCTCGGCCTGGCAGACTACGAGTGCGAGGATCCCGATGGTCTGTTCGACATCGAGATATCGGGAGATTGGATCGTCCGGAGCGATGCGACTCGGAAGGCGAAGCTGCGTGCGATGGAAGCGATCCTGGCCCGGGACTTGGGCCGCACGATCCGATTCGAAAGACGTCCGGCTGAGAACGCCGTGGTGATCGCCAGGGGTCGGTTCAAGTTCCACGCCCTGTTCGACGACGAGAACGTTCGCCTCTTTGCGGGCGAAAGTCAGCCTGCACGCGGGGAGCACGCGGAAGGGCACTACGATGGAGCCGATTCGGTGGGCGAGTTCCTGGAGAAACTTGGTCCGATGCTGGGCGTGACGATGATCGATCGGACGGATCGCGAGCACGAAACGAACATCCCGTTTGAGGTCCACCTGGGCAAACCCCTGGTCCGAACCATTCGGGATATGGCGGAGAAGCGCCGACGACTGGAGGCGCTGCTGGCCAATCTGACCGCCCAGACCGAGTTGAAGTTCGAGATTCGTACTGAGCCGGCAGAGATCTGGATGGTCGTGGAGGACCCGAAATAGGCGTCGCCGCCCGGCAGCACGAAGCGGACACACGGTAACTCTCGTTTCAACATAGATTTCTGACAGGTCCCATGCTTGCGGAGGCGTGGGGCCTGGTTCTATTGGGGATTGCGGATTTCGGATTGCGGATTCGTACCGTGACCCAATCCGCGATCTGCAATCGCCAGCACCTCCTGTGAAAAAATACGTATTGTCCGTGGTGGACGCCGTCGAAAGGCGTCGGTAGAATAGGAATGGCTCCTGGACGTGAGTCGGATCGAGGAGGGTCTGATGATGGATCGGTCAGGAGGAGCGCCATGGATGTGAGGACACCGCGTAGATCAGGACGATCGAGGTCATCGCCTCGGCGTCGAACCCGCCCTGAGTATCTCCACCGGCCCGGTCAGTGGTTGCGCTACGAGAGAGGAACCACCGCGCGCTGCGCCAGGGGCTGAGAAGGGATCTCACCCAACCATCGGAGTAAAGGAGAGAGTCATGAGAGAGAGAACACGAAGGATCGTACGAGGCATGTATGCCTCCGGCAGCACGGGGGCGCCGTGGGCGTTCGTCGTCGCCCTGTTGGTCACGTTCGCGCTCTGCGCCGCGGCGCAGGCCCAACCCCCATTGCCCGAGCACGATGTGGTCGCGCGAGACAAGGCGACGACCGAGTATGTTCAGTACCATCGTCCCGAGCACGACCTGGTCGCGATGCAGAGAATCCAGAAACAGAAGCAGCGCGAGCAGGCCGAGCATCGCGAAGCCATGGCGGGACGACTGGAGCGACTCGTCGACGAGGCCCACGAGATCGAGGTGCATCTGCGCGAGATGGACGAAGAGGCCGAGGATGAGAAATGCGAACTGCGGACGAGACTCGAAGAGCTGCGCGAGCAGATCGAGCTGTTCGAGCACCGCCTGGCCCGCATGGGTCGGGAGGGGCACCGCGAGCCGGAATGCGAACATGGCGAGTGGCGTGAACGCGAGGGCGATCCCCATCTCGACGAACTGATGCGGCACCGCGAGGAGCTGCTCGAAGCGGTCCATCACAAAGAGATGGAGATGGAGGAACTGCACCACCACCTGAAGGATCGCGAGCACGACATCCACAACGAGCTGCGCGGCATTCACGAAGAGATCGAAGAGTTGATGCGGCGTCGTGAGGAACTCGCCGAGCGGGCCCGCCATCGCGAGAGGGAACTCGAGGAATTGCGCGAGAACACCGAGCGCCGCCGGCACGAGATCGGCCTGGAGATGCGCGAGATTCACGAGCAGATGAAGCACATCGAAGATGAGCTGGCCCGGCGACAACGCGAACGCGAGGAGCGTCGTCGCCGCATGATGGAGAAGGCACACCGGGAGATCGAGGAGATGACCGCCCATCTGCACGGGCTGCGCGAGCGGGCCGAACATATGCAGCACATGCTCGAGAAGATGGACGCCGAGGAAGACGAGGCGATGGAACTGCGCCACGCGCTGGCAGAGACACGTGAGCAGATCCGCGAGATTGAGCGAAAGCTACATCGACACCCCGCCCCGCCGCGGCCGCCGCGACGTTGGCCCATGAGCCCTCCTCCGCACGAACACAGACGCGAGCACGAGGAGTGCGAGGAGCACGGTCACCGTGAACGACCTGAACCCAAGGTCGAGGAAGATCCCTGCCAGGAGTTGCGCGAAGAGATCGAGTTGCTCAAGACCGAACAGCAGGAAACCAACGCGTTGCTCGAGCGTCTGATCATTGAAGACCATCCGAGCACGGTCGGCAGTGCGGGCAGTTCCTACTACCACTAGCAGCGTGTCTTGGCCCCCTGGGCACGAGAAGTGATACCGACAATCCGGCCTCCGAGAGACCGTCCCCTCTCGGAGGCCTTTGCCTTGAGCCGCTCCCGCCCGCGAGAATTTTTCTTTTTTTGTTGCTACCTACTATAGAACATAGTACGATAGCCCACCGTAGGACAAGTACGCGGCGGAAAGATCAGGAGGTTCACGCAATGAGCAAGCATTCACTCGACGGACTTGGCGAACTGCAGCGGGCGGTCATGGAGGTTATCTGGGAACGCGGTGAAGCCAGCGTTCACCAGGTGCGCGACCGGCTGGCCCGCGAAAAGACGCTCGCCTACACGACGATTCTGACCACGTTGCAGAAGCTGGAGAAGACGGGCTGGCTCAAGCATCGCCCCGAGGGCAAGAGCTATGTCTACTTCCCCACGCGCAGTCGCGACGAGGCCGGCGCCGGCTCGGTCAAGGGGTTCCTCAAGCGCGTCTTTGACGGCGATGCGGTCGCGATGTTCCAGCACCTGATCCGCGAGGGTGATCTGACCGAGGAAGATCTGGGCGATCTGCGGAAAATGATCAACGAGAAGAAACGGGAGATGAGGAAATGATAAGCGAGCTGATCTCCGAAGCCCCTCTCTGGCTACCGTTGCTGCTCCAGAGCACTGCCTGCCTCGCTCTCGGTCTGGCCGGTAGCATTTTGTGGCGCCGCCGGGCCGCGCGGGCCCATCAGATCCTGCTGCTCGGGCTGTTCGCCTCAGTGACAACGCCGGCTCTGTATGCTTCAGTCCAGTACTTCGAATTGGGACTGCTGGCCGCCGCGACTACCGCGTCGATTGAGTTGCCGGCGCCGACGCCGCCCGAAATCGATCTTGCGGCTCCCGCTGTCACCGAGACGACTTATGTCGCCCTGGCCCAGGAAGACGCGACCCCGCAACTGGCGACCTCCGCGCCTTCGGTCTCGGCCCGGACCCCAGCCAAAGAGGCGATCTCGATCCGCGTTCCATGGCGCGTCATCCTGCCGGCTGGCTGGATCGCGGTGAGCGTTCTTCTACTGTCCCGTCTGCTGTTCCGATTCGGCCTGGGGATGCGATTATTGTCTCGCGCTGACCCTGCCGAAGCGCCGTCGCTCAGGAGCGCCGCGGAGGACGCTCAGGCCCGAGTCGGCGTGGACGCCAATCTGGAGATTCGTTGTAGCAACAAAGTGCGCAGCCCGATGATATGGTGCTGGCGCAAACCTCCCGTACTGCTGGTCCAGCCGAATCTCGACGAGACCTATGAGACCAACGATCTGGCCGGCGTGTTCTGTCACGAACTGGCGCATTGGAAACGGCTTGACCACCTCAGCGGGTTGCTGGCCGAAGTGATGGTCTGCCTGATGCCCTGGCATCCCCTGCTCTGGTGGACCAAGAGGGAGTCGTTGAAGCTGAGCGAAGAAGTCTGTGACGATTGGGTCCTGGCGAGCGGCCAAACGGGCGTCGATTACGCCGAGTCGCTGCTGGCCCTGTCGCCCCAAAAGCAAATGGCCTTTGTGCCGACCGTCCTGGGAAAGGAGAAAGCGATGAAGGAGAGAATCCACAGAATCGTGAGCGAGAAGTGCGGAGACCCGCGTATCGGCATGCGGTGGATGGGAACCGTCAGCGTCCTGGTGCTGGTGGCAATCGTAGGCGTGGCGTTCGCCCAGCACCGCCCGGCCGAACACAGCCGGCACGAGCGACACGAACACCGGGAGTTTCGGGAGCAGCACGACCTGGTCATCGCCGGACGGCGGAACGTACTGGAGCGGATGCTCGACCAACTCGTCGAGCAGGCCCGGGAGACCGAGATGGTCCTTCGCGAAGAAGGCGACGGTCTCGGCGCTCGGGGCCCAGTTCTGCGTGCGGAACTCGAAGCCCTGCGCGAACACATTGAAATCGTTGAACGACAGCTCCGCGGCCTGCAGAAAGCAACGCAGACCGAACACGAATTCCACACGCAAGATGTACACGTCGAGCATGACCATGAGATGGAGGCGCACGCCAGGGAACTGGCGCGGCACCAGGACGAACTGGCCGAGAAGGCGGACCTCATGGAACGCGAGTTGGAGGCGTTGGGAAATGCGCAGCCGGAGAAGAGAGAGCAAATCATCGTCGAACTGCGCGAGATTCACGAGCACATGAAATCAATGAACCGCGAGCATACCCACCTGGAACAGGAGCGGCGTGAGACAGAGGGTGTTCGCAGGCGTACGGAAGAGCGGGAACTGGCTGACCGCCTGCGCCGTGACCAGGAACTCATCACGCAGGTCAGGCGCCGCCTGGAGCATCTGGACGATCCCGACAGCGAGACAGGGCAAGCACTCAAAGACAAACTCCACCAGCTTCGCGCGCATATGATCGAGATGGAGGAGCGGCTGGCGAATGTGCGGCGCGAGAGACGCGGCGAGGAAGAGGAAGTACACGAAGAAGAGTTCGAGGCTCAGCACGATCCAATGGCCGAGCGCATCCGCGATCTCGAAGTCGAACTAGAGGTCATCCACGAACGCGGGGAAGGTGACGGCGAAGCGGCCCGTCGGCTTCGCCAGGACCTTCGCAAGGTCCACGAGGAACATCAAAAGATGAAGCACCGCGACACCCGCAGTGCGGAGCCCGACCGGAAACCGAGTCGGGCCATGCTCGAAACGCGCGAGCGCAGACGGATCGCACAAGAGCAGCAGAATGCGGCTCGCCGAGACTTGCTGAGACAGGCCCACGAGGGGCTGATAGCGCAGATCCGCATGACCGAGGACAAACTCAAGGCCGCCCGCGAGCAGGACAGCCCTTCCGCCGATCGGCTTCTCCGCGTGCTCGAGCAATTGCACGAGCGTCGCGAGTCAGTGGAAGGTGAGACCAGGCGGCTGGGCGATGCACCGCGCGAGAAGCCTGGGATCGAGGTCGAGGTCGAGGAGCTGCGCGGGAAGGTCAGCGGGATGCACGAGGAAATGATGCAGATGCGCGAGATGCTCCAGCAGATTCTGGAGCAGACGCGCCGTCAACCAAGTGAACTGATCGAGCTTGGACCGCTCCAGGAGTCTTCCGAACACCGCTAATTGCTTGCCTTAGAACAAGATAGAAGCCCCCGCCGAACCCAGACCGGCGGGGGCTCTTCTTGTGCGCCACAGGGGTGGCAGCGTCCAGCGCAGCCTAGCGATGGTTGTCTACGCATTCCGGCGCGCCATCGCCAAGGCCTGCG
>JANQFY010000122.1 GCA_028277585.1 Sedimentisphaerales bacterium
CACGTCACCGCCGGCGCCAATCCGATGGCGGTGACGTGCTTGAGGCCTTCCAGGTAGATCGCTTCAGCCAGTACGATCGAGGTGGTGGTGCCGTCGCCGACGACGTCGGAGGTCTTGCTGGCGACCTCGTTGACCATCTTGGCGCCCATGTTCTGGAACGGCTGGGGCAGCTCGATTTCCTTGCTGACCGACACGCCGTCCTTGGTGACCTTGGGCGAGCCCCAGCTCTTGTGCAGCACGACGTTGCGGCCGGTCGGGCCGAGCGTTACCTTGACCGCCGCGGCCAGCTCTTTCAAGCCGTCCCGCAACTCGGCCCGTGCGGAGTCGTCAAACATCAATTGCTTTGCCATTTTCTCTATCCTCTAATAGTCCGTCGCACCCGGGAAGCCCCGGGATGGATGTCTTCTTTGCTTGCGGGATTACTTCTCGACGACGCCCAGCAGATCGCTCTCACGCAGAATGACGTACTTCTGCCCGTCGATCTCGATGTCGTTGCCCATGTACTTGCCGTAGACGACTTCGTCGTTCTTCTTGACCGACATGGGGGCGCGCTTGCCGTCGTCGAGGACCTTGCCCGGGCCCATCCACACGACCTTACCGATCTGGGGCTTCTCCTTGGCGGTATCGGGCAGGAAGATCCCGCCGGCGGTCTTCTCCTGGGCTTCCAACGGCTTGATGACCACTCTGTCGTCCAATGGTTTGAGCTTCATATCTTGCTACTCCTTCACCACAAGTGTTATTGCTAATCGCTTAGCTTATTTCGTTCTATTGCTTTTCTTTCACGAGTACGATCACGCTGGCGATCGCGTCCGGAGCCGCGTTGGGCCCGGAGACGGTGACGAGGTCGCCGTCAGAGGTGACGGGCAACGCCTTCTTCTTCTTGTCGGCCAGCAGATAGGCCTTGGCGACGGAGACGCCGCCCAGGTCGACCTTGATCTTGCCGCCTTTGGGCCAGTCGAAGACGTGGAGGTAGAGCTTGTCGCCCTTGGCCGTGCAGCGGGCCCATTCGGGCAGGCTGACGGGGCTGGCGGTGGTCCCGTAGATGCTCTCGCGGTTGACCGCCATCCAGGCGCCAATGTCCTTGAGTCTGCGAATGCTGGGCTGCGGGATCAGACCCTCAGGGGTCGGCCCGACGTTGAGCAGGAAGTTGCCGCCTTTGCTGGCGATGTCGACGAGCTTGCGGATCAGGTCCTCGGACGATTTCCAATTGTCGTCGTAGGCCTTGAATCCCCAGGTGTCGTTCATGGTCATGCAGGTTTCCCAGTCCACGCCGGGCAGGCCCGTCGCCGGGATCTGCTGCTCGGGTGTGCCGAAGTCGCCGGCGTACTCATCGCTCTTGCTGAGGCCCTCCATGCCTTTACGGCCCTTGCCCACGCGGTTGTTGATGATCAGGTCCGGCTGAATCTCGCGGAGCCAGGCGTAGAGCGCCTTGCCCTGCGGTTCGGTCCAGTCCTTGATCCATTCCCCGTCGAACCAGAGGACGCCGAGGGGGCCGTAGTTGGCCAGCAGTTCGGCCAGTTGCGGCTTCATGTAGGTCTCGACGTACCGCTCGAAGTTGGGGTTCGACCTCTTCGTGTCGTTGTAATTGGGATAGAAGGGCCGCTGGGCGTCGGGATGGTGCCAGTCCATGATCGAGTGATAGAAGCACAGCTTGATCTTGTGCTTCTTGCAGGCGCCGGCCAGCTCGGCCAGGATGTCACGCTTGAACGGCGTAGCGTCCATGATGTCCCATTTGGTGACCTGCGAATCCCAGAGGCAGAAGCCGTCATGATGCTTGCTCGTGATCACGATGTACTTCATGCCGGCGTCTTTGACCAGGCGGACCCACTCGTCGGCGTTGAAACCGATGGGATTGAACGCGTCGGCGAACTTCTCATACTCGCTGACCGGGATCTTGGCGCGGTGCATGATCCATTCACCGATGCCGTCGATCCGCTCGCCTTTGTAGGTGCCGGCCGGGACGGCGTAGAGACCCCAGTGAATGAACAGGCCGAAGCGGGCGTCACGCCACCACTCCATCCGCTCGTCCTTCGTCAGCGGCTTGTCCTCGCGCGGGGCGAAGCCGAAGCCGTCGTCGCAACCACCGACCAGGCAGGCCATAACCAGCGCCGCCAGGGTGATATGCTTCACCGTCGGTTGTCTGAGCAGTCTGTCGATCATGCGAGTCACTCCTTTGCGTCTATCCCACGTTTGGCGGTCCGTTCTCAGGCCGCCGGCGAAGTGACCGGCGGCCCTGACGAAAGGTTGCAGGGGACTACATCATGCCGGGCATGCCGCCCATGCCGCCCATGCCACCCATGCCTCCCATGCCGCCCATGGCTCCCATGCCGGGGTCGCCGGCGGGCATTTCCGGGGCGTCCTGGGGCTGCTCGGTGACCACACAACCGGTGCTCAGGAGCAGGCAGGCGATGCTGGTGGCGTTCTGCAGGGCGATACGCGTGACCTTGGCCGGGTCGATGACGCCCGCTTTGACGAGGTCTTCGTAGGTGTCCGTGTCGGCGTTGTAGCCGAAGCCGTCGGCGCCCTCGGCGACCTTGTTGACGACGAGGTTCGCCACCGCGCCGGCGTTGTCGGCGATGTAGTAGCAGGGCATCCGCATGCCTTTGGCGAGGATCTCGGCGCCGGTCTTCTCGTCGCCCTTGAGCTTCAGGCTTCTGACCGCGTCGATGCAGCGGACCATGGCGACGCCGCCGCCGGGGACGATGCCTTCTTCGATCGCCGCGCGCGTGGCGTGCAGGGCGTCTTCGATGCGGGCCTTCTTCTCTTTCATCTCGGCCTCGGTGGCGGCCCCGACGTTGATCTGGGCGACGCCGCCGGTGAGCTTGGCGAGGCGTTCCTGGAGCTTCTCGCGATCGTAGTCGCTGGTGGTGATTTCGACCTCGTCGCGGATCTGCTTGATGCGGCCGTTGATGGCTTCCTGGGTGCCGGCGCCTTCGACGATCACGGTGTTGTCGTTGTCGATCGTGACCTTCTTGGCCTGGCCCAGTTGGGAGATGTCAATGTTGTCCAGCTCGATGCCGAGGTCCTTGAAGATGGCTTCGGCGCCGGTCAGGATGGCGATGTCCTCGAGCATGGCCTTGCGGCGGGCGCCGTAGCCGGGGGCCTTGACCGCGGCGATCTTCAGCACGCCCTTGAGCTTGTTGACGACCAGTGTCGCCAACGCTTCGCTCTCGACGTCTTCGGCGATGATCAGCAGCGGACGCTTCGACTGGGCGACCTTCTCCAGAACCGGCACGAGCTTGCCGACGCTGCCGATCTTCTCCTCGTGAACGAGGATGTACGGCTTGTCCAGCTCGCAGACCATCTTGTCTTGATCGGTCACGAAGTGCGGCGACATGTACCCACGATCGAACTGCATGCCCTCGACGAACTCCACATCCGTGTCGAAGCCCTTGCCGTCCTCTACCGATATCACGCCGTCTTTCCCAACCCGCTGGAATGCTTGGGCCATGATCTTGCCGATCTCGCGGTCGTTGTTGGCCGAGACGGCGGCGACGTTGACGATGTCGTCGGTCTTGCTGATATCGACGGGCTTGGCGAGGCTTTGGAGCTTCTCGGTCGCGGCCTTGGCGCCGGCCTCGAGGCCGCGCTTCAGCGACATCGCATCGGCCCCGGCGGCCAGGTTCTTGAAGGCCTCCTTGAACAGGGCCTCGGTCAGGACGGTGGCGGTGGTGGTCCCGTCGCCGGCAATCTTGGACGTCTTGCTGGCGGCTTCTTTGACCAGTTTGGCGCCCATATTCTCGTTCTTATCGCTCAGCTCGATCTCCTCGGCCACCGTGACGCCGTCTTTGGTCACGTTCGGGCCGCCCCAGCTCTTGTCGATGACCGCATTGCGGCCCCGCGGCCCCAGTGTGGCCTTGACCGCCCGGGCCAACTTCTCCACACCGGCCAACAGGCTGGCTCGTGCCTCTGCCTCGAACGCCAAATCTTTGACTGCCATAATTGCGTGCCTCCTTTAAATTGCATGCGTCAAACAACGTTTTGGTCGTTAGATTACGTCTAGGCCCTAAAGAAGTGCAAAAAACAGACCACACCGCCCACGCCAACGCCGCTAATTTGCCCCGCAGAGCGCAAGTCCCTATAAAACCAAGCCTTATTCGCCCCCAAAACTGCCCGCACTAGCCATCAAACCACCTGTTACAACCCCATCACCCACCAATTCCGGCAGAGACCCAGCCGGCCAACCAGCCAACTTGACAGGAAACCGGACCGATGTCGCGTTCTCGACCTGCAATCGGCCTTCTCGCCGCCGTTTCACCCCTTGACAGGGCCCGGGCCAGTTCGGATGATGGTCACAGAGATGTATTCGCTGCGGGCAGGGCGGATGATACGCCCGACGGGGAACCAGAATGACGCAGAACGAAATCATAGAAATCCTACGCGATTACAAGCGAGAGGCCGCCCAGCGGTACGGCCTGCTGGCGATCGGCGTTTTCGGCTCGGCCGCCCGGGGCCAGGCCGCCGAAGACAGCGATGTCGATGTCGTCGTCCGGATCACCAGGCCCGACCTGTTCATGCTGGCGGGCATCAAGGACGAACTGGAGCAGCGCCTCGGCCGCCCGGTTGACGTGGTGACCTACCGCGACGACATGAACCAGTTCCTCAAGCAAACCATCGACGCCGAGGCCGTCTATGCCTGACGACAAACTCGTCATCGAGGTCCTGCACCAAATAGAAGAGATTCCGCCAAGTGCGCCCCCGGATTAACAGCCTGCTTCAAGGGAGGCGCGGCAACCTTTTGGGTTCTTCTGAACCTTTCGCTCACCGGGTAGTCCGAGAAGATCGGCATTCTGCCTGGGCTAGGCCCAATGGGTCGGACTTGTTGTCTTGGCCTCGTGATTCTCTTGGGCCTAGGTCCAAATCAGATTGCACTTCGGGTGGCGAAAGAACCGAAAACACATGTAGGGAAGAGTGTTTCTCCAGTTAGAGCTAATCCCTTATCCAGCAACAGGATGCATTGTCTTTAGCATTTGATGCGTGTTTCGATACGAGGATATTGGCGAAGGACAGTTGGCCTGTCGGAGATGTTGAATGGCCGGATGGATTCGAGGCGAGGTTGCAGATACGCGGCGCACGCCTGGCGGAACTGAAGTGGTGAGATGATGATTAGCGTCACGAACGTGAGAAAGATGGACTTCGAAGCGGTTCCTGTTGATGCGTTTTGGAATGCTGGGGACGAACTGGAGTTGCGTATGCATAGAATTCACGCATATCCGGCGAAATTTCCCGCGTTCATAACCACGAAGGCGCTCGGGTATGCCAAGACGCGCAGAATGAGGATACGTAGGATAGCAGACGTCTTCTGTGGCTGTGGTACCGTTGCTCTGGAGGCGAAGCGGAATCAGATTGACTTCTGGGGTTGTGACATAAACCCTGTCGCCACGCTGATTGCCGAGGCAAAGAGCAGGAAATACCAGACGTGTCGATTGGAGAGGTACCGCAATTCAATACTCGATGCGTGGCCAGAGATTAAGGCGGAAGGAGATTCGTATCGTGTGGCAAATGATCGTCTCAGGTATTGGTATGACAAACGCCGCTATGACGACCTGCTGCGTTTGCAGGCAGCAATAGAATCTGTTGTGCCGTCGCGCGGGTGTTATCGCCAGTTCTTCCTTTGCGCGTTCTCCAACATCCTGAAGTCAACGTCCAGGTGGCTTACGAAGTCAATCAAGCCTCAGGTGGATCCAGGCAAGAAACCAGCGAATGTCCTTCGTGCGTTCAAGGAGCAATGTCGCTTCATGATAGACGCAAACGCCCAGAGTGATCTCTCCGGGTACTCCCACGTGGAGATAGTGACACGGAACTTTCTCGATACGTCCATGGACTGTCCAAGGGTAGACATGATTGTTACAAGTCCACCCTACGTGACATCGTACGAGTATGCTGATCTGCACCAGTTGTCTTCCCTCTGGCTTGGCTATGCGGAGGACTACCGAGATCTCCGAGAGGGGTCAATAGGCAGCCTACAACACATCTATAACTTCGAAAGAGAATTGAAGCGATTGAATAGCACCGGGGCGGGGGTCGTATTCAGCTTGCTTCAGACACACAAGAGAATAGCTCGCTCCGTAGCCAAGTACTTCCTGGATATGCAGGAGGTTGCCAAGAGGGCCTATGGGATGTTGCGTCGAGGAGGGATGGCACTATTTGTACTTGGGAATACCGAATACCGAGGGGTCAGAGTTGACAATGCGCGCCACATGGCGGAGTCTTTGCTTGAGAGTGGATTTGCCACTGTACACGTGACCAAGCGGAAGATCAGCAAGAAGATCCTCACGCCGTATCGCGATTCTGAGGGACGCTTCAGTTCAGATGCTAATGGGCGAAGAGTCTACGGTGAAGAATTCATCCTAATCGGGAGAAGATAGTGGCTAGAGCGGGACAGTTGAAGATACGTCCTTACGCCAGATTGCTCACCATGTTGGGGGAGCAGTTGATCAAGAACGAGCGCATCGCGCTCATCGAACTCATCAAGAACGCATATGATGCCGATTCGCCCTGGGTCAAGGTGTCATTCTGTGGTTTTGGCAGGAACTTCTCCATCACGAGTAACTCCAAGATCGTCATTGAAGACGCCGGACAGGGCATGACACGCGAGATTATTGAGAAACACTGGCTGAATCCCGCCACGCCCGAGAAGAAACTAAGAAAGAAGAGAAGATCGACAACGCCCAGAGGAAGGGTGATTCAAGGGGAAAAGGGCATCGGGCGGTTTGCGGTTCTAAAGCTTGGGCGAAAGATCCAGGTCATTACCAGGGCTAAAGGCGAAGACGATCACCTCGAACACGTAGTAGAGTATGATTTCTCCAAATACGACGATGAGTTTCTTACTGTGGATGGTGAAGAGAGAGAGCTCTTCATCGACGATCTAACGGTATCAGTGAGCAGCCGGAAGCCTAAGGAGTTTCTGCCAAAACGGATTTCCATGGGAGCTCGGAAGATCAAGCGGAGGCCGCATGGTGTACGCATTGAGATCTCGAATCTCAGAGGGAGTTGGTCACACAACAAGATCGAAAAGGTGTACCATGACATTGCGAGGTTGCAGTCGATTTTCCGCGATGTAACCGGCTGTCCGAACACGACGCGTCGTTCACGTGACCGGTTCGACGTGTGGATATACGAGAACGATGAATGCCGACAGTATTTGGATCGCTATTCGGAGCAACTAGAGGTCCTCCTGAAAGAACGCTCGGTTCTACGCATCGAAGATGGTCGCTATGATCAGGAGAGGGGGCTATTTCGCTACAAGATAAATGGGGTCAATCAGAGGCTGGAGCTGTGCGATCCTGCCGTTACAGGTTTCAAAGTATACAGAGACCATTTCGGCAAAGGCGGCGAGGTCCTTGATACACGAGACACGGAATGTGGCTCCTTTCGCTTCGGTTTCTTCGTCTTTGACTTGAGTGCGAAGGCACCGCCGAAGTACCAACTCGACAAAGTCGAGAAGAAGATTGTTCGGGATCATCGCATATACTTATACCGTGACGGAATACGCGTGTATCCATATGGGGAACCGGATGATGATTGGCTGCACATTGACATCTACCGTGGCACTGTCTCTGCCGGACACTTCCTGAGCAACGATCAGGTCGTGGGCTATGTCAACATAACGCAAGAGGATAATCCCGACCTAAAGGACAAGACAAATCGCGAAGGTCTCATTGAAGAGAAGAACGCGACTGACGATTTCATTGCTCTGATTCAGATCTTCTTGGCTTACATACGGCACAAGCCGTATGAGCGATATCGAGTCAACCTCGGTGACAAGCGGGCCCAAGATGTCTTTCGTACAGAGCAGGTGCAGAGACAGTTTGACGAGTTAAAGGAAGCCGTTCGCGATAATCGGCAGGCGACTGATCTCGTATTGAAGGCGGAGAAACAGTACCGAACGGAACGCCAGTATCTGGTGCGTAGAGCGGAGACGACTGAGGAATTGGCCGGGATAGGCCTATCTGTGGAGACAGCTTCTCATGATGTCATGGCTATCATGGAGAAGACCATGGCAAGTATTGACTTCCTGATTCGAGAGAGCATCCATGGTGGTCTAGATCGAGAGATACTAAGCAAGGAACTCCAGTCCCTTCGCGGGATGATATCTTTTGTTGAGACGCAGCTAAAAGACATCCAACTTCTCTTTAGGTCATCCAAGCAGCGACGCCGCAACATCGGAGTCAAGGAAGTGCTCGAAAAAGTCGAGGGAATCTATGAGCGATTACTCAAGAAGGAAAAGGTAACACTACTGATCGAAGAGTGCGGTTCTCCGCTCGTGGCCAAGACAACCGATGCTGTCCTGCTTCAGCTGTTTCTCAATCTGTTTGACAATGCCATTTACTGGCTAAAGCAGACTTCGCGCTCTCGTAAGGAGATCCGTATATCCCTGAACGGGGACAAGGGACAGCTCGTTTTTTCGGACAATGGAGTGGGTGTTGCCAGGGACGATGCCCCGTACATTTTTGAGCCGTTCTATTCGGGGAAGGGCGAAGAGGGGCGAGGGCTTGGTTTGTACATCGCGAGACAACTTCTCGAAAGACATGACTATTCGATTGAGTTGGCTGAATTGAAATCTGACAAGGTTCTAGCGGGAGCCAATTTTCTGGTGAGCTTTGTTGCAGAGGAGAGTTAAATGGGAGAGGCGAGTCTTCTGAGCGGCATCGCGGTTGTCATTGACGATGAGATCGGTAAGCAAGGCGCTAAGATCAATGACCTAATCAAACAAATCCACGATAGGGGGATGCCCTATCTAACATACACAGAGATACCTACGCTCGATGTGTTGGAGCATTTTGATCGCATTTCCTTCCTGCTTCTGGATTGGCGGTTTGAATCAAAGGAGCTTGCCGCTCTAAAGGCGGCAGGTGGAAAGGTGCCTCCGGAACTCCTGAAGGCTGAGGAAGCGGCCAAAATAGAATTCCTGAAGCGGCTTCAAGAGGAGTGCTTTGCTCCCGTATTCATATTCACGAATGAACAGGAAGATGTAGTCGCAAAGGCTCTTGTGAGACACGACCTCTATCAGGAAGGCAAGCCCAATTTCATCTTTGTGAAGCAGAAGAGGGATTTGACTGGCAAGACCAGGCTCTTCAGGACGATTGAGCGATGGATGAAGCAAACGCCATCGGTGTATGTTCTCAAGTCGTGGGAACGTGAGTATCAGAAGGCGAAGAATCGCCTGTTCTGGGACTTCTACGGGCTAACGCCCTCATGGCCTAGTGTTCTTTGGAAGACGTTTACTGATGACGGTGCGAATGCCACCAAGGAGATTGGGACTGTCATCATGCGAAACTTGTATACCAGAATGGCACCGTTCGCCTTTGATGGGTCAGCTCTTCGGAGTTCAGGCAATGCGACTGATTCAGTGGAAATGAGAAAGGTGCTTGAGGGAGAGCGATTCATCAAGAATGAGGGGCTTCACGAGGATCTGATTTCAACTGGCGATGTCTTCAAGTTGTCAGGCGGGAAGATATATCTTAATATTCGCCCTGAATGTGACTGTATCGCGAACAGAGGCAACAATGCTGCGTCTCTCGACGATGTAGAACTCTATCTTATCTCAGGCACAAGGTTGTCCCCAGCGAAGGAGGAGGGAGCCTACAAGAAGGACTATGGGCACTTTCACGAACTGGACTGCCAGGCGATCGTATTCAGTATGCTGGACGGCAAAACGTATGACTTCCGTTTCAAGAAACTCCTCACCTTGAAATGGGCCGAGTTGAAATCTCATCGCATTGGGCGGTTGCTTCCGCCCTACATAACTCGCATTCAGCAACGCTATGCGCTCTACCTGCACAGGCAAGGGCTCTCTCGGACCCCAGAAACTGCAGTTTCGCCCGCGCCCGCCAAGGTCTAAGTCTTTGAAGGACGGGATCGAGCCGAGGGACCAAACGGCGGCTGAGGGCGAGTCGCATCGAGTTCTGAGTCCTCAGCGTTGACTCTGACCTGCCTGCGGCCTGCGGCCGCGTTGTGCGTAGGGGCTTTCCTTTTGGGGGTTCGGCGGGTACGATGGCGGCCAATTGATTGAATCGCTGCTTAGGAACCGTCTCTATGGCCCGCCGGAAGAAGATGACTACTCGCTGTCTCTGCTGTCGGATGCCCGCTGTGCTGTGCATCTGTTCGGCGACGCCGCGACTGGATCTGGCTACCCGGCTGATTATGGTCATGCATTCTGTGGAGATGCGGAAGCCGACCGCCACGGCGATCCTGGCCCTGAACGCCTTGGACAATAGTGAATGCCGTCTCCATGGGGACATGAACCAGACGCTGACCCTCGATGATCTCAACGATCCGGACCGGCGTCTGCTCGTCCTCTATCCCGATCCGAATGCGGCTACTTTGAGCACCTCCTTCCTGGAAAAAGAGGATCGTCCCGTCTCGCTCCTGGTCCCGGACGGCACGTGGCGACAGGTCAGACGGATGCGAGGCCGCGTCCTGGGGCTGCCCTATGCCCAGACCGTCAAACTTCCGCCCGGGCCGCCGAGTGAGTGGACCGCCCGGAAGGCCACCGATCCCCATCAACTCTCGACCTATGAAGCGATTGCCAGGGCGTATGGCATCATAGAATCACCACGCATCCAACACCAAATGGAGACGGTCTTTCGTCTGATGGTGCAACGCATGCGTCAGGGGCGTGCGGATTGATTAGGGATTATTGATGATTGATTATTTGGGACAGGGCGTGGGGGCTGGCTGGGTTCAGGATTCGAGGAGGCCCAGGGCGGCGGCTACTCGGACGAGGTCGACCATGCTGGAGACGCGGAGCTTGCGCATGATGTGGGCGCGGTGGACCTCGATGGTGCGGGGCGAGCGGTGCAGGGTTCGGGCGGTCTGGCTGTTGGTCTTGCCCGCCAGGAGCAGGCGCAGGACCTGTTCTTCGGCGCCGGTTAACGGGCTCTCCAGCAGTCGATAGGTCTCGACCGATTCTCGGATCAGCGCGTCGATCGCGCCGACGAGGCGCTGCTTGTCCGGCGGGCGTTCGAGGCAATCGACGGCGCCGCGCTTCATGACGTGCACGGCCGCTTGGATGTCACCCGGGTCGACGAGGACGACGACCGGGACGGCGGGGACCACGCCGCGGGCGCCGCCGAGCAGTTCGGCGCCTTCGACGGTGGGCCGGCCGACGTTGCTGATGAGCAGGTGACACTGTTGTAGCCGGAGCGAATCGAGGCAGGTGCGGGTGTCGTGGAAGTGGATCATCTCCAGGCCCAGATGGTCCAGGGCGGCCTCGACGGCGCCCGTGTCGTTCTGCTGACCATCGACGTAGAACACCTGTCCCGTTGCAGGTTCCCGGGCTGCCGGCGATCGATGAACATTGTCCGCAATTTCCTGCATACTCGCGCCTCTCAGGGCTCTCTCCACGTTTCTCGTTTCCGACGGTCGGTTGGCCCGGCGTTAGAGATACGTTAGAGAGCTGGCTGCGTGCGAAGAAAACCGGATTCTTCGGTGTCTTTTTAATTTTCAATTACACCTGTAATAGTATACAATGATTACATCTGTAATGTCAAAGGATTGATGCATGAAAAAGTTGCCAAATATTTCGGATGCAGAATGGTTGGTTATGACGGTGCTCTGGGCGGCGCCCGGTCTGACGGCCGATGAGGTGGTCGCGGCCCTGGAGGGCAAGGCGGCCTGGAACGCCCGCACCATTCGCACGCTCATCAACCGGCTGCTGCGGAAGGACGCGCTGCGCTACGAGAAGGAGGGGCGGCGCTACCGTTATTTCCCTGCGGTCGCTCAGGAACATTGCACGCGGCAGGAGCGGCGTTCGTTCCTCCATCGGGTCTACGGCGGTACGGTCACGCCGATGTTGGCGGCGTTTATTGAAGACGCCCAGCTCTCGCGCGACGATATCGACGAACTGAAGCGGATGCTGGAGAAGAAGGAGGGGGCGCCATGACCGGTGCAGCGGCGATGCACCTGGAGGCCGTGTTCTTTCGGCTCATGCACGCAGCGGCCCAGGCCAGCGTATTGGCGTGCCTGATTCTGCTGCTCCAGTGGGCCCTGGGCCGACGGCTCGGCGCCCGGGGACGCTCCTTCCTCTGGCTGACCCTTCTGATTCTTCTGGCCTTGCCCTGGATCGCGCCGCATGGGATTGGCCCCGGCACGCTATGGTCCGGATCGCCGGCGCAGGACGGTCCTTCGTCGCTGGTCCACTCTTCGAGCTGCGACGATCTCGAGGGGACACCGGCCGAGCTCATTCTCGCTCAGCAGGGCAGGTCCCCTGAACGCGCGGAAGAGACGATGATGGGCATGCCCTTGCCCTGGCCGGGCGCTGCGCCGCTCGAGGCGCCGGTCATGCGCGCCCTGACGCTTCTCTGGCTGGCCGGCGCTGTCGTCGTTGCCGCTTACATTGCGTGCGCCCAGCTTCGTCTGCGGCGGCGCCTTACGCGCGCCTCGGCCGTAACGGACCCGGCGATTCTGGCGTTGCTGGAGGACTGCAAGCGTCTGCTCGGCGTCCGCGCCGGGGTGGACGTGCTGGCAACCGATGCGGTCGACGGCCCGGCACTGTTCGGATATGCGCGACCCCGACTGTTGCTGCCCCATGGCTTCTTGAGGGTCGTGGACCCGGTCGAGCTGCGCCACATCTTTTTGCATGAACTGGCGCATCTGAGGCGTCGCGACATTCTCTTCGGGCACATCGCCAGCCTGATACACGTTGGGCAGTGGTTCAATCCGCTGGTGGGGCTGGCGCTGCGGCGCATGCGCAGCGACCGCGAATTGGCCTGCGATGCGCTGGTCCTGTCCGTGCTCGATCCCGATGAGGCCCGCGCCTACGGGCGCACCGTCGTGCACCAGATCGAGCGGTTTCGCGCGGCGCGGCGGCCGCCGATACTGGCCGCGATCTCCGGAGACAAGTCCCGAATTAAGCACCGGATCGCTCTGATCGCCGGGTTCGACAAGGCCCGCGACGGCCGGTCCGGGCTGACCGCGACGCTGCTGGCTTCGCTGATCTGCCTTGGGCTGGGCGCGGCATTTGCCGGTCGCCAGGCGCTGGGCGCGGCTCTCGAGTCGGCGATTGTGAACTGGGAGGTCCGCGCCCGACGGGATCTGCCGACGACGCATCAGGACCAGCATGCGAACATCCAGCGGGCCTGCATCCGCAACGAAATGACGGGCAAATTCCTGGTCGTGCGCGGGCAGACGGTCGCCTGCGATGCGGACGAGCCGGGCGATGCGGGGCTGTGGGAGATCCGCTTCGACGAAGCCTCCAACACGGCCCAGAGCGACGTGTATCTCTACTCGGCGGCCGCCCGCAAGTATCTCACGTCGGATGGGCAGGGCAACCTGGTGGTCGACGCCGATACGCCGACCGAGGCGGCCCGCTGGGGCACGTACCCGCGCCCGCAGGGGATGTGGTTGATCTCGCACCACTTCAGGGATGGATATCTTCGTCTGGATGGGGGTGGTCAGGTCAAGGCCGTCCGCGGGGGCCGGGATGCGCCGAGTTACTGGGATGTGCACGCGGTCTGGAGGGTCAAGACGTCCGACGACCCGGCCGCCAATCCTCAATGGCAGAGGGAGAAGATCCCGGGGCCCGATTGACAGCGGCCCAGACGGCGGATCCGCTCGTTCAGCCGTTCCGCGCATGCGTTGCCGAGCGTCTCAGCGCATGCAGATTCAGTTCCATCTTGATGTTGGCCCGCGCGTTGTGATGGTCCGTCTTGGGAATGACCCGGAAGCCTTTCTTGAAGTACAGGTTGATGGCCGGCGCCAGGAGCGTGTTCGAGTAGAGGATGAGCCGGCTGGCGCCGAGTTCTCGGGATCGCTCCACGGCGTGGTCCAGCAGGGCGGCGCCGATTCCTTGTTTCTGAAGGCTGGCCGTGACCGCCATCTTGGCGAGTTCGTACACATCCTCCCGAACACGGATCAGGGCGCATGTCCCTACGATGTCACCGGCCGCGCGGGCGAAGTAGATATGCCCGCCTTTGTCGAGGACATGTCGCTGAGGGTCTGACAGCACGCGTTCATCCGAAGGCTCCACTGTGAAGTCCTTTTCGATCCACTCATAGTTCAGCCGTTTGAAGTCGCCCCTGAGGGCCTCGGCATAGGGAACGATCGAGATCCGTCCCTCCGCGCGCCGGGCAAGCTGCGGCATGACTCTATCCTTCAGTGTCTGTCGCTCGTACGCGTTCTCGAAGGCTTCCAGTGCGGTCAACAGGTCCGTGTCGGCCTCGAGAAGGATTTGCCGGACTGCCTTCTCGATTTCCCGCCAGACCGGCTCTAGAGCCCGCGCCATCTCCATGCCCGCTTCGTTCAGCGCAATCTCGCGTATCCGGTGGTCCCCGGCGCGCCGTTCGACCGTGATCAGGTTGCGCTTCCTCAGCGTGTTGCACATTTGCGTGACGGCCGGCCGGGAGACTCCCAGGCGGGTGGCGATCTCATGGGCCGGCAGCCTGCCTTGGCTCTCCAGCAGATGCGTGATCGGCATGAGCAGGGGTTCAAAGGCAATCTGCTGGGCCGCGTAGATCACCTGGACGTCGCCGTTCAGCTTGCTTACCAGTCGTTTCATGCGAGACGCCAGCGCCAGGGCCCCCAGTTTCCGGATGTAGTCCATTGAGTAACCTCTACACAGGCTGCAATATGGTACATAGCTTAATTAAGTATACAAGTATATGCGTAGCATTGTGCTACTGCAAGGTTCTTCCGATGGGATGCTCAAGCGGGTGTTGGGCTTGAAGCCGCGCAGCCGAATCGGTCGCCGGGAAGAGGGGGGACGATCCGACGGCCGGTTCAGGATTCGAGAAGTCCGAGGGCGGCGGCGATCCTGACGAGGTCGACCGGGGTCGAGGCCCCGAGTTTGTGCATGGTGTGGGAGCGGTGGACCTCGATGGTCCGGGCGGAACGGTTGAGCAGGCTGGCGATCTCGTTGGTGGTGCGGCCCTGAAGAACGAGGTCGAGCACCTGCTTCTCGGTCGGTGTCAGCGGCCTTTGGAGGGGCGCCCGGCTGCGGGCCGAGACCTGGAGGGCCGCGCCGATTGCTTCGGCCAGATGTGCCGGCTGGGGAGGGCGTTCCAGGCAATCGACGGCCCCGCCCTTCATGACCTGGACGGCCGCCTGGATGTCCCCACGATCGACGAGGACCAGGACCGGCACAGGCGGTCTCAGTTGGCGTGCGCCGGCGAGCAGGTCCACAGCTTCAGTTGCTGGCTTTCGAGCATTGCTGATCAGGAGGTGGCATTGGCGACTCTTGAGCCCGGCGAGGCAATCCCGAGGGTTGCCAAAGTGCACCGTCTGGGCACCGAGACGCCTTAGGACCGCCCGGACAATCGGAGTGCTCGTCTGCTCCCCATCGCTGTAGAACACTTCTCGCACCGGTCCGGGCTTGGCGGCCCCTTGGCGGTGTCCCATCCGTGTGCTGCCCATCCCGGTGTCTCCCACTCAAGAATCATCCACGGCGACCCCCTCGGCAGGCTTGATGCCCGGCTGCAGCGACACCATCGGCCTCCCTCTATTCATTCCGAGTGTGAGCCGCCATCCTGCGCGGCGCGTCGAAAAAAAAGCGGATTCTCGCGATGATTTCTATTGACAAACATGTCGCCGGTATTTAGTGTGTAGTTAAATAACACGGATCTGGCTCGGTGTGTTGAGGGCTTGCCAATAACGCCATGCGAGAGACGAGACACTAATGAGGGAGGTCGAGATGGTTGAGAGACGTTGCGAGAACTGCGTGTACGGCGCCCGGCCGGAAGGGCGATGGCTGCGGGTGGCTCTGAGGCCCTGGCCCGGGTTGCTGATCTGCCCCAACAGTGTCGAGGCGCCGGGCCGGATGCGGGAAGCCTATGCGAACCGCTCCTGCCGCAACTTCCTGGCTCGGCGCTGGCCCCGGGGCATGCGGGTCGAACCGCCCAAGCCCCGCAGTGACGATGTTTGCTACATTCCCCTGACGCGCGGCCGGTACGCGATCGTGGACGCCCAGGATTTCGAGGAGTTGAATCAGCACAAGTGGTGTCTTGTCAGCCGGGGCAAGAGCCTCTACGCGGGCCGGCGGGAGAAGGGCAGATCGATCTCGATGCACCGCGAAATCATGAAACCGCCCGAGGCGATGGTGGTCGACCATATTGATGGCAATGGACTGAACAACCGCAGGTCCAACATGCGTATCTGCACCAAGGCGCAGAATAGCTACAACAGCCGGCCCCGCGGGGGCAAATCGCGTTACGTGGGCGTGACATACCACAAGCGCTCGCGGAAGCATGTTGCCGTGCTGGGTCATAACGGCAAGAAGGTGCACGTGGGTGAGTTCGACAGCGAACTCGAGGCGGCCCTGGCGCGGGACCGGGTAGCGCGGGAATTGCAGGGCGAGTTTGCCTATTTAAACTTTCCCGAGCAGTTCGCCAAGTTCGGCCGGATCGTCTCGGTCAGCGGGAGCATTACCGTGCGGAGCGGCGTTGTCGGGAAGTTGACGGTGCTCCACGGTTGACAAGTGGTCGCGGTTCTGCGATATGGATCGGAACATGGCGAGCGTGATCACCGCTCGCCGGGATTTGTGACGGAGATTGGAAGAGGCGCAGGCATGGTGTATTCGAATAGAACGCGGCGCACGGCGGCGCTGCTGCTGGGTTTCATCGCGATCGGTTCTGCTGTAGCAGGAGCGGCCGAGCAGTTCCAAGTCGGCCAGCGGTGGGTCTTTGAGCACAAAGGGCCCCGGCCTGGGAGTATGGAGCCCGACGCGATCGATGGGCAGCGCATCCGCCAGGTCCTCTCGACGGCGCTGGAGCAGGACAAGCCGACGTGGGTGATCGAGGAGGGCTTCACCAATGATCCGAATGCGACCTCATTGCTGTACGTGGACCACGAGCGGCAATTGACCGCCTTCGACGTCGAGAACGACCAGGGCCAGGCGGTGACATTCGTCTATGACACGCCGCAGCCGTACCAGGTTCCCTTTCTGGAACCGGGGCAGGAGAAGACGTACGAGACCACGTTGCGGCTCAGTGCGCCCAAGTTCGCGATGCCGACGACGTCCGTGATCAAGCGGTTGCCCGACGAGACGATCGTCACGCCGGCCGGCGAGTTCGTCAATTGCCAGCACTATCACACGACGACGAAATCGACCATGAACATCAAGATTGCCAAGATCCCGGTCACCGACGAGCGAGATCAGTGGTATCACCCGAGTGTCAACGGACTGGTCAAGGAGGTCTATCGCAAGGGGCCCATCAAGTTCCTTGCCTGGTCGTGTGAGGGCTATACCTCCACCAGTGTCCTGGCCTCCTACGATGTTGTGGATGCCGAGGCCATCACCAGGCTGGCCGGGCCGACCGACCCCAATGCGCCGATGGGTCGGTCCACTGTCGGCAAATCGAAAACCCCTTCGACCGGCAACAGGGCGGGCTGGTTTGTATTCATCCTGATCGCGGTCGCCACGGTCCTTCTCCTACGCCGACGCGTGCGGCCCAACACGCCGGCCCAGAGCGACCCGGTCGAGAACGATCCGGTCGAGAGCGAATCGCCCGTCTCCTGAGCGACACGTTGCCGGGCGGCTTGCTTTTCGCCAAAAAGCGGTATATAATGACTCTTATGGCGAATCTCGAGCACTATCGCATGAGAGTGCGCTACAAGGGGCTGTCCGGGATTACAGAGATCGGTTTCAAGCGGCGCGCCACGCTGTTGGCCGATCTGTTTCCCACCGCCGACGAGATCGTCCTTTCCATCGCCGGGTGTTTCTATCGCCTGGACGAATCGGCCGCGGTCATTTCCGAGGTCCCTGATATCCGGTTCGATGTGGTTGACACCAACCGCGTGCTGGATCTGGCGGTGCCGAACCCGCAGGGCGACTATGTCGGGCTGATCATCGACATTCTGGCACGCGACGCCCAGGACGCTGAACTGATGCTGGAGGATGTCGAGACCACCTGCGGCTTCGTCCGTTCGCGCCTCCGCGAGGGGCTGAGCGTCACGGAGATATCCGAAGACGACTACATCACACGGCTGCGCGACAGCCTGCGGCTTATGGCGACTGAACTGAAACGATGACGGTGCACATCGGTCAGGAGCCGCATGGGCGACGAGTTGCCCATCCTACAGTTCGCGATCATTGTGTCGTGATGTTGCTATTGGAGCGAGACCAGCGAATGCGAGCGAGCAGGACGTCGCCGCGCCAGCCGTCGTAGGGCAGGCATTCGCCTACGGTGATCCAGGATTCGTCGGCGCTGGCCGCGACGGTATGGAAGTTGCCCATCCGCGCCACGTGGCGGGCGTCGTTAACGCCGTCGCCGATCAGGGGCAGGGCGACCCGCTCGGTCGCGCGGATCAGGCGCAACTTCTTCGTATCGACCTGCGCCAGATAGAGGGGCGCGCGCCAGCGCATCACGTTGGTGTTCTTCTGAGCTTTGCGCGTGTAGACCAGGTACAGCCCCTCACGGTGGGGCAGCCAGCGTTGTTGCGTGGTGGACATCGTCAATAGCTCACCATCGTCCCAGCACCAGGGGCGCTGCTTGTCCCAGTTCAGTCCATCGGTCGAGGAGGTGACGTAGCCCCGATCGTCCTCGGCGCGGATCGTCATGTAGTACTTGCCTTCAAAGGCCGCGACCGTTGGTTCGAGCAGGCCCCGCTTGACGCCGTTGGCCAGTTCGTTGCCGAGTCGTTCGATCTTGAGCGTACGACCGTCGAACGAGCACAGGACCGATCCGACCGAGCGGGCCGGATTGTCCTTGGCGCCGAAGGACAGCGGCACGAGGATGCGACCATCGGGCAAGGTGACGCGCTGGGCGCAGCCGCACGTGTAGATGGCGGTGCCCCGCGGATCGTCCCACTCGAGGATCCTCGCTTCGGAGAACTTTCCGTCCGGCGTGCGTACGACGTAGACGGGGTAGCGTTCCAGTTGGGGGCGGGCCAGGCGTCCCGTCTTGTCGTAGTAGACATTGTGCCCCATCGCCAGGACTGTGTTCGTCTGGGCGTGGTATTCCGGCACGACGTCACAGACGCCCTCGGTCAGTTCGTTGCGGGCGGGATGGCGACCCAGCGCAGCGATCTTCTCCGGCGGCGTCCAGGTCTTGCCCTGGTCCGTCGATATCGACCAGTGTACGTGCCCGAACATGTCTGAGCCGGTGATCGACTGGAGCGTCATGAAACAGATAGGTCCATCCTGGGTCGGGACCATGCAGGCGCGGGGATGGAACCAGGTCGTCCCGCCCGCCCGGCCGTTCCAGAGGACCGAGCGCTGAATGTCCCTGACCAGGCAGGTCGGTTCCGGGCTGCCCGCCTGTGCCGTGCGCAGCCAGACGCTCCCGAGCGTGGCGCCGGCGAAGGTCTGCATGAACCGACGTCGTGTCGTCAAGTTGTGTGCCTCTGTCATGTCTTCTCTCTCCACATTCAAGTCCCGAAAGGGCATGACTGCTACGAAATACCCATGGTATCGACTGCGCAGGGCAAGTACAATGCCCAAGAGTGAGTGTTCAATTTCAGGGTATGCTTGAACGACCTGGAGTGACAGCAGTCTGTCGTCATGGATTCTGGCGGAGGATCTCTCTCGCTGTCATTCCCGCGCAGGCGGGAATCCAGAGCCCCAGCATGCCGTGGACCCCTGCCTGCGCAGGGGTGACAGAGTCAGTTTGGGGTGTTGTACTGGCGGCGTGACCTTCATTCTTGTTGGTTTGCTGCTTTTATTTCTGGAGAACCACGTGACGCGTTTCGGGATGTTGCTTGGGACTATGCTCATCGGAACGTCGGTTGGCTGGGGCGGCGTCACGGCCACCAAGATTGTGGACAGCCTGGTCGATTCCCGCGCCTTGACCATTCAGGGCCGGTTCGGTCGGGCGATCAATGGTTTGGCGTTCCAGCAGGATGCGGTGGTCACGCACGGCGAATGCCAGTACGTTGGCTACTACGACGGCGCCCGGCGTGTCTGCCTGGCCCGGCGCGAGCTTCCCGGCGGGGCGTGGGAGGTGATCCGTTTTTCCGATTACGATTTCCAGAGCAACGACGCGCACAACACCATCTCGGTCGGAATCTGCCCCCAGGACGGAACGATTCATCTAGCGTTCGATCATCACGTGCATCCGCTCCACTACCGCGTTTCGCGAAAGGGCGCGGCCGGCGATCCGGAGAACGTGACATGGGACGCTTCGCTCTTCAGGCCCATCCGCTCGGAACTGGAGAAGGGACGGCCGATCCGGATCACGTATCCGCGCTTCTTTCAGACCCCTTCCGGCGGGTTGCAGTTCTGCTACCGGCAGGGCGGGTCGGGCAATGGCGATCGCATGCTCGTCGATTACGATCCCGAGAAGGGCGTCTGGGTCAATACGCGGCAGATCGATTCGCGCCAGGGGACGTTCAAGGACGCGCTGGGCGAAAGCCGCTCACGCTGCTCGTATCCGAACGGGTACACCTACGGCCCGAAGGGTCGGCTGCACATGACCTGGGTCTGGCGCGAGAGTGCGCAGGGCTCGAACCACGATCTGATGTACGCCTTCAGTCGGGACGGGGGCGTCACCTGGCGCAACAGCCAGGGGGGCGTTTTAGGCGGGCCGGCCGGCGTCAACACGGCGGGAATCACCGTCGCTCGGATATCGCGGGCCCATGGTTTGATGAACACGCATGGTCAGGCGGTGGACTCGAAGGGGAGGATCCACGTCGTGATGTGGCACTGCTCCGACGACTCGCTCCGCGCCGCCGGCGCCGAGCCGGGCGAGCACCGTTGGGGACCACCGGCGGCCCGTCGCTATCATCACTATTGGCGCAGCACCCCGGGCGATTGGCGTCACCGGGAGTTGCCCTGGGTGGCGGGCAACCGCCCCAAGGTCTTCATCGATCCGCACGACAACGTCTACGTGATCTACGCCACGAGGGACTCGGCGGCGGTGCTCGCCAATGGCCGTCTCCGCAGGACAGGCGATCTTGCGATAGCGGCCGCGACCGCCGCGACGCAGTGGACCGACTGGACCGTCGTCCACCGCGAGAAAGGCCCGTTCGGCAACGAAATGCTGGGCGATCCCAACCGCTGGAAGAAGGAAGGCGTCCTCTCCGTTATGGTCCAACAGTCCCCCAAGAAGGAGCACGAACCCACACCCCTGCGCATTCTCGACTTCACCTTCCAGGCAGGCCAATAGCGTGTAGGGTGGGGCTTGCCCCACCGCGTGTCCAAGTGATGGACCTCAACACCCGTCCTCGCAGCCTGGTGGGGCGAGCCCCACCCTACGAGACCGACGCCGGGGTCGGAGAGCATCAGTAGTTGAACAGGTCGCTGCGCGAGTACTGCCTTCCCGTCGTGGCGTTGAGGGCGTTTTGGATTTTGGTCTGAACGTTGGGCGTGAGGCGGCGTCCTTTGCAGGCGCGGGCGACCATTTTGTGGGTGATCTGCTCGGTCGAGGCGGCGACGAGGTCGTGGGCCTTGAGCTTGTGCTGCGCCATGATCTCGGCGATCGGTTGCGGGCCCAGGTTGCGTTCGATAGGGTCGACCATGGCGATCGCCCTCAGAGACGCTGATCGTCTACCAGCAGGCGGTTACGCAGCTTGGCGTAGTCGATGTCCTGCACGGCGCAGCCGTCGTTGAGGGCCTGAACCGCGGCGGTCGCGGCGCTCTGGCCCAGGATCATGAAGACCGGCTCCATGCGGATCGAGCCGAACGCGATGTGCGAACTGGAGACGCAGACAGGCACGAGCAGGTTCTCACACTGAGCTTTCTTCGGACACAGCGATCCGTACGCGATACGGTAGGGCTCCGGCGGGCTGACCCCGATGTCCCCTTCGTTCTGGACGTGCCCGTCCGGCTTGACGTATCGCTGGACATTGTGCGAGTCCAGTACGTACGAGCCCATCCCGACCGGCTGGGGAACCCGTTGTGTCCCGAGCGCATCGTGCTCGGTCATGACGTGCTCGCCGATCATGCGCCGGGCCTCGCGGACGTAGATCTGGTGCGGCCAGTTTCCGTTGTCGACGAACTCGTCCTTGGCCAGTCCCCACGTGCTCATCTTCTCGCGCACGTCGATCGGTACGCGGCGGTCGTTGGCGATGAAGTACATCAAGCCCTTCTGGTAGGTCTCGTGCTCGGCGATGATCTCGCGGCGACGCTCGTAAGACGCGTCGGGGTAGTCGTAGTTCATGCCGATGTTGTCGGTGCTGAAGGGCCCATGGTTGTTCGTGTCGGTCTTGCGGTTGGGGATCGGATCGAACTTGTGAAACGTTTCGCGCCAGCCGGTCTCGAAGACGCGGAGCAGCAGGGCGTATTGGTCGGGATCGTATCCGTCGGGTTTCGGGAAGGGGACGCGGTTCTCCGGGACGTTGGTCAGGCACATGCGGAAGCAGTACGCCTGGATGCGGTGGTCGCCCTGACCCTTCTTGCCCGGGTCGTCGCCCGAGACGCGGGGCAAGAGCCCGCTGGACGGATCGCCCAGGGTCCGGTAGGGGCTCACCGGCTTCATGAACCAGTGTCGGTGGTGCAGGACGCCCACCTGGACGCCGTTCCATTGCTCACCGTAGACGCTGGCGGCTTCGCGGCCCACGTGGTAGGAGACGCCGGCGGCTGCCATCAGGTCGCCCTCATAGGTCGCGTCGAGGAACATCCCGGCCCGGTAGGTCGCGCCGCTGAGCATCGTGATCGAGGTGATGCGACCGTTCTCTTTGAGAACGCCTTCGGCGCGGTCGAGCCATTGGTCGCGGTGGACGGGGATCTTGTGTTCGGCGATCAGGTTTTCGAACACCTGCTCGGCGACGTGCGGCTCGAAGATCCACATGGTCCGCGCGATCCCGTCGATCGCGGCGGTCCCCTGGCCTCGATTGCCATATTCGGATTGCTTCTGCCACTTCCAGGCTTCGTCCTGCTGATAGTGGCGCCAGATGCGATGATAGAACTCGCGGGCGAGCCCCCCGATGACCTCTTTGCGGCCCGTGTCGGTCCAGCCGAGCCCACCGGCCGAGAGCCCTCCCAGGTGCTTGTCGGGGCAGAGAAGGATGACGGACTTGCCCATGCGGGCGACCTGCACGGCCGCGATTACGCCGGCCGAGGTGCCGCCGTAGACAACGACTTCGGCTTCATGTTGCTGGCGGGACGTCGGTTCGATGGCGCAACCCAGGGCGCCCAGTGACACAATCAATGACATGACGAGCAATGACTTCATTGTGTGGTTTCCCCTTAGCGTTCCCTCCGTGGTCCGGCTGACCGGGGCAGGGGGGATTCAGGCGCCGGTTTGGGCAGCGGCCTGATTGACCAGGAAGAGCACCGCCATCCGGACGGCCAGGCCGTTGGTGACCTGCTGGAGGATGACGCTGTTCTTGCCGTCAGCGACTTCACTTTCCATCTCCAGGCCGCGATTGATCGGGCCCGGGTGCATCACGAGAATATCGGATTTGGCCCGCTTCATCCGGTCGGCGGTCAGGCCGAAGTAGCGGGAGTATTCGCGGATCGAAGGGAAGGGGTTGCCCCCAAGTCGCTCGAACTGGATACGCAGCATGTTGATCACGTCGACCTTCTCGATGACGTCGTCGAGCGAGTAGCTGACATTGACGGGCAGGCGGCTCGCCTCGGCCGGGATCAGCGTGGGCGGGCCCACCAGCGTGACCTCGGCGCCGAGCTTCGTCATCGCCCACATGTCGCTGCGGGCGACGCGGGAGTGCGCGATGTCCCCGACGATGGCGATCTTGAGCCCTTCGAGCGAACCCTTGAGCTGGCGGATCGTGTAGACGTCGAGCAACGCTTGTGTGGGGTGCTCGCAGAATCCGTCGCCCGCGTTGACGACGCAGGCATTGATGTTTTTGCTCAGGAACATCGGCGCCCCGGCGGCGCTGTGGCGAATCACGACGATATCGATGCCCATCGCCTCGAGGTTGCGGGCGGTGTCGAGCAGGGTTTCGCCCTTGCTGTCGGCGCTGCTCTTCTTGGTGAACTCGATCGTGTCGGCGCTGAGCCGGTTGGCGGCCAGGGCGAAGCTGTTGCGCGTCCGGGTGCTGTCCTCGAAGAACAGGTTGACCACGACCTTGCCGCGCAGCGGGGGGGCCTTCTTGACCGAGCGCCGGCTGATCTGCTCGAAGCCCTGGGCGGTGTCCAGGATGTAGCTGATCTCCTCGGCGCTCAGATCCCGCAGGCCGATCAGATGCTTGCGCTGCCACTTGAACTGCTTGCTTTTTCGCATAATCGCCATGGTGTTGTTGTGCCGTCTCCGGGAGCCGTGGTGGGTGTGGCGTTCCACGATGTCAAGAATGCGGTTCATGGGTCCCTTACTCGACTATGACCTCGTTTCTTCCGTCCGATTCGACCAGTTTGACTCGGACCGCCTGCCCGGGTTCCACCCGGGTGCTGCGTCCCACGTAATCGGCTTGGATGGGGAATTCCCTTCCCGCTCGTTCCACGAGAACAGCGAGTCTAATGACTTTGGGGCGTCCCAGGTCGATCAGGGCGTCCAGGGCGGCCCGGGTGGAGCGGCCGGTATGGAGGACGTCGTCGACCAGGATGACGGTCTTGTCGTCAACACTGAAGCCAATCTCGGTGGTGCGGACTTCCGGTTGACCCTCGCCGTGCGGCGAGTTCAGATCGTCCCGGTACAGCGTGATGTCGAGTGTGCCGCAGAGGACCGGTTGATTCATCTGGTCCGATATACAGCGGGCCAGTCGCTGGGCGAGAATCTCGCCGCGACTGCGGATTCCGATAATGGCCAGATCGTCGGCGCCCGTCACACCCATGGCGATCTCCTTCGCCAGGTCCTTCAGGGTCTTCTCGATCTGCTCGCTGTCCAGGATTATCTTCATAGCCGCTATCTACCTCGAAACGCGGTTTTCTGCCATTCTGGCGGTGAGTATAGCAGCCCCGGCGCGGCAAGGCAAGATTTCCCGCGGCAGTTTTGCAAATCGCCCTTTACAGCACTGCGAGCCCCGTTATACTGGAACCAAGCGGCGGAATTTACTTGAATCGGAGGTGGGTTTCTGCTATCATGGGCACAGTCGTTTGGAGGACGTAGCCACGCCAACATGGGAGGTTGGTCTTCTGGGGGAATGACGCTGTCATGGCGACGTGTCTGTGCCATATCCAAGGTTCTGTGATGCGAAACGGTCAGACAAAGACAACTCGGCAGGCCTCAAGATTATGGGGCGTTGTGTTGCTGGTTGCTCTGTTGACCGGCATCGCCGCGGCCCAGGATGCAGGCGCCTCGGCGTTGCAGCCCCAGGGCCTCAATCGCGTGGGGACCTACGCCCTGCGTGAGTTGGCGCCGGAGCTGACGGGCCAGGGCGTTCGCTTCGGGATCATCTGTCGCAGCGTCACGTACGAGAACGACAAGCCGCAGAACGATTACCAGCCCAATATCGACCACGCCTGTTTCGGTGCGGCGAATCTGCGTTTGCAGGGCGACCGCCGTGAGACGGTAGGCGTCTCCGCCCATTCGACGGCGATCTGTTCGATCCTGTTCGGAGAGGACGTGGAGGCGACGGACCCGGACCTGGGCTCGTTCCTCTATCAGGGCGCCGTCCCGGCCGCGGAGGGACACATCTACGAGTACCTCGATTTCGGCGAGAAGTATGTCTTCACGCAGAAGGCGCCGCCGGTGGACGTGATCACCGCCAGCTTCGGTTTCCAGTTTGAGAACTGGTGGACGCGGGCCCTTGAGTCCCTGATCGAGCATGAGGGCATCCCCGTGGTCGCCAGTGTGGGCAATGGGACCAATGCCTCGGACCCGCCGCTGTACCCCGGCGCCAGCTCGAACACGATCGGCGTGGGCGTCGTCAGCTCGGTCAATACGGGTGACCCGGCGACGGACCTGACCCATTTCTCGCTGGCCTATCCGGAACGCTCGACGCTGGGCCCGACCGATGACGGTCGCTGCAAGCCCGACCTGATCGCGCCGGGCAACTGTCTGGTGGCGACCGCCGATGGGCAGCGTGACTACACGATGTCCGGCGACTGGTCGAGTTTCGCCACGCCGGTGACCGCCGGTGTGGTCGGCCTGCTGGTCCAGGCGGCACAGCAGGATGATGCCCTCGCGGCCGCGCTGGCCCCGCAAGGGGGCAATTGCGTCTTGAAGGCGGTCCTGATGAGCTCGGCCACCAAGCTGCCGTTCTGGCACAAGGGACGGCTGAGCACCGAAGACGACGGCGAAGCGCCGCTGG
>JANQFY010000258.1 GCA_028277585.1 Sedimentisphaerales bacterium
TCCGGCACGAAGAACATCAGCAGAAAAAACAGGGACGCCGGGATCGTCTCGGCCCCGAACATCCAGCGCCAACCGACCTGCCCGTTCCAGGATTCGCGAATGAAATCGAGTGTCGCGCCGTCGGGCACGGGTTGGGCGATCCGCCAGTTGACCAACTGCGCCGCCAGGATGCCGATAACGATCGTTAACTGGTTGATCGAAACGAAACGTCCCCGCATGTGGGCCGGAGAGATTTCGGCGATGTACATCGGGGAGAGATTGGACGCCAGACCGATGCCCAGCCCCCCGATCCAACGGAAGATGTTGAACCACGTGAAGTCCCAGGCCCGCGCCGTGCCAATCGCCGAGAGCGTGAAGAGCAGGCCCGCCAGGATGAGCAATCGCTTGCGTCCCAACCGATCGCTCAAGGCCCCGGAGATCAGTGCGCCGAATAGACATCCCACCAACGCACTGCTCATTGCCCAACCGCTCAAGAAGGAATTGTCGGAAATCTCGAAGAAGGGCTCGTAGAACGGCTTGGCGCCGCCGATGACGACCCAGTCGTACCCGAACAGCAACCCGCCCATCGCCGCGACCAGACAGATCAGCCAGAGGAATCGCATGTTGAAAGACGTGGATGTGTCAGCATCGGACGGCATAGGACTGTTCCTTCAGTATCCCTGATTCCATCGCGCCTGCACAGGTCACGGACGGTCCTCGTCGTGACACACAGACGCACGTATTATGGAACGTCCACGGCAAAAAGCCAACCCCTCTTGGAAAAAGTCCGTCACCGGGTGCCTCTCCGCCGGGCAAACGTTTGACAAGCAAGAAGCCCGATGGTCTATTATTCGGGGCCGGAGGGTGCGGCACCGGTTTCCAGTTGGACCTGTCAACATCTGATAAGGACGTCGCGATGGCTGAACAGCAATACATACTGGCGCTCGACCAGGGCACCACCAGTTCCCGCGCTCTGGTCATCAACAAGGAAGGTCACATCTGCTCCGTCGCCCAGAAGGAGTTCGAGCAGATCTTCCCGCAATCCGGCTGGGTCGAGCACGATCCCAACGAGATCTGGTCGAGCCAGGCCAGTGTCGCGGCCGAGGCGGTCGCCAAGATGAACATCACCGGCGCGCAGATCGCCGCGATCGGTATCACCAATCAGCGCGAGACGACCATCGTCTGGGATCGCCAGACGGGTGAGCCGATTCACAACGCCATCGTCTGGCAAGACCGGCGCACGTCCGAGTTCTGCGACGAACTCAAGCGCCAGGGACACGCCGAGAAGATCCAAGCGAAGACCGGGCTCGTCATCGACGCCTACTTCTCCGGGACCAAGGTCAAGTGGCTCCTCGACAATGTCGACGGCGCCCGCGCGAAAGCTGAGAAAGGTGAACTGGCCTTCGGTACTGTCGATGCCTGGCTCGTGTGGAAGCTGACCAATGGGCGCGTCCATGCAACTGACATTTCCAATGCCAGCCGGACCCTGCTGTTCAATATCCACGACCAGCAATGGGACGAGGAACTGTGCGATCTGTTGAGCGTTCCCGTCTCGATGCTCCCGGAGGTCAAGAGTTGCAGCGAGACATTCGGCGCAACCGAGAGCACCTTCCTCGGCGCTCAGATCCCCATCGCCGGCATCGCCGGTGACCAGCAGGCCGCCATGTTCGGGCAGATGTGCGCTGAAGAGGGCATGATCAAGAACACCTACGGCACCGGTTGTTTCATCATTATGAACACCGGCGCGACTCCCAAACAGTCCAAGAACAACCTGCTGACCACCGTCGCCTGGAAACTGGGCGACCAGGTGACCTACGCCCTGGAGGGCAGTATCTTCATCGCCGGCGCGGTGGTCCAGTGGCTCCGCGATGGGTTGGGCGCGATCAACGAATCCGGGCAGGTCGAGGCCCTTGCCAATACGGTTGACGACAATGGTGGGGTCTACATGGTGCCCGCTTTTGCGGGCCTGGGCGCGCCCTACTGGGACCAGTACGCCCGGGGAGCGATCTTTGGCATTACGCGCGGGACCACCGACGCACACATCGCCCGCGCGTGCCTCGAATCGATCGCCTTCCAAACGAAAGACGTACTCGACGCCATGGCCGATGACGCCGGCATCCCAATTGCCGAACTCCGGGTCGACGGGGGCGCTTCGATCAACAACAGCCTGATGGAATTCCAGGCGGGTCTGACCGGCATCAAGGTGATCCGCCCGGAAACACTCGAGACGACCGCCATGGGCGCGGCGTTCTTCGCCGGCCTGGCCGTCGGCTACTGGTCGGATATCGACGAGATCCAACGGATCTGGAAGAAGGACGAGGAATTCGACTCGCACATGCCCGACGAGCAGAGAGAGACGCACCTGAAGAACTGGCGCAAAGCAGTCGACCGCGTTCGCGACTGGGACCGGTAGGCCAAAGTCACCGACCTGATTGCGCCGGGGGCGCCATGCACCCAGACCTTAATCGGAGAAGTCCAAATGACAGATTTCACAGCGGAATTCATTGGCACAATGATCTTGGTTCTGCTGGGCGACGGTGTGGTCGCCAATGTTTGCCTCAAAGGAACGAAGGGGCATGATTCAGGCTTGATCGTTATCACCCTGGGATGGGGCTTGGCGGTCTTCATTGCGGTCGTTGTCAGCGGCCAATTCAGTGGCGCCCATATCAATCCGGCCGTGACGGTCGGCCTGGCGGCCGCCGGGAAGTTCGCCCTCGCCAAGGTCCCGCTCTTCATTACCGCCCAACTGCTCGGTGGCGCGTTCGGCGCCTTTCTCGTTTGGCTCTTCTACCGGGACCACTTTGAGATCACCACCGATCAGGGCGCCATTCTTGGCACGTTCTCCACGGGGCCGTCCATCCGCAAGCCGCTCAGCAATCTCCTCTCCGAGATCATCGGCACGTTCGTCCTGATCCTCGCCGTGCTCTATGCCGCCGCTCCCAAGCTCGAATCCGCTGCCACCGATCTGTCTCATGTGAAGGTCGGCATGGGCGCCCTCGGCGCCTTGCCCGTCGCCTTCGTCGTCATGGGCATCGGCATGTCGCTCGGCGGAACCACCGGCTACGCGATCAACCCCGCCCGTGACCTGGGGCCCCGTCTGATTCACCAACTCGTTCCGATTAAGAACAAGGGCGCCAGCGACTGGGGCTATAGTTGGATCCCGGTGGTGGGACCGACTCTTGGTGCCCTCCTTGCTGCCCTGGTGTCCTGGTTGACCTCAGCCATTCAATAGCCCCCTTTCAATGCTCTGATTTCAAGCGCATAAAAAAAGAGCCGCCCTTGCGAGCGGCTCTCTCTCTTTTTCACACGAGTTGGGCCGAGGCCGTTAGAACGATCCGTGCCCCGGCTGAGTCGGGTACGTCTGCGAATACTGAGGGTACTCCGCCTGCGGCTCTTCATAGGGAGCGTAGCTGCTCTCCTCAAAATCCTCACGAGGATGCGCCCCGTCGTATACCTCCTTGAGCTTCCGGGTCGTCAGGTGCGTATAGACCTGAGTCGTTGAAAGCGACTGATGACCGAGCAACTCCTGAACGCTCCGCAGATCGGCGCCGTTGTTCAGCATGTGCGTCGCGAAGCTGTGCCGCAGCGTATGCGGGCTGATATTCGGATCCAGCCCCGCCATCTTCAGGTACTTGTCCATCTTGCGTCGCACGCTGCGAGTGCTCAGCCGCTGGCCGTGCTTGTTGACGAAAAGGACGCGGATATCGAAGTTGGCGTTGCTCTGGGACCGCTTGTTGCGGAACTCCATGTAGTGCTGAATCGCCTGCAGGGCCGAGGAACTGATCGGAGCGATCCGCTCCTTCTTGCCCTTGCCGCGAATGTGGATAACTTCACCCAGGAAGTCGACGTCGTCCATGTTCAGGGCGACCAGCTCGCTGACGCGAATGCCCGTGCTGTAGAGCGTCTCGAGGATCGCGCGATCGCGGGCGCCGAGCCATGTCTCGATCGGGGGCGTTTCCAGCAGGCGTTTGATCTCTTCGTACTCGAGGAAGCGCGGCAGCTTCTTGTCTTGCTTGGGCGTCCGGACGGACGTCAACGGGTTGGTTGTGCGTCGGTTGGTCTTGACCAGGAACTTGTAGAAGCTGCGCAGGGTCGCGAGCTTCCGGGCGATCGTCGCCTTGGAATATTCCTTGTCGCTCAGGTGCGCCAGATAGGCTCGCGCCTCGTTGACCTCGGCGCTGAGCAAGAGCTGATCGACGCTCTGAGCCGGCTGAACGGCAACCGCCGTGGCGACGCCCATGTGGTGGTGATCCATGCCCCCGCCGTCCTGCGACGGTTCGTCGTGCTCGCAATTCTGCAGCAGAAAGTCACCGAACTGCCCCAGATCGGCCCCGTAGCACTTAGCCGTGTGCTCGGAGAAGCGCTTCTCGTACTTCAGATAGTCCAAGAATTGTTCGACTATTGCATGGTTGTCTTCCATAGTCCACCTACCCACTTCATCTGTCGGCATCATCGAGCACCTTTTCGTTCCAACTCATATTCCACGCAACCACACTTCACCCAGCGAAATGCGTTGTCTGACTCAGTGCAGCACCGTGACATCGCTGTCGTCGGCGAGCAAGCCTTCGGCTCGCCCAATCAGCGTCTGGCTTAATTTGAAGCTCAGGACGGCCGCGTCGAACCAGTCGAAGTCCGTCCGCTTGTCCTTGACCTGATCGATCAAGGCGTCGAGCAGCTCGTCCTCGCCACCCTGCTCGTAACGGAAGATGTACTTCTCCGTTCCCTTGTTGAGCACCAGTTGTCGCTGCATGCGTTTCATCCTCATACCTCATCAGGCGGCATCCCACGTCACCAGCTGTGTTCAAGCCTCGAATTCGGTTCGTTCGAATCCGGCCCTTGTGAGGTGCCACAAGGCTTTTATCGGCCAATCCAGCGTCCGCCTTTACAAAAACTGGCACGGAATATCGGGCATTGCGTCTTTGGGCCGGTAACGGGGATTTCCCTGGACGGCGCCGGGTGTCCTTCAGACGTGGGGTCGGGCCGCGAATCCGGGGGGAATTATCGGGAGCGGTGGAGGTAATACGTGGTGTCGCCTCGGCGTTCCGAGACGATTTCTTCACGAGCCTCGAGCGCGGCGATGTGCTTTAGCGCCTCATGGGGGTTGATTGCCAATCCGGTACAGATGTCCTCGACCGAGCAAGGCCGCCGTTTCAGCATTGATAGTACATCTGCCGCGGTCCGCTGCACGTGACGGTCACTCTCTGCCGACGGCGCGGCCCCCACAATCTCGCACGGGCCGCCAATCTGTCGCGCGATCACTTCCAGCTCGGCGGCCTCAATCGGAGCGATTCCCTCCTCGGCCGCGGGTCGAACCGCGCTGTTGAGCTGCACCTTGTCCGGCCGGATGCGGTCGATGTGGACCTTGAGTTCAGCGATCTGCTCGGGAGCGGTATTGACTCCCTTGATGAGGAAGACCTCGAGCCAGAGTTGGCCCGTGAACTCCCGGCGGAATTCAACCAACCCGGAAACGAGCTTTTCAATGCTAATATCGACGACCGGGCGATTGACCGCTCGGAAGACGTCCGCCGCAGCCGCATCCAGCGATGGGACAACAAGGTCGGCTTTGGCGCATTCGGCCCGCACGTCCGCGCGATAAAGCAAGGTTCCATTAGTAATGATGGCGACCGGGATCGGGGTCAATTCTCGGATTCCGTCGATGAGCTCACCCAGTCGGACATTCAGGGTGGGCTCGCCCGATCCGCCGATCGTGATGTAGTCGGCGTGGACCCCTTCACCCAACACCTGTTTCAGCTCGTCCAGGACGATTTGAATGTCCAGGAAATCGCCGCGAGTCGCGCTGATTTTCGTCGTCCGGCCGATTTGGCAATAGACGCAATCGAGCGTACAGATCTTGGGCGGCACGATGTCGAGTCCCAGGCTCAGACCCAGTCGGCGGGAGGGAACGGGACCGTAGATGTGTCGGGGCCGGTCGGCGCGCTTAGCTTCCATGAACGATCTCGAAAATGCGTCGGCACGTGGTCAAAAGCGATTCCAGCCTCTCAAGCGGCAGGACGGTGGCGGCATCGGACTTGGCCTCTACCGGTCTGGGATGGACCTCGAGGAACAGGCCGTTGGCACCCGCGGCAACCGCCGCCCGCGCCAGGATGGGCGCCATCTCGGGCCGCCCGCCGCTGGCGGTCCCCAATCCACCCGGCTGTTGCGTGCTGTGCGTGGCGTCGAAGATGACAGGGCAGTTAAACTGCTTCATCACCTCGATCCCCGTCAGGTCATTCACCAGGCGGTGGTATCCGAAGAACGTGCCGCGCTCGGCCAACATGATCTTCTCGTTCGAGCACGCGCGAATCTTCTCGACGACGTTCCCCATCTCCTCGGGCGAGAGGAATTGCCCCTTCTTGACACTGACAGGCTTGCCCGTTTCGGCGCAGGCACACAGCAGGTCTGTTTGCCGGCAGAGAAAGGCGGGAATCTGCAAGCAATCGACGACCTCGCCGACAGGAGCAGCCTGACTCGACTCATGCACATCTGTCATGATGGGCAGGCCGGTCTTCATGCGAACCGTATCGAGGATCCTCAGGCCCTCTTCCAAGCCGGGCCCTCGGAAACTCGTCCGGCTGCTGCGATTGGCCTTGTCGAAGCTGGCCTTGAATATAATCTCCAGGGAAGTGCGCTCGCGGATCTGTCCGAGCTGATCGGCGATCTCCAAGCACCCCTGCTCACTCTCAATCACACAGGGCCCCGCCATCACGAACAGCGGTCCGCCCAACCCAACAGTGACCCGCCCAATCTTGAATTCCATCTCAGTTATCCATTTCCAGTTATATTGGTTGCTCTCTGATCGTATCGACGGTTTCGCGGGGATGCAAGGGTGGGCCGGCTAGCGGAGCGACCGAATGATTCGCGTGCGCATCCCGGCCGGCTTGGCATCCGGCGGGACCAAGCACTGAACCGCGCCGGGCACGACCTCGATATCAATGGGCAGAGACGGCCCGGGGTCGCCGTCGATCTCGGCCTTGACGGCCGGCGATTCCGAACGGACCGTGATCCGCTTGCCCTGCCGATAGATGACATCGCGGCAATCGGCGTGCTGTTTGAGCACTGTCAGAATCGAGTGCTTGACCAGATGGATCCGGCCGCCGCACTTGTAGATGCACACGTCCAGCAGCCCGTCGCTGAAATCGGCGTAGTGCAACAGTTGCAGACCGATGGCGTACCGTGAGATATTCCCGACGAACACCATACCACGATCTGCGAAGACCTCTTCTCCATCAACCACCACGGTCATGGGCTCGAACCTGTGACTCCAGAACGTGCGCCATAGTGGCTGGACATAGGCGAAATGACTGATGTGCCCTGTGCGACGCTGATTCACCCGGTCGACCACCGCGGCGTCGAAACCGAATCCGGCAACCGACGCAAAGCACTTGCCGTTGGCGGTTCCCAAATCGAGCGGCCGTAGAACGCCCCCCTCGAACGCCTTGATGAGCGTCTCGAGACGCCAGTCGAAACCGAGTTCGTTGGCCAGCAGATTCTCCGTACCGCACGGGGCAACCAACAAGGGAGTGTCCCCGCCTTCGAGCCCATGAGCCACTTCGCGAAGGGTCCCATCCCCACCGGCGGCCACCACCAACGCACAATCGGGATCGCCAGCGGCGCCCGTTGCCAACTCGCAGGCGTGCTCCAGAGACGTCGTGACCTGGACGCGTACGCGATGGCCCTGACTCTCCAGATAGCGGTGGAAGTATCGGCATGCGAACTTCCGGCTGCTGGCGCCGGACTTCGGGTTCACGATGCACATGACATAGCCGCTGGTTCGCTTCATCCTCAGTCTCGCGGCGTCGCTCACAGATACACTTCCGTCTGCGCCGAATCGCGCTGCGCCAAAGCCTCCCGAATCAGCGAGGCATAGCTGTCCATCACGTGCGGCGCATCGGCCAGGCCCAGTGACTTCTGGACCGCCGCGATGCGCTGTGAATCGGGGCCCTCGATCTCGACGAATGTGCCCAGCAGAGGCAATTCATCCAGAGCCACTTCGCACCCCTCCAGGTCCCATCGCTCACGGCGCTTGTTGAAGGCCAGCGCCCGGCGGTACCCCAGCCCGTTCAGCAGACGCTCTGTACCTTCGGCGTCCTCCACGTCAAGATTGACTTCTTCGCGTTTCTTAAAATCGTCGACCTGCTTGGGCCCCTTGAACGTCAGGACCCGCCGCTCACCCTCGTCGCGACGATCCGTGCGCAGTCGCAGACACCGATCCGTTTTCGTCAGTTGCGCGTCGGGCGTGTCGAAGTAGCAGTCGATCTGCACCTTCTTCGCGACGAAGATAGCGTCACAGGCGTTCAACTGCCGCTCGACTTCCTCCAGCGAATCAACCTTCAGCTTGGCTTCGATCTCGACGAACATGGGCGTCCTCGCCTCTGTCAGACAACGATATTGACCAGCCGGGACTTGATCACAATCACCTTGCGGGGCGTCTTGTCCGCCATCGCCTCGACCACCTTCGGTCGACCCAGCGCTTCGGCTTTGATTGCTTCTTCCTCGGTGCCGGCCGGCACAACGATGCGATCTTTGATCTTGCCGTTGACCTGAACCGCCAGTTCGATCTCCTTCTCCTTCGTCAGCGCCTCGTCGTAGGTCGGCCAGGGCTCGTAAGCCAGGCTCTCGTTATGCCCCAGACGTTGCCACAACTCCTCGGCGATGTGCGGCGCGAACGGTGAGAGAATCAGAACGAGTGACTCCAAGGCGGCCTTGGGCCGCTTCTTCAGCTTGCCCAGGTGGTTCGCAAGAATCATCATGGCGCTGATGGCGGTGTTGAAACCGAATGTCTCCGCGTCGCGACCAACCTTCTTGATGGTCTGGTGCAACAGGCGCAGTGTTTCCTCGTCGGGCTCGGTCTCCGCAACCGCCGCGTCCAACTGCCCCGTCTCTTCGTCAATCATCAACCGCCAGGTCTTCTGGAGAAATCGGTGCACGCCCTGAACGCCCTGCATGCTCCACGGCTTCATCGCCTCCAGGGGCCCCATGAACATTTCGTAGAGGCGCATCGAATCGGCCCCGTGATCGGCGACCACCTGGTCGGGGTTCACGACATTGCCGCGCGACTTGCTCATTTTCTGGCCGTCTTCGCCCAGGATCATGCCCTGGTTGATCAGCTTCTTGAACGGCTCCTTGGTGCTGACATAGCCCAGATCGTATAGGAACTTGTGCCAGAATCGCGAGTAAAGAAGATGCAGCACAGCGTGCTCGGCTCCGCCGATATACAAATCGACGGGCATCCAGTAGTTCTCTTTCTCCGGATCCCAACCTCGCTCGCTGTTGGTCGGGTCGATATAGCGCAGATAGTACCAGCAACTGCCCGCCCATTGGGGCATGGTGTTCGTCTCACGGCGCGCCGGCGTGCCGTCAGCCAGAGTGACATTCAGCCAGTCGGCGGCCTTCGCCAGCGGCGGCTCGCCCGTCCCCATCGGCTTGTAGTCTTCGACTTCAGGCAGCCGCACGGGCAGGTCCGCCTCGTCCAGCGGAACGATCCGCCCATCTTCGGTGTGGGCAATCGGGAACGGCTCGCCCCAGTAGCGCTGCCGGCTGAACAGCCAATCGCGCAACTTGTAGTTGATCGCTTTGCTGCCCAGGCCCTTCTCGGCCAGCCAGGCCGTGATCTCTTCCTTGAACTGCGGCGTCGACAGTCCATCGAACCGGCCGCTGTTGATCGCCGTGCCGTCTCCGGTGAAGCACAACTCACCCTTGCGGACCAGCTCGGCATCCTCCGGATTGGGCGGCGAAACAACCTGAACGATCGGCAGCTCGAACTTGGTAGCGAACTCGAAGTCACGGTCGTCGTGGGCCGGCACCGACATGATCGCGCCCGTGCCGTAGCTGATCAGTACATAGTCGCTGATCCAGACCGGGATCTTCGCGTCGTTGACGGGATTGATCGCGTAGGCGCCGGTGAAGACGCCGGTCTTGTCCTTGGCCAGATCCGTCCGGTCCAGGTCGCTCTTGCGCGCCGCCGCCTCGCAATACTGGCGCACCGCTTCCTTCTGCGCATCCGTCGTGATGGTCTCGACGAGGGGATGCTCGGGCGACATGACCATGTAGGTCGCGCCGAAGAGCGTGTCGGGTCGCGTCGTGAAGACCCAGATGTCTCCTGCGGCCCCGTCGATCTTGAAACAGACCTCGGCCCCGACGCTCTTGCCGATCCAGTCCATCTGCAGCTTCTTGATCGATTCGGACCAGTCCACTTCTTTGAGATCGTCGAGCAGTCGTTCGGCGTACTTGGTGATGCGCAGCATCCATTGCCGCATGGGCCGGCGGATCACCGGATGCCCCCCCCGCTCGCTAACGCCCCCGATCACTTCTTCGTTGGCCAGCACGGTCCCCAGTTCAGGACACCAGTTCACCGCAATGTCCGCCTGGTAGGCCAATCGGTTATCGTCGATGTACTGGCCCTTCTCCTGCTCGCTCAGACCTTCGGGGATGGGCAGTTCTTCGATCGGCCGGGCCTTCTGCTGATCCTCGTCGAAGTAACAGTTGAACAACTTCAAGAAGATCCACTGGGTCCATTTGTAGTAGGCTGGGTCCGTAGTGGCAATCTCCCGGCTCCAGTCATAGCTGAAGCCCAGCGCCTTGGTCTGGCGGCGCATGTTCGCGATGTTCTTGTTGGTGGTCTCGTTCGGATGCGTCCCCGTCTTGATGGCGTGCTGCTCAGCCGGCAACCCGAAAGCGTCCCACCCAAACGGATGCAGGACGTTGAAGCCCTTCATGCGCTGGTACCGCGAGACGATGTCGCTGGCGGTATACCCTTCGGGGTGCCCCACATGCAGTCCCTGCCCGCTCGGATAGGGAAACATGTCCAGGACATAGTACTTCGGCTTCGCCGTGTCGCTGTCGACCGCCCGGAAGGTTTGATTGGTCTCCCAGATCTCCTGCCACTTCTTCTCGATGTCCGTGAAGTTGTATGTGCCTTCTGTCGTCGCCATCGACTTCAACAACCTTTCCATGAGTGCCAACCACCGTCTCGACGAAACGGTCCAGTCCTGTTCTTTGAACGAAAAATGGGCCGGGCCGCCTTGGGCAGTCCAGACCGGAGGGGTACTATACCGCATTTCCCCATGCGTTTGTAGCGAAACTTCAAACGGATGCCAGGAACGGCGGCGCGGAGCCCTGACAGGCGACAGATGGAGGGGGGAACTCGGGAGGTCTCGGGCAATGCTGTCGTCCGAATGGCGCCAACCGCGGCGCGGCGTCAGCGACCGGTGGAGGTGTCAGCGCGTCACGAACGCACTGGGCGCCAGGGGGAGCGAAC